>JAGROY010000180.1:0-13484 GCA_020439995.1 Verrucomicrobiia bacterium
GTTTTGGATTCAAAAAAATGCTTACCCGCCGGGGAATCTTCTGCTAGCCGCAGACATCCCAATCCAGAAAAAACGCACTCAAAGGGAATAGACACCCCGGACTTTGCCTCTAGCATGCACCTGTAACTCAATGGTCTCGAACAATAACCCTACCACCGCCACCACTCCGCAAAGCGGTTCGGACACCTCCTTCCAGCGCGCGCTGGACCGGCATGGGCTGAAATTAGAACGCGCGGCACCCCGTGTGCTGCAGATCAATGTAGGGAAACTTTGTAATTTGACCTGCGTCCACTGCCACGTGAACGCAGGCCCGTCACGGAAGGAGATTATGACCCGTGGAACCGTGGATCAGATTCTCAAGTGGGTGCGGGGCACAGAGATCCAGACCATTGATTTGACTGGCGGCGCCCCGGAAATGATCCCCGATTTTCGCTATCTGGTCGATGAGCTGGCAAGGGACGGGCGGCACGTCATGGATCGCTGCAACCTCACGATTTTGCTCGAAGACGGCTACCGGGATCTGCCCGAATTCATGCGCGACCGGGGCGTTGAAATCGTCGCATCGATGCCCTGTTACCAGCCTGACAATGTCACCGCACAGCGCGGCGAGGGAGTGTTCGATTCCAGTATCGAGGCTCTGCAGCTGCTCAATGCCACGGGCTACGGAACCGAGGGCGGACTGCCTTTAAACCTTGTCTACAATCCTGTAGGCGCCAGCCTGCCTCCCGACGAGGCCGAGCTGGAAGCGGACTACAAAGAGGCGCTGATGGAGCACTTCGGCATTCAGTTCCACCGGCTCTACGCCATTACCAACATGCCGGTATCCAGGTTCTCCTCGTGGCTCAAGCGCAACGGCCAGCTACAGGAATACATGGCCCTGCTTGTCCAGAATTTCAATCCAGCATCCACCAACGGACTCATGTGCCGCGATACCATCAGCGTCGATTGGGAAGGTTACGTCTACGATTGCGATTTCAATCAACAGCTCGGCATGCGCCTCATGGAAAACGGATCGGGAAAAGGACTTCCTGTCTGGGAACTCGACCTCCATTCCTTCCGCGAGATGCCCATATTGACCGGCCCCCATTGCTTCGGCTGCACGGCTGGCGCGGGCTCCAGTTGCGGCGGCACTTTACTCTAACACTTTCACCTATTATGTACCGAGAATCCGTCAAAGAACGATACGCTTCCGCTGCCGAAGCACCCGAAGCCGCCCTCTGTTGCCCAGTCGAATACGACCGCCAGTATCTTGAGATCATCCCGTCCGAAGTGATCGAAAAGGACTACGGCTGCGGCGACCCGTCCAAGTATCTCAAGCGCGGCGAGACCGTGCTCGACCTCGGCTCGGGCACCGGAAAAATCTGCTTTATCGCCTCGCAGGTTGTTGGTGAACACGGCAAGGTGATCGGAGTGGACATGACGGATTCCATGCTGGAAGTCGCACGTCGCAATGCCCCGATCATCGCGGAACGCACGGGCTATGCGAACGTCACCTTCGTCAAAGGTCACATCGAAGACCTGGCTCTAGATATCGAGCGCTTCGACTCGGAACTGATGGCTGCCACCAATGCCGGCGGCGCGGATGCCTATTTCGAAGCCGGAAAGCTGGCAGCCCAACTGCGTGCGACGGCTCCCCTGATCGCTGACGATTCCATCGACGTCGTCGTTTCCAACTGCGTGCTCAATTTGGTGGAGCCCGAGTCGAAACGTCAGCTTTTCTCAGAGATTTTTCGCGTCCTGAAACGCGGCGGCCGTGCGGTGATCTCCGACATTGTCGCCGACGAACCCGTGCCCGAGCATCTCGAACAGGATGCCGAACTGTGGAGCGGATGCATCTCCGGCGCGATGACGGAGGAAGGATTCCTCAAAGCATTCGAAGACGCAGGCTTCCACGGCATCGAATTGCTTAAGTTCGAGTCCACCCCATGGCGCACGGTCGAAAGCATCGACTTCCGCTCGGTCACGGTCCAGGCATGGAAAGGAAAAGACGGCCCGTGCATCGACAAGAACCATGCAATTCTCTACAAAGGTCCGTTCAGCGAAGTCAGCGATGACGATGGCCACACGTTCCCCCGCGGAGTGCGCGTGGCGGTGTGTGAAAAGATTTATCACTTGTTCAAGTCTGGCCCTTACGCTGGCAGCTTCGAGTTCATCGAACCGATCAACGCCGTCAGCGATGAAGACGCCCGTCCGTTTTCCTGCAAAGGTGCCACCCGGCGAGCGCCGAGTGTTACCAAGGGAGAAGGCTACGTCGGCTCTGCGGCATCCGATGACAGCGCAGCGTGTTGTTGCTGAGTAACAGCAATGGCGAGCACCAAGGTTACGGTTCCGACAATTACCGAACTCCGTGATGAGGGCCCGTGCCACGACGCTGAAGATACACCCCCAAGACACAGAAACTTGCCATGGAGCGGACAAGCATCACCAGCAGAGGCAGTTTCGTGCGGAGTGCTACGGCTTCCATGAGCTTTTTCTGTTCGATTAATGTTAGTCCGGCAAAAAAGCGCCGTCAAGACCGGCGCACTCCAGATCAAAAGCCCACGACCATTCTCCGTCCGCGACTGGCCGCAGCTATGTGGCGCAGGCGATTGATGATACAAACAAATGGACACTGACCTGGGCGTGGAAATGAGAGCGCCGGTCGGAAGCCCTGAGTTCCGACAAGTTCTGACCCCTTGGGCCGACGAATCACTCTCCCAATACCCAGCCCGCGACCGCATAGCAAACCGCAGCGATCACACCGACAAGAAGAGCATACGGCAACTGCGACTTCACGTGATCCAGGTGATCGCTCGCACAAGCCATGGAACTGACAACACTCGTGTCTGAAATAGGAGAGCAGTGATCGCCGAAGACTCCTCCGCCCAGAACTCCTGCCACCGCTAACGGCAACAGGTGCTCGTGCCCGGTCATGAGCGGGACAGCGATCGGAATCATGATGGCAAACGTTCCCCATGATGTCCCGGTAGCGAACGCGATGACCGAGCCGGTCAAAAATAACACCGCAGGATACCACTGCGGCTGAAGGACGGAGCGATCGAGGATCCCGGCGACATAGGCACCTGTTCCCAGTTCACGACAGCTGGCGCCCAGAGCAAATGCGCCCGTAATCAGAATGGCCATGGGCACCAGGCCTCCCACACCCTTCAGCAGAAACCGCATCATCTCGTCCAGACGCATGATGCCCTGTGCCCTGTAGAGGAGTGCAGCGACAAAGATTGCCAGCAGAACACCCCACAGAACTGCGGTCGATCCCGAGCCGTTCTCCAGAATCGAAAGGAACGTCGGCGACGAATTCCCTTGCTTAGACGTTGATGCCTGCCGAATTGCCAGCCATCCCGTTGCGTAGAGCCCTGCTGGAACCGCTACGGTGAGAACTCCCATCGGAATCAGCATATTGCGCATGCTTAATGGAGTGCCCGAGGAGGCTTCGATTTCCGTTACGTCCGCAGATACCAGCGGCTGGGCTCCGTCCGCTATCAGCTTGCCTTCCTGCATGGCTCGTTGCTCGGCAGCCCGCATTGGCCCGAAGTCTTTCCCAGTGAGAACGACAATAAGCACGAGTAGTAATGCGCCCCATGCATAGACATTCAACGGCACAGACTGAATGAATACGGCAGTGGGTTCCTGGACGCCTTGTTGCTGCAACAAGCCGATTACGTAAGCGCCCCACGCGTTCAGCGGAATCAAAATGCACACCGGTGCCGAAGTTGAATCACAGATGTAGGCCAGCTTCTCCCGGGACATCCGAACGCGATCTGCCAGCGGGCGGGTCAATGTTCCGACAATCAGACATGTCAGCGACGATTCGATGAAGATCACCATGCCCGTGATCATCGCCAGTAGCCCAGCTCCGCGATGCGTTTGCCCGATCGGGCGTTGCTGCATCGACAGCACAAATGCCTGAACGCCCCCGGACCGTTGCATCAACGCGATCAATCCCCCGACCAGAACACTGAACAACACCACACGGGTATTTCCCGGAGATTCAAACACCGCAACGATATCGTCGACCGCCCGAATACTCCCCGCGAGCGGGTTGCCAGACTCCAGCACCACGCTTCCGGCCCAGATGCCCGCAAGGAGCGAAAGCATCACCTGCTTCGACCAGATCGCCAGGACGATGGCCAGAAGCGGAGGAACAAGCGACAACCATCCATGGGTTTCCATCCAGCCAGCGTCTCCTATCCGCCCCGATTGTGAAAGCCCGGAATTGAATGGGTGCCCTCCCTGCGAGCGGAAGTAGCCGCAACATCGGAAAAAAATCGAAACAATCTGGCGTATCGGCGCCAGCGGTGTCCTTAATAGAGTTGAATGGATGATCACCTGGACAGTGCCGAACTGATGCGCGACTTCGTTGAGCGAAGCTCGCACGAGGCGTTTCGCGCGCTGGTCGACCGCTACCTCCCAGTTGTCTACGGTGCAGCAATTCGGCGTACCGGAAATGCGGCGCTCGCGGAAGATGTTGCTCAACTGGTTTTCGCTGACTTTGCCATGCGACTACCAGCATTGCGTGCGGACAATCGCATTGGCGCCTGGCTCCACCGCGCAGCAACCCTGAAAGCCCGTGATGTGATAAAGTCCGAATTTCGCCGCAAGCACCGTGAACAGATCGCTGCAACCCTGCAGGAACTGGAAGGCCTGTCCGCGACTGATGCCTGGCAAGAGGTGTCGCCCGTCATTGACGAAGCCATCAATGCCCTGTGCCAACGCGACCGTGAAGCCATCATCCTGCGTTTTCACGAAGACAAGTCCCTGCAGGAAATAGGTGCGGCCCTCGGCATCACTGCAAATGCAGCGCAAAAGCGCATCGATCGGGCCCTGCAAAAACTTCGCACCGCACTTGAGCATCGAGGCATCACTGCGGGCGTCGTTTTACTGGTGTCACTCATCGCCAACGGAGCAAAGGCGGCCACCATTCCTGCTGGACTAGGCGCCCGGATCTCCACTGCTGCGACCGCGGCGGTCCCTTCCGCTGGAATCTCAGCATGGTGGTACCGTCAGGGACTCGTATCAGGTTACATCGTCGCCGGCGCGGCATTCACACTGATTTGCGGCCTCATCCCCTTGTCTGGACAATGGGCGAAACCTCGAACACTGGTGAGCACGAACACTCCACCTCCCGCCGTCGAAGTAGCAGCACCGCAACCCACCGCGACCGAAATCCGCTAATAAGGCGAGCTCTCGGATCATATCTCGTTGGATGAAACAGGACCCACAGGCCGCTGTAAACTGGGTTCTAGCGAACGAGGACTTCCCAATCGAAAATTACGGAGTGAGTGCAATATGGGCACAACTCGATCAGACGTACGACTTACCGGCAGATCTACCAGCATGGAGGAATCAGGCAGCCCGGCTCGTGCGCCGGTTGCAGGAGACGAATCGGGAGGCCTATGAGAAATCGCTGGCATCCGTAATGTCCGAGCGGGAGGGCCTCTCTTCGCACATCCATGCATTCATCGAAGAGCATGGCCTTGAGCTTGAACCGGAGGATCCAAAGCCTGAATGATGCGCAGCCAGTTGTATTCACTCATCTGCGGTGCGCTAATGGCCTCATTGCTCTTGCTTGCCATCTACGGAACGAGCCATCGCCAGCAGCCAGTTCCGACCGTCAAGCAACGAGTCGATCCTCCGGCAATCAACGACCAGGAATCTCGACGGGCGCGACGGGAGTTGGTTGCCGGATACAGGGCAAGTTCAGAGGACGCCAGAGCCAGACTCACCTTCCTGGATTCGCTTAATGCAATGCAGGTGACCACCTTGCTGCGAGCTCAGCCGATGCCTGGAGCGGACCAGCTCGGTTCTCAGCCACACCTGAACGAACCTTTCATGGCGCTGTTCGAACGGCTGATGGAACTCGATTTCGACGCAGCATTTACGTTCGCGGAGACTGAAATTCCGGCCGGCCTGCGATTGGAATTTCTTGAGATTGCCCTGCTCCAGTGGGCGGTAGAAGATCCAGATACCTGTCAGGACTGGATCGATCGATCCAACGATCAAATGGAACAGGACGCCCCGGATCAATGGAAGGGATTCCTGCGAAAACACGCCGAGTTGAGAGTCTCGTGCGAGGCGACCGATCAGGAGATCGCGAGACAATGGAGCGGACTGTTCTCGGCAGAAAAAATCGATGGTGCCTCATATTCGGCACCTTTAGGAACAGTATTCACGTTCGAGAATAAACCGGTTGCAAGGCTCGATCCCATCCTCCAGGAAGCCGAACGAAACAACAGCTGGCAATCCTCGGCGGAAAGAATGCTGACCATCCCGGATCCGAACTGGACGGTGATTCCGCCGGTTGTCAAAGCCTGGAGAGACAGGGATCTCCAGAGCGCACTCGACTGGGTGGAATCATTGCCCGCTGGGAAAATTCGCGATGATGTGATCGTTTGGGGAATTGCAAACATCGACAAGGTAGACGGCAATCTTGATTTTGGGAAACTGTTCGCCTGGCTTGTCCGAGTCTCACCCGCAACTGCATATTCAAAGGTCGAAACATGGGCAGAGCATGACCCGGACGCCGCCGCCCGGTGGATCCTTGAAAACGACGTCCCCCCCGATCGAGATCAGCGACTTCGCCATCAATCTCGCCGAGCATGACATAGCCGCTGCTCTGGCGATCGCCAAAGCTTCTGAAGGTGAACGAAGAAACCTGGCCGACTCGTATCCACTGACCAAGATCCTGGAACGATGGAGCTGGTCAGAGCCATGGGCAGCAGCAGCCTGGGCAAGAGAAAATCTCAGATGGTCCGACGAGCAACTGGAAGAGAAGTTGGGAAAGTTCAGGTAAGGCGATTGCTGAACGAGTGATACCGGAGCTGAAATGCCCCCCATCAAGCTGTCGTCGCGTTCTGCCTTGCTCGGCCTTTCCTTTTCACCGACCAGTTGTCTGCCCGTTGATTCGACATCAATGCCAGAGCTGTTGCGGTGCACCCGCAGTTGCGGAAGTCTGTATCAGCACTTCGTTCTACCAACCACAAGAACCAGTCCTTGCCGCCGTAGTAGCCGATGCGATCTCCTCGAAGGAAGAGATCGGGAGAACTGCCCATTCGGTGGTAGTCTTTCTGTTCTTCGTCCCAACGCGCAGCCGCAGAATGCAACTTCAACCAGTCGGGATTGGTCAAGTTACGGACTGGAGCGAGTTTGTAGTACCACCAATAGCTCACGAACAACCCAATCTCGACCAGCAGGATCGCGGTGATCAATTGAATGGTGGGCTTTGCTTTTTAAATCACGGATCAGCCCAGCAACCAGCTACTCCATCGGACGCTTGAGAATCGCGTACACATCCCGCGTTTTGCCTTCAATCATGTTCGTGTCAAAAACCGAGACCAACTCCCATCTTTCCTTGCCGAGCTGATTCAGTCGATCAGTGAGCTTCTGCCCATCGATCTTACCACCCAGCAAAAAGCCAGATGCAGGCATCACCAGAGTCATGTATTCCCACTTCATTTCAGGGTACCAATTTACCCCGATGGTAACGCGGGCCGAAAGCGCGGTCAATCCCGCACTGCGATGCAAAGGAAGGACTCGCGCGCGTCCTCGATCTGGAGTTCTGGAGTCTGGAGTGCGCCGGTCTTGACTGCGCTTTTTTGCCGGACGAACAGTGCTCGAACAGAAAAAGCTCCGTCAAGCCGGAGTACTCCAGACGAAGCTGTCCCTGCGGCGAGGTCTGGTCATGCTCAGAATAAATAGCCATTCACAGCGCGCTCAGATTTGGTTAGGCTGGCGGTCTCAATGACCTCTTTTCTCAAAACTCTCACGGCTCTCTTCCCTCTCTGGATCGTCCTTGGCGCGATCTGGGCATGGCTGGTGCCGACACATTTCAACTGGTTCGCGCCTTACATTGGCCCGGCGCTCGGAGTCATTATGCTGGGCATGGGCATCACACTGAGCTTTAAAGATTTCACCGATGTGCTGAAAGTCCCCAAGGCCATCGGCATAGGACTCGCCGCCCAGTTTACGATCATGCCGCTGCTGGGCTGGGGACTGGCCAGCGCCTTCCGACTCGAGCGGGATCTGGCGGTCGGCCTGATCCTGGTGAGCTGCTGCCCTGGCGGCACCGCTTCGAACGTGATCGCCTACCTGGCGCGGGCGAACCTGCCGCTTTCGGTATTGATGACGATGTGCTCGACCTTCCTGGCGATATTCCTCACTCCCGGCCTGACGCACGTGCTCGCCAGCGAACACATGGATGTCCCGGCCGGCAAAATGCTGCTCAGCACCGTGCAAGTCGTCCTGCTGCCGCTGGTCGCTGGTCTAACATTGAACCAGTTCTTTCCGAAGGCTGTAAAGCGGGCTAATTTGGTGGCACCGCTTGTGTCAGTAATCGCGATCGTTCTCATCGTAAGTTGCATCATCGGCTTGAACAAAGAGAAGATCTCGACGGCAGGTGCGCCGTTGTTCGTCTCCGTGCTGCTGTTGCACGTTGGCGGTTTTGGCCTGGGTTATCTGGTTGCGAAAATCCTGAAATACCCAGAGGATTTCCGCCGCACGCTGGCGATCGAAGTCGGCATGCAAAACTCAGGATTGGGCAGCGCCCTAGCGAAAAAGCATCTACCTGCAGCAGCAGCGGCACCCTGTGCGATCTCGGCGGTTTACCATTGCATCCTGGGTAGCCTGCTGGCCGCCTACTGGCGAGCGCGACCGTATCAAGGGACGAACGGAGGGGAAACGCCAGGCCAAAGCTAGCTGGTATTTTCCAGCTGAATGCCTATAAAGGATCCATCTTTTCCGCAATGGATTACCTCCCGATACTGCTTCCCTGGATGCTCAGCATGATCTTCGGCGTTTTTGTCGGAGCGACTCCCGGCCTGACGGCTACCATGGCCGTGGCTTTGATTGTGCCGCTGAGCATTCAGTTTGACGATCCGAATGCCGGGCTGGCGATGATCATCGGCGTGAGCTTTACTGCTATCTTTGCTGGCGATATCCCGGCAACGTTTCTTAGGATCCCAGGCACACCGGCATCGGCAGCCGCCACCCTGGACGGACACGCGCTGGCACAGAAGGGGCTCGGCGAGCAGGCATTGAAATTAAATCTCGTCTGCTCTGCTCTTGGCGGCTTGATAGGGGTAGTGATCCTGATGCTACTGGCCCCACAGATGGCAAAGTTCGCCCTGAAGTTCAGCAATTTCGAGTATTTCTGGCTGGCCGTGTTCGGCCTGACGATGAGCGCCACTGTCAGCGCTGGAAACACCTTCAAAGGAATGCTTGCGGCAGGACTGGGAATCCTCATCTCAACGGTGGGCATCGACAACATCAGTGGCACTGCACGGTTCACTTTTAAAACAGCTGAGCTGTCCGGCGGCATTCAGTTTATTCCGGTGATGATCGGGCTGTTCGGGCTTTCCGAAGTATTGCGCAATGCGCGGCGGGACGACGGCTCGACTGTCAGCATGACGACGCCCACTCAGCAGCCCGGCTCGTTTCTCGTCGCTGCGAAAACAATGGCGCGACGCTGGCGCACCGTTGTTCAATCTGCAGTGACCGGCACCATCATCGGCGCTCTGCCTGGAGCCGGAGCCGACGTCGCCGCGTGGGCCGCGTATGGACTTGCGAAGAAGACCTCAAAAAAACCCGATACGTTCGGCAAAGGTGCCGAGGAAGGAATCATCGCCCCGACAAGCGCCAACAACGCAGCGGTGGCCGGAGCTTGGATTCCCGCACTGGTTTTTGGAATTCCCGGCGATGCCGTTACCGCGATCGTGCTCGGTGCCATGCTGATGTATGACCTTAAGCCGGGGCCACAGATTTTCGTGGAGAGCCCCGAGAAGGTGAAGGCGATCTTCAGCATCGCCCTTGCCACCCAGGCACTGCTGCTCGTTGCCGGATACTGCGGGATCCGCGCATTCCGCTGGGTAATGCGGATGCCCCGACAGGCCGTGCTGACATCAGTAGTAGTGTTCTCGGTAGTCGGTGCATTTTCTCTCAACAACCGCATGTTTGACGTCTACGTCATGGTCGCGGCCGGGCTGCTCGGCTGGTTCCTCGACTCGCAGAAAGTCCCCATCGCGCCACTCATCCTTGGCCTGATTCTAGGCCCGTTGGCAGAAGAAAAGCTGCGCGCCGGTCTCATCGCGGAGCAGGGCAACCTTGTTCCACTCTTCACTCGCCCGATCTGCGCCATTCTAGTAACATTGTTAGTGCTGATGCTCCTCGGAGCGATCGTCAATGCTGTCAGGAATCGGCGGAAGAAGAATCAAGGAGACACCACGCCGTAGAATACGATCAAGAGAATCACCTACACTACATCCGCAGGCGTTCTGGAAGCTCATGCGCCAGGCCACTGGCGATCATCAAGGTTGACGCGAGCAGGCACCACCCAAGCTTCATGAGAAAAACGGCACCGACCAGGAAGCCGATACCAACAGCCCCAACGCCAAGCAAAACTCCACCTCCACCCAGGATTCCGTTGAGTTTTTCATCCGTGGTCATTGAAAGCCTGGCGCGACGATCAAACAGCAGGAAAAACGTGGCTACTGCATGCAGGAGTGAAGACACAATGATGATGGGAACAGCAAGTGGCAGCAGCCACCCGCTGTACTTGAAGCGCTTTGCCCATGCATCGATTGCAAAGTGAGTGCGCAAGTACCAGCGATAGATGCCGTAGCGGGCACGCAGAGCTTCGAGGATGCCGATTCGCGCGGCTTGAAACGTGGCATCGAGCCGCAGGCACTCGGTGAAATGCTCCAGCGATCTGGCATGATCTCCAGACTGCAGATAGGAGTAGCCTGCATTGTAGTGGACATGAGGATCCTCTGGATTTTCAGCAAGCAGTGCCAGAACGCGCTCGCGGTTTTCGCCGCGCTGGTGCTGCTCGTAGAGAGCCTGGATGAGCTGGTTCGAAGCCAGGTCGTGATCAGGATCCAACGCCAGTGCTTCACGAGCAGCGCGTTCAGCCTTGGCCCAGAGCTTGAGTCCGAGATAGGCCTGCGCCTGCGCCGCTCGCAAAAAGGGCCGCTCCGGCTCAAGCGCAATCCCTTCGCCCGCCGCCTCCAGTGCTTCCTGGTTGCGGTTCAATTGACACAGAATGAGCGCCTTCAAGCCGTAGTGGATATCGTTGTCCGGTTCGAGCCCGATTGCCACATTGATCGTCCGGAGTGCCTGCTCCTGCAGACCCTTCGCGTGCGACTGGCACAGCGCCAACCGGGACAGCACATAGCTGTCCATCGGATCAGATGCGAGCGCCTGCTGGAAGAACGGCATCGCTTCGACGTAGCGACACCGATCCAGCAGCAGCTCGCCACGGCGAACGTTTGATGCGTAAGAATCAGTCAACGAGCGTTATAGTTGAACTGGGAGGAGCGGGAGTCAAAACCTTCCCGTCCGCGACCACGCACACAATCTCCAATCTTTTCAGCTGTAAATCTCCGACGGGACGGCGTATCCCTGAGAGAAATTGTCCCTGCCGCATCAGCCCCTATGAATCGAGACCTTCCTATCTTCTGTGCTATCGCGTTTTTTGCCGCAGTAGGCGTTACGGCAATCGTTACCGCCGACGTTGAGGATGCGAACTGGACTGTGGCAAATGCCTGCGTGCAGGAGAATGGCGAGACACTGGTGCAATTCGACGGAAAACCTGAAGCTTACTACCAGATCCAGGCATCGACCGACCTCCGCAACTGGCTGCCGCTGGCGACAGTAGAAGGTGCAGGCAAAGTCGAATACACCGACGGCTCAGCCCGCTACAAGAGCTCGTACTACTATCGCGCGACTGAACAAACGGGGGAAGGCATCGTCACTGGCGATCACTTGCAAACCGAGAACGGCGACTTGTTGATACATCCTGTGAACCATGCCTCGTTCGTACTGCTTTGGAACGGAATCTCAATTTACAGCGACCCTGTTGGCAGCGCCAGCCTGTATAGCGGACTGCCACTTGCTGACGTCGTCCTCGTTACTCACGAACACGGCGATCATTTCAACGACGCCACCATCAACACCGTTTTGGCCGAGAGCGGAGTTGTGATCGCACCGCAGGAAACTTACTCACGCCTGCGGACGACGCTACGCAGCGCCAACACTCCCATGGCGAACGGCGAATCCAGGGAAGTGGGTGGCGTCACGGTGGACGCTGTTCCGTCCTACAACAGTCGACACCCAAAAGGCAGAGGCAATGCTTACATTGTCACCATCGGCGGAAAACGCATCTACATCAGTGGAGACACCGGAGACATCGCAGAAATGCGCGCATTGCAGAACATCGATGTCGCCTTCCTCTGCATGAACGTGCCCTTTACCATGACGGTGAGTGAAGCAGCAAGCGCCGTCCGCGACTTCAAGCCTTCAGTGGTGTATCCCTATCATTATCGCAACCAGAACAACTCGCTCTCAGACCTCGTTGAGTTCACCCAACTCGTCGGAGCGAATGACGGCGTCGAAGTGCGGCGGCGCAGCTGGTATTAGTCCCAACTTCTCTTCTTATGCGACCACGCGTTCTTGTCACCCTTCGAATCCCCGAAGCCCACATCGTTCCTGAATTGTTCGACGTGGCGGAAGTTGTCTTCCCCATCGACCCGGCAAAAGCGATGCCCTACGACGACGTCGTGGCCGCTGCTCACGACTTCGATGCAATCATCAATCAGGGCGAACTGACGGTGAACGAAGCACTCATCGCTGCGGCCCCACGCTTGAAAATCGTGGCGAATGTGGCGATCGGCACCGACAACCTCGACAAAGCGGCACTGGCGGCGCGCGGCATTCGCGCGACCAATGCGCCGGATGCCTTTACCGAATCCACCGCCGACATCGCGCTCGGCCTCCTGCTGGCGACGGCGCGCAAGATCGCGGAAGGCGACCGCTACGTCCGCACCGGTCAGTGGGAGCGCGATGGCTTTCATCCAGTGCGCTGGGAAGGAATGCTGCTTTCGGGAAAAGTGTTAGGGATCGTCGGTTTCGGCGCTATTGGCCAGGCCGTTGCCCGCCGAGCGGAGGCATTTGGCATGCGTATCCTCTTCAATCGATCGCAGCCCGATCCCGATCCGCGCTACCGCGATATCGACCGCCTGCTCACCGAGGCCGACGTTGTCTCACTGCACACACCGCTCACTGAGTCGACACGCCATTTGATCAACTCAGAGCGGTTGGCGCTAATGAAACCAGGCGCTATTCTCATCAATCTCGCGCGGGGCAAGGTAGTCGACGAAGCCGCGCTCGTTGCAGCTTTGCAGTTAGGCCATCTCTGGGGCGCAGGGCTCGACGTCTTTGAAAACGAACCCGCCGTGCATCCTGGTCTTCTGGAGTTGCCCAACGTGGTGCTCTGCCCGCACGTCGGCGGCAGCGCAGTTGAAGCCCGGCGCGCGGCACGCATGCTCGCCAGCGAAAACGTTCTACGGGTGCTTCGCGGCGAACAACCAGTGGCTGGCTCAGCGGTAGTGTAGCTTAACCGGCGATGCGCCTCTCGAACTCGGCGATGGCATCGCTGGTGTATGCCAGCGCAGCGCATGGCTCCACGTCAGCAAGCATCAGGCCAGGCAAAACGG
>JAGROY010000180.1:13498-52339 GCA_020439995.1 Verrucomicrobiia bacterium
CCTCTGCAGCAGTGTAACCACCTGCCTCAGCATTGCGCACATAGGCCGTGAGTTTTCCTCCGCGCCAAATCCACACCTCTGGAATTTCAAATTTGTCATAAAACGCCAGCTTGTTCAGCCCGCCACTGGTCAGCGCTACTTCGATGGCAAGATCAGGATAGTCCTTGTTCTCATGAAAGCAGTAGCATTCATCAGGCTCTCCTCCGGCTTCCTTCGCCTCGTCCTTCAGCGTCATATTGCCGAAGGTCGAAAAGCGAATTCCCTTGATCCTGCAATAGGTTTCGACAAGGCGACCGATGATGCCCTTCTTGAATTCGTGATCAGTAGAATGCGGAGCCATGATTTCAATAACAGCGCCCAGGAACCGAACTCGCGCTCCTGTACCGCTGAGCAGTTCATCCAGTTTCTCGTAGAGCGACCAGTCGCCCCAGAGAAGCGTGCTGCCACTCTCGGGCACCCTGTACTCCGAGTTGGTTTCCGTTTCTTGCGCTTTCAGTAGCCCCGGCATTCGGGAGACTATAGCGCGGCCATGCGCCCCAGCAAAGCACAGTTTCCTTCTGGATGGAATGGCAGAGGGTTCAGAGGGTCGGGCAGGTGGAGTGAGTTCTGGCTGCGCACGGCTTTGCCTAAGCTGTTCGTGACGGTAACGCTTGGTCTAACCAGCGATGCGCCTCTCGAACTCGGCGATGGCATCGCTGGTATAGGCCAGCGCAGCGCAAGGCTCCACGTCCGCAAGCATCAGGCCAGGCAAAACGGCACTCTCCTCTGCAGCAGTGTAACCACCTGCTTCAGCATTGCGCACATAGGCCGTAAGTTTTCCTCCGCGCCAAATCCATACCTCTGGAATTTCAAATTTGTCATAAAACGCCAGCTTGTTCAGCCCGCCACTGGTCAGCGCCACTTCGATGGCAAGATCAGGATAATCCTTGTTCTCATGAAAGCAGTAGCATTCATCAGGTTCACCTCCGGCTTCCTTCGCCTCGTCCTTCAGCGTCATATTGCCGAAGGTCGAAAAGCGAATTCCTTTGATCCTGCAATAGGTTTCGACAAGGCATCCGATGATGCCCTTCTTGAATTCGTGATCAGTAGAATGCGGAGCCATGATTTCAATAACAGCGCCCAGGAACCGAACCCGCGCACCTGTACCGCTGAGCAGTTCATCCAGTTTCTCGTAGAGCGACCAGTCGCCCCAGAGAAGGGTGCTGCCACTCTCGGGCACCCTGTACTCCGAGTTGGATTCCGTTTCTTGCGCTATCAGTAGCCCCGGCATGGTTGCAGTATAGTGCCTTCCGCGAATCCAGAAAGCTTGATTTTGCTCATCACCGGCACTGCGAATCCGCAAACTCAATCAGAGTGTTGAGCATTCAGCAAGTAACGCACTCAGCACGCTAAGCCTACTATCACTCCCCTGCCACAATCCGCGACTCCACGAGCGCGATGAGCCTGGCCAGCGATTCTGCTTCAGTCTCGGCTTCGGTATCGATGATGAGGTCTGCTTCGCCGGGTTCTTCGAAGGCCGAGTCCTTGCCGGTGAAGTGCTTCACTCCGCCGTCCTTTGCCTTGGCGTAGAGGCCTTTCACGTCGCGCTCGGCACATTTTTCAAATGAGCACTTCACGTAAACTTCCAGGAAATCGTCCTCGCCAATGATCTGCCGGGCGAGCGACCGGAGGCTCCGGGCTGGCGTGATAAACGAGCAGATCGTAATGACGCCTGAGCTGACAAAGAGACGCGCCACTTCTCCCACCCGCCGGATGTTTTCCCGGCGGTCGTCGTCTGAGAATCCCAAGCCGCTGTTGAGGCCGGTGCGCACATTGTCGCCATCCAGCAACTGGGTCAATTTCCCCTGCCCGTGCAGATGACGCTCCAGAAGGTTTGCCAAGGTGCTCTTGCCGGAACCGGAGATCCCGTAGAGCCACACGACGCATCCGCGCTGACCAAGCAGGCGCTCCTTTGCGGAACGTCCTAACATTCGGCCAAACTCGGGGTAGATGTTCTCCGCAGACATGACTGATTAGCCGAGACTGCGCACTGCTCTGACGACTGCCTCGGAGGTCATGCCCAACTCTGCCATCACGATATCGCCTGGCGCACTGATGCCGAAGCGGTCGATCCCGAGGGGAATCCCCTGCTCGCCAACGTATTTCCACCAGAGGCCAGACACTCCCGCCTCGATCGACACACGCTTTTTGCAGGCGGATGGCAAAACTTCCTCGCGATAGGCGGCGGACTGGCGGTCGAAGCGCTCCATGCACGGCATGGAAACCACTCTCACATGGTCACCCAGTTCTTCAGCAGCGGCGATGGCGTGCTGCACTTCGGAACCGGTGGCTATCAGGATGGTATCGAGAGTACCGGTTTCCTTGCGCAGAATGTATCCACCGCGGATCACGCCCTCGCGACGAGCAGCAGCTGGAGCCGTGTTGATATTGGGCACATTCTGGCGGGTCAGCAATACGACGCTCGGGCCATCGGTTTTCTGAATCGCGGCAACCAGGGCACCTGCGGTCTCTTCCGCATCTGCAGGACGCAGAACGTCGAGGCCGGGAATCACACGCAGTCCGCTGCAAGTCTCCACCGGCTGGTGTGTCGGCCCGTCTTCGCCCACGCCGACGGAGTCGTGAGTGAAATAATAGAGCACGGGCAATTTTGACAGCGCAGCCAGGCGGATTGAAGGCCGCAGGTAATCGGCAAAAACTGCGAAGGTGGCACCGGATGCGCGGAAGATTCCATCGTAAGCAGCACCATTGCAGAGTGCACCCATCGCGTGCTCGCGAATGCCGAACCACAGGTTGCGCCCGGTCCAATCTGCTGGGCCGAAGTCGCCACTGGACTTGATGTAATTCTTCGTGGAGCCGTAAAGGTCGGCACTGCCCGAGAAGAACATTGGAACCTGTTCGGCGATCGTCTGCAGCACCTCACCGCCGGAGACGCGGGTGGCCAGGTTCGCGTCCTCAGGAAACACCGGAACCTGCTCCAGCAGGTCTTCGGGAACGAACTTGGCAAGACCGTTGTCGAGCTGCTTTTTGAGCTGCGGGTTCGCAGCTGCCCAGGCGTCGAATGTCTTCTGCCACTCGGCGTGGGCGGCGGCACGTTCGGCACTACGCTTGGAAAAGAATGCGGAAACTTCCTCTGGAACGAAAAACGTCTCTTCCGGGAGCCCCAGGCCCTTGCGGGCGGAGTCGGCGAATTTTGCACCACCTTCACCGTGGCCTTTCGCGGTGCCCGCCACTTCAGGAATGCCGCGACCGATTTCAGTGCGGGCAATGATCAGCTTTGGCCTGCCATTGTCATCGGCCTTTGCCTTTACCACGGCGGCATGAACGGCATCGATGTCGTGGCCGTCCACAGTGACTGCATCCCACCCCTGCGCGGTAAAACGAGAAGCAGTGTCCTCGCTCTGCGTGACAGCGGCCATCGCGTCGAGCGTTACATCGTTTGAATCATAGATGAGGATCAAGTTGTCCAGCTTCAGGTGCCCAGCCAGTGCAACAGCCTCGGCGGCCACACCTTCCTGAAGGCAGCCGTCGCCGGCGAGCGCGAAGACGTGGTGATTAAAGATCGTGTGCTCAGCCGTATTAAACTTGGCTGCGGCCATCTTTCCAGAAACCGCATAGCCGACGGCATTGCCGACTCCCTGTCCAAGCGGGCCAGTCGTTGCTTCGACTCCGGGCGTTTCGTCGTACTCAGGATGACCAGGTGTCTTGCTGTGCAACTGGCGGAAGTTCTTCACTTCGTCGATCGACAGGTCGTAGCCGGCGAGATGCAACCAGCTGTAGAGGAACATGCTTCCGTGGCCGGCGGACAGGATAAAACGGTCTCGATTCATCCAGCGCGGCTCAGCAGGATCACATTGCAGCGCTTCTCCAAAAAGCACAGCTCCCACCTCGGCAGCGCCCAGTGGGAGTCCAAGGTGCCCGGAGCTACAGGCGTGAATGGCATCGATCGCGAGACCTCTCGCGACATTGGCGGCAACTGAAAGAATATTCTTGTCCATGGTAAATCGTTCGGTTTGTAGGAGTCCCACAGGACATCCAAATTCTTCATCAAGCTCGCAACGATTAGCAAATATTGGCACCAGTCCAGCGAGTGATGGGGGATTGTTTAGGCCGAACTGACCTCCCCCGCAAGCAAAGTTATAGCCGACAAGCGACCCGACTGACGCCATGACTTGCGGGCGACCAGCTGCTGGGGTAACTCTACCGAATGAAGACGCCCCTGATCCTTACGAGAATGCTGATCTGGACAATGCTCACGGTAGCACTGTCAGGCAGCTTCGCCAGCGGAGCCCAGAATGCCGCAGACTACGCCAGGCAGGAATTCATCATTCTCGTCGGAGGCCCGTCATTGCACCGATGGGAGAAATTCCGCCGTCCTCAGGATCAGCACGATAAATTCTGGAGCAACTTCATGAGCAGTGCCCGGATTCGCACCCAGCAACTCCGCCGCGCCCACGGTGATGCGGCCATAATCACCTGGCTTGTCTACAAACGTGGCTACGCTGAGCGAGGAAAGGAGGACGGCCAGAATCATCTACAGACCATCCAGAATCGCGCCAGGCAACTGAACGTTCGCCTCGTCTGGTACGACACCTCCGATCAAGTGATCAACTACCTGAACAAAGGAATGAGCCGGCGAAAAGTGAAGATTGCCACGCTCGACTACTTTGGGCACTCGAATAAGTTCTGCTTCCTGCTCGACTACAGCAATGAGATCCTTGGCGCGTCCCGTTGCTACCTGCACCAGCGGGATCTGGGCCGTGTTCGCCGCGGAATATTCATCAAAGAGCCACGCATCTGCAGCTATGGTTGCCACACTGGCGAGAGCATGGCGTCTGTCTGGCAGCGCGCCACTGGCACCCGCATGCGCGGCGCTGTGGGAAAGACCGATTACAGCGGAATCCTCGCAGGCGGCGATTCGCTGCCGGTGATCTCCAGCGAAAACGGGCACTGGGTCGAATAGATCCAGGCGATCGCACACGGGCTGCGTTGGCCTGCTAAGTCTATGTACTCATCGAATCCACGAGCGCACGGCGCGACAGCCGGAGATGTGGCACTGGTGTTGTTCCGACTGGCGATCGCGACCGTGGTGATTGTGTTTCAACTCACTCCGGAGGCGACGTCAGGCTGGGCCAGCATCTGGCAGGAAAAGGCCTGGCCGCTCGCTGACACTGTCAGTTCACTGGGTGTCCCGCAAGCGCAGTGGGTCACCGCATCGGCAGTCGTGCTTGCATTCCTCGGAGTCATCGGCGTGGCCACTGGATTTGTCACCCGGCTTTCTGCCATCGTGCTTCTTGGTGCCACTGCTTTGCAGGGATATTCCGCAGTCAAACAAACCGAAGTTTCCCTGCTGGAGTTGGCAATCGTTTACGCCTGCATCTTCGTCTACCTGCTACTCAGAGGCCCCGGCCATTTATCGGCAGACAGCTACTTCCGAAAGCCGAGCGAATAATTGTTCGTTTAATCGTTCTCAACCCCGAGCGGGTCGAGCGTCACATTTCCGATTGGATCGATAAGGACAGGATTACAGAAATCCTAATCTTAACTACCGATCAGAACCAAATGAACGCTCATCCCAGAGAAGCCCGAGCACACGCCTTCACCCGCCTTGCAACCTCAACAGCGGCAGCACTCACGTTGTCAGCCACCGCAGATGCTGGCCAATGGAAATCGCACCCGATCATGGACCGCGCAATGGTGGCGGGCACAATCGATGCCCCATCCAACTGGCGATTTCAGGGCGGCGTGCAGTGGCTGGATCCGAACCAGATCAATCCCGCAGATGCACTGAAGGTCGCATACACAGGGACAAGCCCCGATGGCACCGGCAGATTTCAAGTCAATCCAGCGTGGGTCTGGCTCAGCGGCCAGGACACGTACGATCTCCACGCATTCTCCCAGCATATCAAAACCCCACTCGGAGCCCCGCACGACGCAATCAGCATTGTAGTGCAGCAATTCCTGCCATCGGCACGACCGAATGCCAGAGTCGTCAGCAGCGCAATCCTTGAGCAGACAAGCCGCACCCAAACGCAGTTTTACCAGCAATTCCTGGCCCAGAGTCTGCGCAGCGGCGAACTTGGCGGTGTGAATGTGGAAGTGGCTGTGATCACGATCGACTACGAGGAAAACGGGCAACAATACCGCGAGGCGCTGGTATCCACCCTGAACCACATGATTCTCGGAAGCGAACGCTCGGAACAGACGCAGATGCGGCGCAGCGTGGGAATGGACGTTTTCATCGCTCATCGCTTTAGCTCTGAGATCATTGGCATGCGCGCACCCGCCAATGACTTCGAAGCGGCCAAACCTCAATTCGCCCGCATGTTAGCCAGTCGGAAGAACAACCCGGAATGGGACAGCAAAGTGCACAACTACTACGTGAATCTCGGGATACGCCAGGCGCGGGAATCCGCCCAGCAACTCAAGCAGGCGGCCCAACTCCACCAGTCCAGAATGAGCTCACTCAAGGCAGTGTTCGATGCCAGCCAGGCCCGCTACAGAGACTCCAACACCAGCAGCGACAGAAACCAGCGGAACTTCGTCAACATGATCAACGAAACTGAAACCTACGTCGATCCGCACACCGGTAACGAGCGCAATCTCGACAACAACGGAGAGCACATGTGGATCGATTCATCCGGCAACACACTGCCAACCGACGATGCCAGCTATGATCCCCGCCTGGATCCGGATTACTGGGATCGCGACTTCCGCCCAGCAGATCGTCTCCGTTGATGACTGCGGCAAAATTGAAGCAGCCCCCGGTGCTCGTTGCGATCTCTGCAACGGCCCGGGAGCTTCAGAACCCACACCTATTCCCCCACTGGCTTCGGTGGCTCCGGTTCCCAGGCGGCTACCCGATCGATCTTGAGGAAAACGACGTGAGCCTCATCCTTGTTGACATGCGCTGGCGGATTCATGACCCCTACCAGTTTTGTCTGGCCTGCCAAGATGGTCGTCACCGTGTTCAAGGTGAGCTCATCGATCCGGACGGAGGAAACATCCACCTCCTTACCCGACACTGGAGCCACCGCCTTGCGTGTCTCGACACGGGGTTCCCCGAGCCCTTCCACGACGAGAATGCGCGCATCGATGGTGACTTCATCAGATCCCATGATCGGCACAATTTCCACGCGGGTGCCGACAAAGGCGGTGCGATTCACGGGCACGTCACGACCGTCTTCCTCGATGTAGCCAGAGACGTATTCGATGTTCTCACCACTCTCAAGGCTGGCGGTGAGGCCACTGCGGGTGATGATGTGCGGGGAGACAATAAGTTTAACGGCGTCTCCATCCACCTTTTCGTGAAGGGCAGCTACCAACTCAGATACATCAAACTTATCCCGGTTCTCCGATACGAGTTTTAAAGCATCCTTCTTCGGAAGTGCGTAGATCTCGACACTGACTGCAAGGGTTGTCGGCATCTTGCCAGCGGATTGCTCGATCTGAGTCTGAATGATATCCAGGTTGTTGGTGGTAGTACGGACAGTGAGCTGGGAAGTGCTCGGATTGAAGTGAGCCGATGCCCCGTCAGGGAAAGTGACACCGCTCAACTCCAGATACTCCCGTGCAGTTCCATCCTTGCCTAGCCCGCTGTCGTTTAAAAACGTTGGAGGAACTTGATAGACACGGGTCAAAAGCGGCGCATCCTTTTCTTGATAGGGTACGAACACAACCGCGAACGGCTCAACGCGATAACGAATGCCAGCCAAATCAGTTGCAGCCTTCATGGCGACTACCAGCGGAACATTCTGCAGGCTTAGCGTGATCTTCTTGGCACTGTCGGCGGATACGATAAAGTTGATTCCCTTTTTTTCCGGATCAGATGTTGTTGTATCCAACTCACGGCTCTTGGTTCGGAAATAGTCTACCACTTCACCAAGAGTAGCGTCATCAAATTGCACCGCTGGGAGGGTAATGTGTCGCAGTTTTTCTATGATCTCCTGACTCCCATCGTCACCTCTTCGAGTCTCCATGTGAGGTGTGTCGCCATCGTCACCATTTTCTATCGATTGATCATCTTGTGCAGCGGCCGTCATCACACCACCGATTGCGATTGCCAGCGCACCTCCCAGCACTGCCATGACAAGCAGACCTGCCAGCCCTGGACGTTGCCGCTTTTGAGACGGATCAAGCAACCGCTCAACCCGCAGTCTTACCGTCGACGGCTGCGCCATGGCGCTGGAGGCAACTGGAGCCGATGTGACCGGTGCGCCGACTGCTTTGCGAGCCATCGCGAGCAGCAGGGCCGCGTAACTTTGCGCATCCCATCCGTTCCCCAGCACGGCATCGTCCGCAGCACGTTCGTCCAAGAGCCGCATCTGCCGCACGGCGATCCACACCAGCGGATTCAACCAGAACAGAGCACGGCAAATTTCAGCCAGCCAGAGAAATGCGGAATCCTGGCGGCGCACATGGGCCAGCTCGTGTTGCAGCACCATTCGCGCTTCGGGCTGCGGCCATGTTTCGTGTTCGTCTGGCAGCAGGATCTTCGGTTTGAAGATGCCAAACGATACCGGAGAACGCAGGTCGGCATGGGATCGCACAGCAACACGCTGCCCGCCAGTGGCGATCTCAGACAGAAGTGCCTGCATGTCCCGACCAATGGGTTTCGAGGCAGTGACTAATCGTCTCGTCCGCAACCAGCCAAAGAGGAACCGCAGGAAACATGCCGCAGCCCCGACAGCCCACAGCGCTACCAGCCAGCCCTGGGCTTTGCCACTTACCTCGACGAGTGGTGGTTCGGGCTGCACCGGAGCAGGCATGGTGATGCTTACCGCAGACGCCGACAACTGAGTTTCTGAACTCAACGCGACCGGCTGAGCTTCAGCAAGTGTGCTCGCCACAGGCGAATCCTCCGCGCTAAGATTGAGCCGCCAGACAGGAGCGGCTACGCCTGCCGCGCCCAGAGCCAGGAGCCCTACGAGCGCCGCGCGCAGCAACAGGGACTGGGTAGCTGCCGAACGCTTCCGCAGCAGCCATAGGACTGCCAGCATTAGCCCGAGGTAGGCACTACTTTTCAGCAGCAGTGCCAGAATGATCACGTGCATGGGATCGTGGTTCATGATGATTTGATGTTCTCCTTTGCCTGTTTGATGAGTTGTTCGATCTTCTCCAACTCGGCGAGATCGAGGTTTTTATCCTTCATGCCGAGCATGCTCGACACCGCCTGCTCCACCGAGCCGTCATAGAACGTTTGCAGCAGCCGGTTCATTGCCGAATGCGCCGCCTCGCCGCGTTTTCGCACGGGACGGTAAATGTAAGAGCGCCCTTCCTTACGATAGGTCAGGTGCTTCTTTTCCAGTAGCACCCTGAGAATGGTGCGCACAGTCGCGTAAGTCGGCGCGTCCGAGAGTCCCTCCCATATCTCGCGCCCGGTGGCATGCCCCCGGGCATAAACGATGTCCATAATCTGACGTTCTCGCCGGGAAAGTGCGGCCTCGCCAGTCCCACCCTTCCCTTCTTGGCCTGATGTTCGTTTCATTGGTGTAAAAATACACACATCCGCGCGAGCACGGCAAGGAAAAATGTGTATTTTTACACATTTATTTTATGGTTTGGGAAACCGTGAGCCCGGCACTTTGATCCATCATTCGCCGGCCACCACAATGGGCGCGGATCAGGTAGATTTCCTCAAAAGATCTCTGGCAGTCTGGCCCGGAAGAATTCGTCGAACAGCGATCGAGATACCGTGCTGCTTCATCTCGCGAGCGATCGCTTCATCGATCTGGTCGCGGGAGTAGCGGGATGAAAAATGGCCGAGTACCAACGTTTTGATCTGACTCCCGGCCACCATCTTCATCACCTGATCGAGCGAACTGTGCTTGTTGCGCTTGGGATTTTCGGGATCGATTTCGGCCTCAGTCAGAAAGGTTGCCTCATGGATTAATATCTCCGCCTCATCGTAGCGGCCATCCCGTTCTATGGGTGTATCGCCCGAATAGATCAGCGCTGTCGAACGCGCCTCGTCCGTGATGGCAGAGTCACCAAGCTGCTGATGCACTGCCGCGATTTCTTCACCAGACCGACCAGAGAATTCCGACTTAAGCCTGCGACTGACGGCATCGACAGCATAACTCAAACTCTTGACCAGCCCCGGCTCGGCAGGCACGTGCCGGTTCGCAATCGTCCTCACGATGAGGTCGTGCCGCAATCGAACTTCCTGCCCTGCCTCAAGCGGAATCCACTGGGTGCCTGAAACATGGGGATCGAACCGGGCGCTGAACTCAGCCATGGCCGGGAATGAGCCGCAGTCCTTTGGATAGTAAATCTTCAGACCAGCACGCGCATTCAGCTGATTAAACTGGAGCAGACCGGCGACGTGATCCCGGTCGGCGTGGGAAATGAAGACGTGGTTGACCTTGCGCGCCTTTTGCAAAAGCCCGGCGCTTACACCATCGCCACAATCGAAGAGAATGCCAAACTCACTAACGAAATACCAGGTCGAGAACAATGCCGTTGAATAGCCGGTGATGGTAAGGTGATTGGACATGCTGATTGAGCCCGAGCATTCAGCAGGATTCCAGCTTGCGCAAGACCATTGCCCGGGAGTCACTCGAACGAATAACGCCACACCCAATCGTAGCCGGTGGGATCTGCGATTCCCGTATGCCGGTCGATGTCGGGCTCCTTCTTTCCTTTAGGGTGCGGTCGTCCGTTGTCATCCCGCTGGTCGTAGCCGACCGAATAGATGACGTATCGCCCGTCTTCCGTTCGATGATAACGCATCGGCTTTCGATCAACCGGGTCAACAGGAACTTCGGAAAGAAAATCTGGCATCAACGCGTCGAGATTCTCTGGGTAGGAACCGTTTGCAATGTAGAACCGTTCCAGTGCGCAGGCAGTGCCCATTTGCAAGAGCAGGCACTCCTGGGAAATCAGGCGCAGTGACAGCCCTCGCCATGGACCCTCAACTGCGGGCGACATGAATGAGTAGGGGCCGCTCGATTGTTGTTGTGAATCATTTCGTGCGAGAAGGATCTGCTCGAACTCCCCACTTGAAATGGGCAAGAGAACCTGTTGGCGGATCAATCTTGCTCCGGTCACCTTATTCTGATCCCACCAGCCGTCTGGATAAAGTCTCGGAAGAATCTCTTCGGAAGGAACCATATCAGCGGGCAAATCAGCCAACTTCGTGAGGGAGGTCGACTTCGCCAACTCAAGATAGTCAGACGACATAATGAGTTCCAGCTTCAACGCATTCAGAAGGGATTCGCGCAATGGAATCCGGCTCAACTGGGACTCCAGGGCCAACAGTTGCTCTGGATTGGCGGTGCGCTCATTCAGGAGTTCCCAGACTCCTCGCTCCATTACCGCGACGAACGTTGACTCAACCAGCCAGCCGAGGAGAATTGAGTCGTTCCCCGTTGCCTCTGCCAGTCGGCAAATGATCCTCAAGCTGTCGACAGCGGTCTGCCCGTCAGCATTCCTCGCGGCGGCAATCGCCCGGAGCTTCAGCGTGGACGCTAAAGATTGCAGTGGGGCATAGTGAGGGACGGAAAGCGAAACGAGCGGGGAAACGCCTCGCAGGCGCTCTTCAAGGCGCGGAACAAGCAAGGCATGTTTCCGATCAATCGCTGAGGTCAGCTCATCGAAAACCGGCTGGTGAACTTTCATGCCCTCGATGATGTCAGCGGCAGCGTTGCCCGTATCGGGCACGGGCAGGAGACCGGTTTGCTCGAAATAGCGGCGCCAGGCGGCAAGGTCCGTCTTGTCTCCCAGCCGACCGCTTCTCGGAGGCCGAGGCCCGTCCTCTGCTTCATAAAAAATGGTAACTTCTCTAAGTCGCCGACGCTTTGCTCCAGACTCTCCAGCCTCGGTATCGCCATCGATTACCAAGGGGAGATCACGCAGCAATGGAATGGCACAGAAGTTCTCTTGGTCCGGCACTGGCGGTGCCAGGCTATCGGCAATGTCGAGCGAAATGCCATCGGCATTCAGCTCCGCTCTCATCTTCCGCCATGCCTTGGCGCCCCGGTAGTTTTCGACGGCGTAGAACAGGGCCACCAGCGTGACCAGCACGATAGCAGTGCACAGATAGCGCTTCAACATGCGGCGACTGAAGAGCCATTTGAAAAATCGGATGAACGACTTCATGAGATGTTTTTAGTGGATTGTTAGTTTAAGGAAGAAAAAGCCGACGATCATCGATCCATTCGGGTTCACGTTCCACTTCCCGGACGGTGGCCATTGATTCCAACGATTCCCTCTCATCCTGCCACGCGATCCAGATCATCCTGCGCACCTCCAGCGCGTGATCGAGCTGGTCACCGGAGTCCGAACTACGTGGAGACTCTGCGATCATGGCAGCAATGGAAGACGGCTGGCTGGCCGGGGTAGAAACCCGGAGAATCGCGATGATCACCCAGGCGGCAGCGAGAGGCAGCGCCACTGGTTTCGGAATGAAACTGAACAACAAGGCAACCGGAGAGACGCCATTGTTCCCTGATTCGGGGCATGCGGCATTCAGAATTTCAGCTCGCCATGACGGGGGCAGCGGTCGCAGCGGCTGTGAGCGGAATGGGTCTTCGAGATCGTTCATGGGTCAATGGAAAATTCGCTGTAAACCGGCCCCAGTGCTGCCTGTAGTTTATCGATGCCATAGCGGTAGCGGCTGACTGCGGTATTGGAGGGGATTTCTTCAGCGGTCGCGATTTCTTCAAATGTCAGCCCGGCGATCAATCTCAGATAAACCACGATTCGCTGCGGTTCTGGAAGCGCCAACAGAGCGGCAGAAAGATCCTCCCTCAGCCGGGCGAGATCAGGATCCGGCGATGGCGCAAAGAAACCTGTCGCCGACATTTCATTCTCCAGCGCATGCACTTTCCGCTGCCGGGCATCGGCGCTGCGTGCGTGGTCGATGACGAGATTACGGGCGATGGTGAACAACCAGGCTTTCTCGTTCTGAACACCATCGCCCAGTGCCGCCGCCGCACTGCCAGCACCCAGCCTGACAAAGAGATCCTGCAACAGATCCCTCGCCTGCTCACAGGAACGGGTCCTTGCGCGAAAATACTGAAAGAGCACTTCCGCGTAGGTATCGTAGATCCGTTCCAGCTGTTGGCGGGCCGTCATTACATGTTGAGACGGACGCCATCCTCCAGTTCTTCTAAAATAGTTCCACGAAAATCCGCCACGTTCTCAGCTTCGTGCCCCGTAGCAAATGCCTCTGGGATCATCAGAAGTTCGACACTACTCGGTAAACCAATCGGGTGCGCCCTGTAGCCTCAACATTCTGTTGATGACTACGGCTTGTGCATGTGAGAGGCTGAAGCCCTGAGGGGGAGGGACGTTTGCCCCACACGTCCCACTGGGTGCTCCCCCCCTCGGAGCAGCGTTTGCATTAGTCCTTTGACCAGCAGTGCCGGAAAATGCTATCCATATCAAAAGTATGCTCTCGCGTTTCGTCTGCGCAATTCTGGCGATCGTATCCTTGGCCGATGTGCTGTTGGGAGGCGAGTCAGCAACCGTGATTTCCGGCGAGCCTCTCTGGTCGCTCTCGCCCGTTGCAGATCCTACTCCACCAGCGGCGGGACATCCGATCGATGCTTTCCTCGGCAATCACCACGGCCCGCCCGCGCCGCGTCGCTTTCTGGTTCGGCGTGTCAGCTACGATCTCACTGGGCTGCCGCCATCGCCAGAGGATGTCGATGCTTTCGTCGCCGATCCGCGTGACGATGATGCCGCTCTGAGCGGACTGGTGGAAACCTTGCTCGCATCGCCCCACTATGGCGAGCACTGGGGGCGCCACTGGCTGGATGTGGTGCGCTACGCCGACACTGCAGGGGAGAACAGCGATCATCCGCTGCCGCATGCCTGGCGTTATCGGAACTGGGTCATCGACGCCTTCAACCGCGACCAGTCCTACGATGATTTCGTGCGCGATCAGCTTGCCGGAGACCTTCGACCAGAGCCAACGCCGGACAGCATCGTTGCCACCGGCTATCTGGCGATCGCGCGGCGATTCGGGCACAACATCGACGAAAGCATGCACCTCACTTACGAGGATGCCATCGACAATATTGGCAAGGCATTCCTTGGGCTCAGCATCGCATGTGCACGCTGCCATGACCACAAGCATGACCCGATCCCGATGCGCGACTACTACGCGCTCTACGGCGTCCTGCAGAGCACGCGCTTCGCCTTTCCCGGCTGCGAACCGACACAGCAGCCGCGCGATCTGGTGCCCATCGCTGTTCCAGAATTGCAGACCCGCCGTGCAAGCTGGCAGAAAGCGAAAGACGCCATCAGTGCGGAGATCGCATCCCTCACCGCGCGCGAGACAGAGATCGGTCGAACACTTGAAGAAACAGTGCCAATGTTAGTATCGCAAGGCGACGTGCCGGATGCAGGTTCGGTGACGGTGAATGGGAGCCATCCCCTGCGGGTCAAAATGCAGGCTGGCGAGGTGTTGCAGCTTTCCATCCTGCCGCAGGAAAACCACGGCGCCGATACGACCGTCATCGACTGGCAAATCGAGACCGACGACGGCCGGGCCTGGTCGCCTGCTGATCTGATCGACACATTGCTCGAATCCAATCCCCAGAACGACTGGGCTTTTCTCGATATCAGTGGTGACTTCCCCCGCCTTCTCAACGAGCCCAATCCCGCAGTCGAGGGAAAGGCTGCGCTGCGCAGCTGGCATCGCGGCGGGGTTCCGTCGGTACTGGTGAACACCGCAACGGAGTCAGTCGACGCCTGGACAAAGTTGCCGCCGCGCACCTTTTTCGCGCATCCTGGTCCCGCTGGGCCGGTCGCCATCGCGTGGACCAGCCCGGACGATGTCGCCGTTACGTTGCGCCTGACGATTAGTGATGGCCACCCCGGTGGCGATGGAGTTGGCTGGCGGCTGGAGCATTTTCAGAACAAGCAGATCGCTGCCCGGTTCGCCCAGCTTGGCAACCTCGCGAAACAACAGATCACCGCAGCGGAAAAGATGCGCGCCCACGCCGCCGGCGAACCGATGATGCCCGTCGCCTATGCCGTAAACGATGGCGTGCCCACGAACGCCCGCCTTCATGACCGGGGTGATCCAGAACAGCTGCTGGATGAAGTGCCACGTACTTTTTTGACAGCGTTAGGGGGTGGCGCGCTGGGTGATGCGAATACCAGCGGTCGGCTCGCTCTTGCGAATCGAATTGTCGCAGCTGACAATCCACTGTCCGCGCGTGTCATGGTGAACCGCATCTGGACGTGGCATTTCGGTCGAGGCCTGGTGGCTACACCCAATGATTTCGGCACCCATGGCGCTGCTCCGACGCAACCCGAGCTGCTCGACTGGCTGGCCAGTCGCTTCGTCGAGAGCGGATGGAGCATCAAAGCGATGCACCGCCTCATCCTGTCGAGCGCAGCGTATCGCCAAGCTGCCGGGGACGATCTGGCGGCGGCGAAGTTTGCGGCTTTCAGCAGGCGGCGCCTCACAGCCGAAGAACTGCGCGACACCCTGCTCGCGGTGAGTAGCCAGCTCGACCGCACGCCGGGAGAAGAGCATCCCTTTCCACCAGAGAGCAGCTGGAATTTCACCCAGCACAATCCCTTCGCTGATGACTACCCAAACGTGCGCCGCAGCGTTTATCTGATGCGCAAGCGCAACCGCTCCGACCGCTTCCTCGCGCTCTTCGACGGTGCAGACCCAAATGCCAGCGTCGCCCTGCGCAACCTCACCACCGCTCCGACCCAGGCGCTCTACTTTATGAACGATCCGTTCTTCCACAATTGCGCCACGAAGTTCGCCGAGCGCGTGCGCTCCGCTGCGGACGACACACCCGGTCGCCTGGACTTCGCCACCCGGGAGCTTTTCTCCCGTCCAGTTACACCGGATGAAATCGCTGATTTCGAAACCTTCGCGAAGGCGATGCCCGGCGATGAATCGGGGATCTGGAACGCCTGGGCTCGCGTTCTTCTGGGGAGCAATGAGCTATTGCACTTGGACTAGCACCTGACTCGCAGCAATTAAACGCATTACGCCTGCTCCATTCGTTCAGTTGGCTCAGAGATTGACGCGATCGGCGTGAATCCCTATCCACAGGAGAATGACGGAACATTTGGTCAACTCCACCCGATTCACGATCGAATAATGGATTCGAACGGAGTGAATAGCTACGAGGCCCAGCCTGCTGCGATTTGCCCGCAGTGCGCTGCCGGGTGCTCAGTCTTTGACCTTCGCTGCCCGCAGTGCAATACCGATCTTTCGGTGACGACCTTGATTCGACGGCCGCGCTCAAGCGAATCGAAGCACGAGGTGCCGGAGATTCGGTTCAGCGGAACAGAAGAGCCACTGTGGCCCGGGGCGATCATCGGACGCGCGGGAGTCGGTCGCACGATTTTGGAATCTGATCTGACGGTATCCCGGCGGCACCTGCAGGTGTTGAAGATGGAAGACCGCTGGTTCCTGCAACAACTGCCGGACACGCGATCGCCGTGCCTGTTTGATGGCACGCCAATCAGCCAAGGTGAGGTGATCGAGATCACCCGGGGCAGCCACAGCCTGGAGTTCAACACTGTCAGCCTGGAACTCAGCTTCGCGCCGAAACTCAGGCCTGATCCTCCGAAGATGCCTGACCCGGCAAGTGCACAGTCCACGCCGAACGATTTTCATTCGCTCGCCGAAGAGAATCTTGACTATCTGGTGGTGGCGCTGGATGCCGCTGGATCCGTCCTTTGGACCACGCGGGGATTCCGCGATCTGTTTTCCAAAACCGGAGAGCAACTGGATGGCATTACGTTCACGGAGCTGGTGCACGAGCAGGAGAGGGCAATGGTCGAAGTATCCCTAACAAGGCCACCTTTTGAATCACTCGAACACCGGATGCGTGCGGCAGATGGAAGCTGGCGGTTCTTTGAGTCCTCCGGGACTGCCTGCCTTTACGACGGCGGAGTCACTTTACTGATCTACTGCCGCGACATCACCGCGCGCAAAGACTACGAGCTGGAAATTCGCCGGAGAGGGATGCAGCTGCTGGAACAGGGCAAAAGCCTAGCGCAGCTGAGCCGTTCACATGAGTTTCAAAACGGCCGCGTCGGCCTGTGCTTCCCGCTGGCGACGGAAGCCTCCTGCCGTGCAATCGCCGCGGATCGTGCGGCCGTTTGGATTCAGGAAAAAGCCCACGGGCCACTTGTATGTCAGGATCTGTTCGAGCAGACAGGCATGGTGCACCAGGCGGGCATTACCGTGAGCTGGCACGGCATGCGTGAGATTGCGGAAGAGTGCACGTTGTCCGGCATTCTTGCTGTCGAAGATGTAACCGCAGGCAAGTGGAATGACCTGCGCGATGGCAACCTTGTCCATGAACGCAGCCGATCGATTCTCATTGCCCCTCTGAAATGGCATGACGACTTGTTCGGGCTGGTTTGCTTCGAACGCTTTCCCCCAGACCAACACGCCTGGACCAGCGAAGATCAAAATTACGCGGCGTCGGTGGCGGATCTCATTTCGATTGCGCATGAACGTCAGGAGCACCTTCGCACCCATCAGGCACTGCGCCGGAGCGAAGATATCCTTACGCGAGAGCTGAAGACTGCCGCCGACTATATACAGGCGCAGCTCCCGGCACCATTGCACAGCGGCGATGTACTCACGCAGTGGGCCTTCCTCCCCTGCCAGCACGTCGGCGGCGATGCATTCGGCTACACCTGGCTGGATGACACACACTTTGCCCTGTATCTCCTCGATGTCGTTGGCCACGGCGCATCCGCAGCCATGCTGTCGGTTTCGGTAACCAGCGCGCTGGGAAACCGGTGGCTAAAAGACATCGACTACCGTGATCCTGCAGCTGTTCTCAGGGGACTCAACGCCCACTTCCAGATGGACAGCCATGCGGACATGTACTTTACCGTCTGGTACGGGGTGTTTGATAAGTCAACCATGCGACTGCACTACAGCTCTGCCGGTCACCCGGGCGCGTTACTCTTCTCTGGAGGATCGCGTTCGTACCAGGAACTCGGCAGCAAGCAACTCATGATCGGAGCTGACGAAAACCCTGAATATCAAACGTTCACCACGCCACTCGAACCAGGGAGCCGCCTGCTATTGTTCAGTGACGGAGTGTTTGAATTTACAACTTCCGACGGCAGGGAATTCAACTACGGCACATTCGCTGAATGGCTGCAAAACGAACACCAGAACAGCACCGCCGAGAACATTCGTAAAGACCTGCGCAAGCTGGCCCAGGGCGAAGTAGAAGATGATTTCTCGCTGGTGATCTTCGACTTTAACCACAATGAATGAACGTGAACCCCGCTCGGCCATCGGCCGCTACAAGGTGGTGGAGCAACTTGAAAATCACCCGCTCGGCCTTACCTTCAAAATCATTGATCCGGACAATCACTGTTACGCCGGACTGAAGACATTCTTCGACCACCCGGCCGTTATGACGGGCGGACTTGACGTCGGCGTTGTCAGGGAACTGGCCAAACGACGGGCCAGTGAGTGCTTTCTAAGCTACTACAGGATTCATCCCGTACGCCCGCAACACGTGGGAACCGAGGAAAGACCACTGCTCATCACCGAATGGATCGAAGGAGTGACTTTGCAGGAACTCCTCCGCATCCGCAGAACTCTCACACTCCCAGAAACTGTCACTGTTCTTACCGAACTGGCTGATGCTGTCGACGCGGGTGACCATGTCGATCCCCCACCGCTTGATGAAGTGCTCATCGCCCCATTGAACACGCGGGGAGAATTTCTGCCCGCTGCCACAGCGAACTCGATGCTGCGTGCTGAATTCGGTCAATGGCCTCAGATGCTGATCAAGTTCGATCCGATCGGTCGGCGTCTGCCACAGCCGATCGATCACTCGGGCGGACAAACGAAAGTGGCGGCGCCGTGGCCCGTCTGGATCAAGCCGACGAACGAATCAAAAATCGCGTACCTCGCCTACCTGATGCTCGGGGGACGGCCAGGCATCGGCAGCAGTCCCAGGCTATCGCAAATCCCAGAACTTGGCGAAGCTGGAAATGATCTGCTGCACCAAGTGATCCACTCGCGTGGCCAGGAGCGCCTGTCGGCCCCGCAATTCGTTGCCAGGCTGCAGACTGTGTGAAATCTGCGGAAACGATTGATCCGCACCGCATTCCCGGATACCCTCAATACCGGCATGCACTCAGACGACCATCAGGAAAACCGTAAAGCACTGGCACCCGGGAGACGCCTGTTCAATCGTTACGTTCTGAAATCTGTCGCTGGCCGGGGTGGCATGGGTGTCGTCTGGTGCGCCTGGGACGAGCGGCTGCAACACCACGTTGCTCTCAAATTTCTCCCCGAGGTCATTCTCGATGATCCGATCGCGCTGGAAGACCTGCGCAAGGAAACGAAGCGTTGCCTGAATCTGACGCACCCGAACATCGTCCGCATCTACGATTTCGAGGAAGACGGCGAGACCGGCGCCATCGTGATGGAATTCGTCAAAGGCCAACCGCTCAACGTTCTGAAGGCCGCGCAGCCGGATCGCCACTTCGAAGTCGCCCAACTGCACCCGCTCGTCCTCCAGTTGTGCGACACACTAACTTACGCACACAACGACGCCGGATTCGTCCACCGCGATGTAAAGCCGGCCAACCTGTTGCTCACGGAAACGAACCAACTCAAGGTCACGGATTTCGGGATCGCCCGCAATATCACCGACTCCGTCAGTCGTCTCAGCGTGCGCTCCAATGACAGCAGCGGCACCCCCGGCTACATGAGTCCACAGCAGGCCATGGGCGAAAAAGCATCGATCGCTGACGACATCTATTCGGTCGGAGCGACCCTGTTTGATCTGCTCACCAGTCGACCGCCGTTTTTCACCGGTGACATTCCAATGCAGATTCTGAGCAAGGTTCCACCGGCCATGGCAGAGCGGCGGGCGGAGCTGGGCGTCACCGGACATCTTATTCCGAAGGCGTGGGAAGAAGTGATCGCAGCCTGCCTCTCCAAGGATCAAAAGGCTCGACCGCGATCCGTCGCCGAACTCAAAAACCGCCTGGGCGATGCGCAACTCGCTCCGCCGCAGGATGAGCTGGACACCATCGTCCTGACGCAGACCCCTGTCGTCAATCGGGGCGTGTTGCCCCCCAGCGAGCCGGAGCCCACGCGCCCACCCACTTCCGCTCCCGCATCCGAACCGTCTCCGCCTACGAGCGGTGAAACTTCTGCGACACCTGCCAGCAGCGGCGGCAAACACACCATGCTGCTGGTGGCGGTAGGTCTCCTTGGTGTGATCGCGATCAGCCTCGTGAGCGTGCTCTACTTTGTGGTGAAGAACATGGACGCAAGCAAGCAAGGGGATACCGTAGCGGCTCTCCTCAAAGAACTGCAGCCACTGCTCAACTCGGCTCCCGAAGCCACCAGCAACGAACGCGACCAGGCATTCCAAAATCTTCAGGCCGAAGTCGAAAAGCTGAAGCAACTCCAGAGTGAGAAAGACGCGCTTCTGGAGAAAATCGCCACGCTTGAGGAGGAATCTGGGAAAATCCAGCAGTCTAATACTGATAAAGACCAGACGCTGGAAAACTTGCGCAGCGAACTGGATAATGTTCAGCAGAAGCTCGACGATCGCCCCACTCCGCCAGTTAAAGATAACGATCCCGACCGAAGCGTGGAGGTTGCCGCTATGATCATAGCATACACCGCGGCGGGCAACACCGGCTCCAAGGAGTCGCAAATCGACTTCTTTGACGAAAAGGTTGACTATCTGGGAGAAGGAATCCTTTCAAAGGTACAAATCGCTGAGGACTCGAAGCAGTACCGTAAACGTTTTCCCAGGCGCACGATGACCATTACCGAGGGACCCGCCGTGATCAGGAAGCAGAAAGTGTATCAAGTCACCACCACTTCACACTACGAATTTGATCACTTCCGCGAAGGCCACCGCGTGACGAAGACTATCGGGAATACCTTCGACGTTCGATTTTCAAACGGCAAGCCGCTGATCACCTCGATCAGCAATCCTCGCAACGAAACCATAGCCAAGGCAGCCCTGCCAGCCACCGAATCCGTTGCCAGCGACTTTGTGAAAGCCTACTTTGCCGACGGCGAATCGCACAATGGCCGGGCGCAACTCGACTATTACGCCGACTCCGTCTACTACTTTGGAGAAGTCCGCACGAAGCAGGAGATCAGCGAAGATCTTGATAGCTACATTGCCAGCACTCCCTACCGCACCTTCTCCCTGCTCTCAGAACCGGAAGTGCTCGTCCTCGGCAAGGAATTCCAGGTAACAACGACGGTCAAGGCAACCAGTGGCGATTCAGCTGACACCGCAAGAAGCCGCACTCTGAAAAGCCAGATCAAAGTCGCTTGGGAAGGCACTTCACCGAAGATCACATCGATTCAGCCCGTCCAATAACTGTGAAAACACACCCACGATGGCGACCAAAAAGAAACAGCTACCCGCGAAACGGAGCGAAGAAATCCTCCGATTACTGAAAGCCCGTTTTGCGGAAAACATTCAGCGGCATGAAGGTCTTGAATGGCCCAAGGTTCAAGCGAGGCTGGAAGCCCATGCGAACAAGCTCTGGTCGCTCAATGAGATGGAACTTACCGGAGGCGAGCCGGATGTGGTGGGACTCGACACGACGACAGGCGAATACCTTTTCTTCGACTGCTCCCGCGAAAGCCCCAAAGGCCGCACAAGCCTCTGCTACGACCGCGAAGGTCTAGAATCGAGGAAGGAACACAAGCCTAAGAATAACGCCATTGACATGGCGGCTGCCATGGGCATCGAGCTTCTAACTGAAGAACAGTATCTGGATCTTCAGAAGCTGGGAGAATTCGACATGAAGACATCGAGCTGGGTAAACACACCTGCCGAAATGCGAACGCTGGGCGGCGCGCTCTTTGGCGACCGCCGCTTTGGTCGCGTCTTCTTCTACCACAATGGCGCACAGTCCTACTACAGCGCCCGCGGGTTTCGCGGCGCTCTGAGAGTTTGAAGTGCCACCCAATCCAGCGTGAGCATTCAAGACGGGAAGGTGCGACCTACTGCCCGATGCAGAACAATTCGTTGTGATTGCGGATAAAGAGGCACCCGCTCGCGAGGCTGATGCTGGCGCGGATATCACGCTCCTGCTTTTCAGTCATCCGCACCTCATGCAGGAGCTCGAACTTGTCGCCCGCCTTCACCACATAGACATCACCAGCGTGGCTCTGCAGGTAGATCTTGTCATCTCCGGCAGTCGGAGAGGATTCGATCTTAGTCGCGCTCGGTAGCCGCTCGTGCCAGACTACGTTGCCCGTCTTCGGCTCTACGCATGCCAGAGATTTGCGATCACTGTTCATGATGTAAAAGTGTCCTTTGTAAAAGAGTGGAGTAGATACGTCGGAACTCACATCATCGTCGATATCAACACTGACCCAGGCCAACGCCTGCTCGTCGGTAAGCGTTCCCTTGCCGCCTGCCTTGACAGCATAGACTGGCGATTTCTTCGGCGCGCAGGCAAGGATGATGCCATCGCCAGCTACCGGTGACGGCACCAGGCGCCAGTGGCCGATGCGCTCCGGGTTCCAAGTTCCCCAGCGCCAGAGTTCCTCACCGGTCTTGGGATCGTGGCCGGTCAGGCAATCGCCACCAGCAATCAGAATCTCGGCCCTGCCATCGTGGGTATACGGGATCGGCGTGGTAAATGCCTCAAGCGATTCCGCGTTCGCTTTAGAAGGGCGCACCTGTCGCCACAGCTCTTTGCCATCGGCCGGATTGAGCGCCAGGAGATAGGAATCGTTCGGCTTGTCAGTCTCCCCGACCTCGCGGCCCCAGGCTTCGAACGCCACATCGCGCTGCAGCACCTGCATGTAGAGAACACCGTCATAAATCATAGGACTGGTGGAGAAGGTCCAGAGGAACGCGAACTTGCCGTAGTCGTCCTGTAAATTGCGCTTCCACTTCTCGTTGCCGTCCAGATCGAACGCAATGAGATCGCCAGTGCCATAAAAGAATACGACCACTTTCCCGTCCGTCGCAGGTGAGGGCGACGCCAGATTGCTGCGGTCGTCCTGCTGGAATCCTTCGGCAACCCGCTTCACCCACAGTTCCTTGCCGGTCTTCCGGTCGAGGCACATCGCCAGCAGCTTCTTGTTCGCTTCGTCAGTTGTGCTCAGGAACACGCGGTCGCCCAGCACGATCGGCGTCGATGCCGCGGGCCCGGGCATATTTACCTTCCACAACACATTTTCCGTGCGGGAAAATTTCGTGGGCAACTCCGTCTCATCACTGGCACCATTTTCATGCGGCCCGCGCCACGATGGCCAATCCCCCGCCCCGGTGACAGCAATGGAAGTAGCGAGGGCGGCGATGAATGCTGCCGTCAGAGTTCGGAAGCGGCGAAATGGGATTATGTTCATATCAGGAAATAGCAGATTTTCGCAAAGAGTAGCCGAAATCCGCCCGCGTGAGAACCTGAACCTCCCGATTTGCAAAAACTTGAAACAAATTGCCAATGAGCCCGTCTCGTCTCACTCCACCACCGATCTCAGCCACTCAAATACATCGCGAATTTCGTCATCACAAAGGGAATGCTCCAGGCCTTGGTAGGCATGCAGAGTAGGTGAATATCCCGCCGCAGTGAGCGACTCAACCGTACGCTCTGCTGCGCTGAACGGCACCACCGGGTCGGCAGTGCCGTGAAAGACTCCGATCGGGATATCAGTCTTCCTCATTGGGCATGGCCAGGCGTCCGCTTCGAGAAGATAGCCTGACATCGACAAAATCCCGGCAGGCGCGGTGGCGCGACGCAGCCCAACATGTAACGCCATCGCTGCACCTTGGGAAAATCCTGCGAGGATCAATTTGGGAGCGCGCTCGGCATCGACCAGCATATCAATGCGCGTGCGGCTTTCCTCCACTGTCTCCCAGTTCACCGCACGGGGATGCGATAGATCAATGATGTCATACCACGCAGGCATGTGCATGCCCATGTTGATGGTGACCGGCTGTTGAGGCGCATGGGGCAGAACGAACCGCCACCGTTGCGGCAGCGCCGCTTGCCTCATCGCCTGCGCCACATCGGCAAAGTCATGACCGTCCGCGCCGAGCCCGTGCATCAGGACGACACTAACCTCCGCATCATCCCGTGCGGCACCGATCTCAAGTATTGGCAGGGCAGCGTCCATGATCAACTCAGAAACTCCGCGATACGCGCCTTCGGCCGACCGATGATCGCCTTCTTTCCTTTGACGATGACCGGGCGCTGCAACAGTTGCTTGTGCTTGAGAAGAATTTCGATCACCGCCTCAGGATTACCGACATAGTCGTCAGGATTCAGCTCCAGCTTTTTGAACTTCGAATCCTTCCGCACCAGATCCTCGACAGGATCCTCCAGCCCCGCCACGATCCTCTCAAGTGTCGCACGATCCGGCGGCGTCTTGATGTAAAGCACAATGTCATGCTCAACCCCCAGCTCCCCAGCGACCGCCAGGGCATTGTCCGATGATCCTCAGTTGGGATAGTGGTAAATGGTAACTTTAGCCATGCCTGCCCGTTACTCCCCAATCCGGGTCGGGTCAAATCTTCCAATTCTAGGTTTGCAGGATGGGCGTGGGAATTCGAGCTAAAGCTCGAGCTACTTCATCCAGCGGATACAAGCCTCATCAGTTCGGCACAAAGGATCGCGCCGTAGGTTCCCAAAGCGTATCCGAGTACCGCCATGAGCGCGCCCACGGGTGCCAACGCAGGACTGAAGGCTGAGGCTACGACCGGTGCGGAGGCTGCTCCACCGACATTCGCCTGACTGCCCACTGCGACAAGAAAGAACGGGGCACGGATGATTTTGGCCGCAATGAGCAGAACGGAGATGTGCACCAGCATCCACACGATGCCGACAGCGAACAAGCCCAGGTTGCTCCAGACTTTCTGAAGGTCCATTTGCATTCCGATAGTGGCCACGAGGATGTAGATGAAAATGCTGCCCACACGCGAGGCCCCGACGCTCTCGAGATTTCGCAGGTGTGTGAATGAGAGCGCAAGTCCCACGGTTGTCGCCAGTACGATGAGCCAGAAGAACCCGGACATCGCAGAGCTCAATCCCCATGCGACAAGTGATCCCTCCGGGTGCGCCACGCTGATGGTGACAGCATTCCAGCGCTCGAACCAGGGCGTTAGCTGGTCTGCTCCCCAGTGCGCAAGCCCCGTGCCACCGAATGCCACGGCCGCCAGCACCACGTAGTCAGTGACGGTGGGAATTCGCGCGGTGCTCGCGTGAAATGCCTCCGCCCTGGCAGTCAGTGCGTCGACGGCCGAGGCGTCTGCTTTTAACCAGCGATCGATGCTGGCCGAACAACCCGCACCGTAGAGCAGGCAGCCCATCCAAATATTGGCGACTACGACGTCGACGATCAGGAACCCGCTGAACACTTCGTTGCTCACCTGGTAGATTTCTTTCATCGCTGCCTGATTGGCACCGCCGCCAATCCAACTACCCGCGAGGGTAGACATACCCCGCCAAAGGTTCGCCGGATCGCTGCCCAAGGCATCTGGAGCGACTGCTGACACTAACAATAGTGCTACGGGACCGCCAGCGATGATACCAAGGGTGGCGGCTGAGAACATGACCAGCGACTTGGGCCCAAGGCTGATTAGGCCTTTGAGATCGATACTGATACAGAGCAAAATCAGGCTCGCGGGCAGCAGATACCGCGAAGCCAGCGGCCTGTAGAGCGGAGCCTCTTCACCGCTGATGAGGCCCAGCGGCCAGTGCAGGAGTGCGGGAACGAAATAACAGAGCAGCAGCGGCGGCACAAAACGGTAAAACCTCCGAGCCACCGGATGGCTGCTGGAGGATGTCACGAAAATGACCGCCAGCACCAGCGTAAGCAGGCCGAATACAGAGGCATCGTTAGTAAACACAGGGTCGCTCATCATTGAATGGAATTGACGTGATAGCAGAAACCGCGTGCCACTGGAATCGCTTTCATGAATCAAGAACGACATCCGCTTTACCTTGCCAAATTGGAGAGGAGCGAGTTGTCTACCAGCTGCGATGGCCATGGCAAAACCTCACAAGACACCACGGACTATTCTCCTGCTCGGTAGCCGTGGGCTGCTTGGCAACACGCTGCTGCCAGCTCTGCGACAGACTTTCGAGAGCGTTCGCTGTATGGATCGTGCAGAGTTGAATCTGGCCAATCCAGGCCAGGTCGAAAAGGTGCTCACTGGCGTCGACTTTGATCTGCTGGTAAATGCGGCAGGATACACGGCCGTGGATGACTGTGAGATCAACGAACGACTGGCCTATCTGGTCAATAGTGATGCGCCAGCCATACTGGCGAAAATCGCAGCAGCGAAAGGAGCGCAGATGGTACAGTTTAGCACCGACTACGTGTTCGATGGTGGTGCCTTCCTGCCCTACAAAGAAGGCGACCCCGCCAATCCGATCAGTATCTACGGGAAGTCGAAATGTGCTGGCGAGATAGGTGTGCTCGCTGCGGACAGTCGCCATCTGGTGGTGCGCCTGTCGTGGTTGTTCGGCCCAGGCAGAACGGCATTTCCAGGCTGGGTGCTGCGCAAGGCTGTCGCAGACGGGCGAGTGAGTATCGTTTCGGACAAGTCGGCCAGCCCCACTTTCGCACCGGATCTGGCGAACTGGCTGATCGCCCTGCTGCTGTCGGACAAGTTCACGGGAGGGATGGTACACCTTTGCAATAGCGGCGTCTGCACCTGGAAAGACTATGGCGAGGAAGTCCTGCGCTGCGCTGTGAAGACGGGCTTGTTGAAGGAAATGGTGCCCGTCCATCCTCTGAAACTCACAGATCTCCCCGGCCTCACGGCTGCACGACCGCTTTATTCCGCTCTGGATACAACTCACTTTTCTCAAATTACCGGCGTGACTCCCCGCCCATGGCAAGATGCCGTCGCCGAACACGTGACCTACCTTAGCCGGCTGAAATATTGAATGGTAACGGATCGTTTATGGCGACCGGCTTACCCAGCGGGAGTTGCCGGGAAGTATAAACTTTACCGATTTTTGCTGTTCAGGACGGAAGTCCGGGCCTAGCAGTGAAATCATGAGTAGAGACGACGGACGTGCCCCCGATGCACTGCGAAAAATCACTTTTGTTCCGAATATTGCCCCGCATGCATCGGGTTCTGTACTGGTGTCCTTTGGTGCCACTCAGGTAATCTGTGCGGTGATGGTGGAGGACGGGGTACCGCACTGGATGAAACAGCAGCAGGTTCCCGGCGGCTGGCTTACAGCTGAATACTCAATGCTGCCGTATTCTACACTTTCCCGAAAGCCCCGGGACTCGTCGCGGGGGCGGATCGATGGTCGCAGTTCCGAGATTCAACGATTGATCGGCAGAGCGATGCGTGCCGTGGTGGATCTCCGGGTGCTGGGGCAGCGGACGGTCTGGATCGACTGCGACGTGCTACAGGCCGACGGCGGCACGCGGACCGCCTCAATCACCGGTGCTTGCGTCGCCTGTGCTATTGCCTTCAACAAGTTACTGGCTACCCGCAAGCTCAAAGCCTCGCCATTGAAGAAAATGGTCGCCGCCGTCAGTGCTGGCGTTTACCGCAACGAGGCAATTCTCGACCTCTGTTACGTGGAAGACCGGGACGCCACTGTCGACGCTAATTTCGTCATGACCGAGGCTCTGGAATTTGTTGAAATTCAAAGCTCCGGCGAAGAGGCGACATTCTCTGAGGCACAGATGTCCGACATGCTCGCGTTAAGCAAAAAAGGTGTAAAAGAGCTGGTTGAGCTTCAGTATCAAGCGATTCGCGATGCGGAAGGTGCTGCCGCCCCTGACCAGCTGGCCGATTTGGCGAAACAATTCAGCAAATGAGCACGCAACGGAATTCGGAGCCAATTTTCTAAGGGTTCCGCATCTGATGCGTTTGTTCGCCACATGCCGTCTTGTCAATCGTGACAACCGGGGTTACAAAAACCGTCCGTATCGGTCCGCGCCTTTTTTCAGCGCAAGGCCAGCGCGAGCGGAAGCAGCACCAGCCATATGATAGACGTCAAGAACCTGACAAAACGCTACGTGGGTCGCACCGCGGTCGACAACATTTCCTTTGAAGTCGGCCAGGGTGAGATCGTCGGTTTCCTGGGGCCTAATGGCGCAGGCAAGACGACCACTTTGCGCATGCTGACCAGCTACCTGCCGCCGTCGTCGGGCACTGTAAGCATCGCGGGATTCGACGTGTTTCGGGATTCGCTCAAAGCCCGCAAGCAAATCGGCTACATGCCGGAGAATGTCCCCCTTTACGAGGACATGCGGGTGAAAGAGTATCTCTACTTCCGCGCCAAGCTCAAAGGATTGAGCGGCAAAGACATGCGCGAGCGAATCGGAAAGGTGATGGACCGCTGCGGGGTGACCGATGTGCGCAAGAAAATGATCAGCAGTCTGTCAAAAGGCTATCGGCAGCGGGTAGGACTTGCGGACACCCTAGTGCATTCGCCGCAGCTGCTGATCCTCGATGAGCCGACCAATGGCCTCGACCCCAACCAGATCCGACAGGTGCGGGAACTGGTGAAGGAGCTGGGCCAGGATCATACGATTCTGATTTCCACACACATCCTGCCGGAAGTCGAGGCCACTTGCGACCGTGTGATCATCATTAGCGAGGGCAAAGTGCGCGCATCCGATACCCCGCAAAACCTTGTCAACCGCCTGCGGACTGCAGGCACCATCTCGGTGGAAGTGAAGGCCGATCCTTCAGCAGCAGCCGACAAGATGACCAGAATCGTGGGCGTTCGCAAAGTGGCGAAAGACAGCGTCGATGAGGATGGCTGGTGCCGCTTTACCTTGCGAGTCGAGGCATCGTCCGATGTGCGTGAGGAACTCTACAATATGGCGATTGCCAACCATTGGCCGCTGCGGGAGCTGGCACGCCACCATGCTACCCTGGAGGACGTGTTCGTTGAAGTCACCCAGTCGGAACAGGTATAAGTCAGAACGTTGATCGATTGAGACCAGACTAACGATGCGCACTTTCCGAATCCTTTTATCCAAAGAACTCCGTTCCTTCTTTCTGTCCCCCATCGCGTATGTCGTGCTGGCACTGGTAATGCTCTTCAACGGAGTGGCATTCTACGCTTCCGTGCGCATTTTGCAGACGGCACCCAGCGAAGGAAGTCTCGTGACCTGGACATTTAATTCTCCCTGGTTCTACCTCTCCTACTTCACCATTTTTCCGCTCATTACCATGCGTCTGTTTTCTGAAGAACAGAAGCTGGGCACCATCGAGACACTTCTCACCGCTCCTGTGCGCACGACGGAAATGATCTTTTCAAAGTATGTGGCGACCGTGATCTTTTACTGCGTGCTGTGGTTGCCGAGTCTGCTGAATTTTTATGTCTTCCAGTGGATCACGCGGGGAATGGCAGATATCCCCACCGGCCAGCTCATCGGCAGTTACACCATCGTCCTCACCATGGGGCTGTTCAATATCGCTATCGGGTGCTTTGCATCCTCGCTCACCAAAAACCAGATCGTCGCTGCGATCCTGTCTTTTTCGATGATCCTGCTCCACTTCCTGCTGGGAGCATTCATGCTTTACCTCTCCGGTCAGAGTAACCAGCAATACGCGGAACTTACCAGCTACTTCGCTTCGATCCAGCACATTAAGAGCTTCGCATCAGGCCTTATCGATACGCGTCCCATCATCTACTACCTCAGCTTTACCGCACTGGTGCTTTCACTGACTCATCAAGTTCTCGATTTCCGCCGCTGGAAAGTCTAACACTATTCTTACATCCCTCTATGCCCGAACTCGAAGACCCCGCCACTCCCGCAAAGTCGATCGCACGCTTCTCGATTGGCGTCAATGTGATCGTCCAGGTGGTGCTTGGTGTGTTTCTGTTTGGCGTTGTCAATTATCTGAGCTGGCGCACTTACAAACGGTGGGATCTCACCATCGGCCAGAGCCATACCTTGTCAGAGCGGACTATCGGATTCCTTGAATCGATGGATAAACGGGCACGAATGATCGTGCTATTCACCAAAGGGACTCAGCTAACCTCAAACGTCCACGACCTCGTGGACGAATACAAACGCTATGCAGGCAAGAAACTGAAAGTCGAGATCATCGATCCCGCACGCGAGCCCAATCGTCTAGAGCAGATCAAGGAGGAGTACAAGATGCAGTTCGCCGATCGCAAGGACGGTGTGCTCATCGCGGTAGACGGTGCGGATGATAAACCGCGCACCAAGTTCGTAGACGAGGACGCCTTTTTCACGCTTGATCCCAGCACTGGCCGCACTACCGCGTTCACTGGAGAATCTGCGCTCACTTCCGCATTGTTGGCAGTGGGCGAGGGACGCCGCCGCGTTCTCAAACTTGTCACCGGCAAGGGCGGACTCAACCTTGGCGGACAAGGTGGCACTGCGATGGACTTTCTGGTAGAGTTCGCCCGCAAAGAAAATGCTGAAGTCCAGACCATCGATATCAGCGATCCCAATGCCGACTTTAAGGACACCGACGTCCTGGTGTTTGTGAATATTAAGGACGACCTCACCGATGAAGAGGTGCGCCGCGTTCGCGACTACTGGGAGACCAAGCGGGGATCGATGCTCGTCCTCTTAAACCCGGAATTTCCCACTCCCAATCTGCATGCCCTGCTCAAGGAATATGGCGTGGTCGTCCGCAATGATCGGGTACTGGAAATGATCTCCGGACCGCGACCACTCACGGGTTGGGAAGTAACCAGCGTCATCACCCTGAATGCCAGCGTCACCGACCAGCTGCTGTGGGGGCGCAACGTAAAGTTCCGGGGCAAGACACAAAGCCTCGAGATCGACCACTTGAATGAGGAAGAGCTGCGGGGCCGCGGCATTGTCGTCGAAGAACTGCTTCAGTCCGACGACCGGCGCTTCTGGGGCGAAACCGATTACCTGCAGGATCCACCTGTTTACGACGAAAAGACCGACTCGCGCCGAGGCCCAGTCACCGGTGTGTATGTCGAGAAAGGCGTCATGCAGGATGCGAAGTTGCGAGTCGAAAGTTCGCGCATGGTCGTGCTTGGCAATTCCACCATGCTGGATCCGCCGTGGGACACTGCATCATACGATCTGGGAACATCTGCGATCAACTGGATGCTCGACCGCGACGAACTGGTGGGCATCGCCCCAAAACAAAAGCAGTGGTTCCGTCTGGAAATTTCTAATGCTCAGAGCGAGCGCATCTTTCAAATCATCATCCTTGCCCTGCCACTTTCGGTCGTTTGCTTCGGCCTCTTTGTCTGGAGTGTGCGCCGGGCATGAGATTTTCACCCCTCAGAACCTACTGATCCAATCCTGCAGTGCGCGCCCGGACTACACTCATACTACTTGCTCTCGCTGCCGCTGTCGGTGCCTACATCTGGTTGGTCGAGCGCTTTGATCAGAGCACCAGTGAGCGCGAAATGTCAGCGCATCTGGTGCTCACCGTTGACCAGACCAAGGTCGATACCATCACTATCAAACGCGCGAACGACTCGATCGTGCTCGTTCAACGTGCGGACGGTCACTGGCACTTAACCGCGCCACTGGAAGATAGAGCCGACGAGGGAGCGGTCACTTCGATCCTGAAGCTGGCGTCGGAGTTCGAAATAACGCGCAAGATTCCGGGAGAGGAAATCGCCAGCGGTGAAGTGAAAGTTGTGGATCTAGGCCTCGACGCCACCAACGCGATCCAGGTCACATTTGCATCAGGCGACACCACGCTCGGCACCACCATGATCGGCAATCCTGCCCCCTGGGATGACACCGTTTACTGCCGCGTCCTGGATGACAGCGAGCGGGAAGATGTCTATGTCGCCGCCACTGGTGCACGCCCTATTCTTACCCAGCCAGCAGAAGCGTTCCGCGACACTTACCTCACACGTTATGAACTGAGCGACATCGTTGGAGTTTCCATTCAACAGGGCACTGCCACCGAAATTGAACTGCAGCGGGCAGATGCCTCACCGGATGCCGCATGGCTGCTCACGAAACCCTTGAGCACTCAGGCAGACAGCGACCTCATCAACAAGATGCTGGGGCGCCTCCTCAATACCCGTGTCGAGACCTTTCTGACTGACGAAAACGATGTTAAGCCTGGCCCCGGCAGCGACGCGGTGGTAGTCACATTGCGCACCATCAGCGGAGTCACCACCGTTACCCTTGAGCCACCATCCGGCACCGGATCACAACTCGCAGTCTCAAGGACATCAGACCGCAAGGGATCGTTCCTCGTCGATGATGAGGTGCGCAAAGTTTTTGCGGCCCGCGATGAGACAACGCCACTGTGGCAGGAATTACGCTCGAGGCTGCTTGGCCGCATCAATCCCGCCAAGCTTACGACCATTATCGTACGCCGGAGAAACCAGACCGACATCCCAGTATGGCTTTACGGACAATCTTGGTACATGACCCGCGACAGCCAGTTTGCCGAAACCGCAGACAAGAAGAGCCTGCTGAACTTTGTCGAAGGTCTGAACAGCACCGTGATCATCGATTTTGCCAACGACACCGGTGAAGACCTTGAAAAATTTGGCCTGGCAGATCCAGCGTACCGTATCGACTTCAGCTCTGTCCAACACCGCGCCAAAGGCAGCCCCACAGCGACATCGCCGGAAAACACGACTTCGCTCCTCATCGGCCAGGGCGACAACGGGCGCATCTATTCAAAGTATGCACACGAGCCATTTGTCTATCAGGTCGGAGCGCCAATACTGCAGCTGCTGCCTCATGAACCAATCAAATGGAAAGACCGCAACCTGCTCAACTTTAATCAAAGCGCTGTGCAGGGCATCATCATCTCACGCAAGGAAGCGCCGCCAGTCGAGTTCACCTACGACACCGCCGCCGCAGAATGGACAGCAAAACGCAGCGGTGAAAATGTCACTTCCTTGATCAACAAACAGGCACTGGAGAGACTTCGCGGGCGGCTCTCCGTATTCTATGCAGACGACTGGTGCGTGGATTTCACACCACTTGAGAACTTGAAGAGCTACACGCTTGAGATTCGTCTCATAGGAAAAACATACGATGGTGACGAAACCAAAGCTGTAACCCGCGTACTGCGTTTCGTATCCACTGATCCCAAAGCACCCGACCGGCGCACCGAATTCTACTACGGATCGCTCGACGGTGTGTCCGAGCCTTTTCGAATTCGCCAGGAAACCTACGAGGCACTCTACGATCCCATCCTCCGCCAAGAATCGGAGGAGAAAAACGCGAATCCCGCAAAGTAACGCCCCACAGCGCCCCCAGGCAGGTGGCGCTCCTTTAGTTCACCGACTCCCAGGCAGACACCTTGTTGTTGTTAAAATCAACCCGAGCAGCAGTGTACGGCCGGTAGTAAACCTCAGTGCTCGTCCCGTAATCGGGGCCCCAGCCATACCCGTAACGCCCATACCTTCCGTAGCCAGGGCCGATCCCGATCGCGACCGATTGTGTGTAGACTGGCTGGTAAGCGTTGTAGCGCCAGGTTTCAAAATCTTTGCCATCGCGATTGCCTCGGGTCACATGATCAGGACGCCCCCATGCGAGGAACACGCCGCTCTTTGGCATTCCCTTTTCAATCTGCCCCCGGCGCACCAGCTCTTGCTGCGGCTTGCTAAGCGAATTGTATTCGCCTGCATTTTTCTCGATCCGCGACTGCACAGTAGATGCGCAATTTGAAAACAGCAGAGCAACAGTGAGGGCGGCACCTGCAGACAGGCATTTTTTGACGGGAGCTGGAGTTTTCATAGCAAAATTGAATATCAGGAACAGTGCACCGGAAGTGATCGCAGCATTTCCAAAGCGATAGCAGCATTGCTTCCTGTTTGATTTGAGTGAAGGTTACCTCAGAAAGTCACATCGCCCAACTATCGCTTTCAGCTTCTCAGAAACGTGCAAGACCCCTACGGCCATAGAATTTCCTATCTTCGTGTTTCCATCACCGATCGATGCAACGAACGTTGCCGCTATTGCATGCCGCAGGAGCTGCAGGAGTGGCTTCCTCGCGATGGCATCCTGACCTACGAGGAGATCCTGCGAGTCGTCCGCATCGGAGCAGAGCTGGGAGTCAAAAAGGTGCGCGTCACTGGTGGTGAACCTCTGGTTCGCCGCGATGCCGTGCCATTCCTGCGCGAGTTGTGCGCCATCGATGGGATCGACGATGTCGGCATTTCGACGAATGGTACACTGCTCGCCACACCAGATCCTGATCTGGCGAAAGACGAAGCATCTGTAACAATGGCCCAGCGGCTGGTGCAGGCGGGGGTGCGCACATGCAATGTTTCGCTGGACTCCCTGAATCGCGAAACCTACGCCCACAACACCGGTCGCGACTTCCTGCCGCGCGTGCTCGATGGACTGGATGCAGCGCTCGCCGCTGGATTTGAATCGGTGAAATTGAATGCGGTATTGATGAAGGATCAGAATGAACACGAGCTGCCACAGCTGGTCGATTTCGCCCACGAAAAAGGAATGCTGCTGCGCTTCATCGAACTCATGCCTGTCAGCACCCGCGAGATGTTGCACGACGACAATTTCCTTGCCACAGGCACCGCCAGGAAGCTGCTCGATGCCCATTTCGGCGCACTCATTCCGGACCCTGACTTTCGCACCAATGGCCCGGCCAGCTACTTCCGCGTGCCCGGGCGCGATCAGCACATCGGATTCATCGGAGCAATGACCAACCTCCACTTCTGCGAAAGCTGCAACAAGCTGCGCCTGACCTGCGATGGGAAACTCCGCCCCTGCCTCGGCAGTTTTCTCGAGTTCGATCTACTCAAAGTCCTCCGCGAAGGTGCCGATGACGCGGCACTCAAACAGTTCTTTATCGACGTCGTCGAGCGCAAACCGAAAGAGCACGACTTCCGCAACAACTACCAGCCCAACCGCCGCATGATCGCCATCGGCGGTTAGCGTGCGGAGTCTACCGCATGTATTGCGGAGCTGGAGTCGGCCCTTCAGACGCGCTGGTTCGTCCACGCTTGCTGCCATCGCCAGTGGTCTCCACATCACCCGCTTCGATGAGCTTAATCAGCGGCTTGTATTCCAGCGCTTTCGCAGTCACCTGCCCGGTCTTCCCCGGGCCTAGGAACAATTTCTTACCGCCGGGCAATGGCAGGCTGATGGGTTTGCGGGTGCGGTTTGTGATGTCCATAATCGTTTTGTTGAAGCGCACCGTATCACGGACTCGCTACAAATCCAGCACGACTCCACACAGGCGCTGTGGTAGAATAAGCCCCTCATGAAAGTATCCATCGTCGGCATAGGCAGAGTAGGTTCAACATTGGCCTACACCCTGTGTTTGCAACGCTTCGTGCGAAAGCTGGTTTTGGTAAACCGGTCTCGCGGGCCAGCGCTCGGTGACGCGCTGGATCTTGATCACGCACAGCTGTTTTTGCCATCGCCCACTGAAGTAATCGCAGGTAATGTCGCGGACACGCACGACTCCGATGTCATCGCCGTGTGTGCATCCACGCCGATGCCGGGCAAGGGAGAAACGATCGACCGACAGGCGCTCGGCCCAGGCAACGCCGCCCTTCTGCGTGAACTGCTTCCGCCGCTTGCCGAAGCATCGCCCCACGCGATCGTCCTCCTGTTGACCAACCCAGTCGATGTTCTGACCTGGCTGGCGATTGACTACACCGGCTTCCCTCCCTCCCGCATCATAGGCACAGGCACACTGGTCGATTCCGCCAGGTTTCGCTGGCTGCTCTCGCAACAGCTTAAAATCCACCCGGACGATCTGCGCGCTTACGTGCTCGGCGAACATGGCAGCAGTCAATTTGCAGCCATGAGCATCGCGACCGCAGGAGGTGAGCCCATCGACGATACTCCAGAGCGCAGAAGGCTTTTCGAACAAACGATTCAGGCCGGGCTCGAAGTCTTCAAGCTCAAGGGATACACCAACTACGCCATCGCCATGGCAGCCACACAGATCATCTCAGCCATCGCACACGACGAAAAACGTACCATGCCGCTGAGCACCGCAGTCGATGGCTACCTGGGCGTGGACGATGTCTGCCTGAGCCTGCCAGTAGTCGTCGGCAAAGCCGGCATCGAACGCATTTTTCATCCAAAGCTGAACGCTGACGAGCAAGCCGCATTCCTCAGTAGCGCGGCGATCGTGCGTGAATCCATCGCCAGATGTAAGTCTATCGATCCGCTTCGTCAGGAATAGGAACCCAAGTGTAAACCAAAAGGATCTTCGTGCCCTCGGCGAAGCAACCCCGTTTCGCCATATCGCAGACCGCAAGAAAGAGCTTTCCCGTGTAGACGTGCTCAAGGCGAATGGGATGGTGCGCTTCGAACGCAGACATACCTTCCAAAAGTCGGCCTGGCCGTTTTCCGTAGCCGCCGCAGTGGTATTCATGATTGATCTCCCAGTCGCACGCAGCATCCACGCCCAACGCATCCAGTCGATCCCGGACATCGCGGTGCAGACTGAAGCAGCCTTTCAAAACAGAAATCCCCAGCGCCCGCTGGTGGCTTTTGAGGCCTGCAGTAATGCCCGCAAGCGTACCGCCTGTTCCCACCGGGCAACAAACAACATCGAAATCCAAATCCGTCCGGCTCAGCGTCTCCACTGTGCCGCGAACCCCGAGAGCATTCGTCCCGCCTTCCGGAATCAGGTAAAAGTCACCGAACCTTTCTCGCAGCATTTTCTCAACCACAGGGTCAGTCTTGTTCCGATACGTTTCCCGATCCATGTAGTGAAGTTCCATTCCGACATTTTTGGCGAACGCCAGCACGGGATTGAGAGGCAGGCGTTCTTCGCCACGTATGATTCCGATGGTTTTAAATCCAAAGTGCAAACCCGCGGCGGCAAGCGCAAAGATGTGATTCGAGTAAGCACCGCCAAAGGAAAGGAGCACGTCCTCCTCCTGCTCAATTGCAGCCAGAAGATTGTACTTCAGCTTTCTGAATTTGTTGCCCGAGAGCAGCCCATTCCCCAGCTTGTCCTCCCTCTGCACAAACAACTCAAGACCGCGGCTCATGAACACGGGATGCGCAATCTTCTCGACCGGAGCCGAGTCGTATTCGAAATAGGACTGCACGAGATTGAGACGACTAGACACCGCCAGCGAGCCTAAAGCCTCATGTGTTTGCCACAACCTAAAACCGCATCACTGTTGTGATAGCAGCAGATCTAACCGTCCCCACACACACCCTTGCCCTACACCGAGCAGCAGCACTCCACTTTCTCCCGAGCAATCTTCGACAGCCTGCTGCATTCAGAATTGCTCGTCACCGATCTCCCCAGGGCCACACGGTTCGACCGGTCGCTACTCGCCATGCCTGCCGCCGGAACGCAGGTAGACTTCAAGCAGAAACTCGGGCATTTGTTCGAAGACGCCCTTGCAGCAACCATCGCCGCTGCTGACGGGCTAAAGCTCATCGGGCAAAGCGTGCAATTGCCTGGCACCAACGGACAAACACTGGGCGAAATGGACTTCCTGATTCTCAACCATGCACGGCAGCAGCACATTCACCTGGAATTGGCCACCAAGTTCTACCTCGCTCATCAGGACGAGGCCGGAGTGACACAACTCCCCGGCCCAGACGCCCGCGACAACTGGCCCAGGAAATTCAAACGTCTCACCAGTCATCAACTACGCCTCAGTGAAATCCCTGAAGTTCAACAGCATCTCAAGGATCGATTCGGTATCGAGGCGCTAGAAGTAGCTCACCTCATCTACGGATGCCTGTTCGACCACATCGATGCCTCACCGACAACAAATGCCCCGGCAATCAGCGCAACATGTCGCCGCGGCAAGTGGCTGCGCCGATCCGAGATCGGAACTCTCTGCGCCCACACGGACAAGGTCACCATTCTCCCCAAACCACTCTGGCCAGTCCCCATTTTGAATAATCCCTGGAGCGACCTGCCGCACTGCCAAATTCCCCAACTCCTCCAGGTCGCAGAACAACGCTGCGTCATGTTCTCGATCCAGGACATCGATTGCCCGATGTTCATGGTACCGGACAGCTGGCCTGCAGAACGAGAAGCTCGGCAGTAAAAGGAGTAACGACTCCAGTCTACATCCTACATCATGGTTGGTGCAGGAACTCTTCAGTCAGGGGCCGCACGGGCAAGGCCGATTTGACTGTGCACGAAACGCGTCGCTGCCAACTGGATAAAAGCACCGTGCCCGCTGATGCCCAATACAAAGGAGTCGATCGCATCGTCGTGCGCGACATCAAAAACAGACTTTATCATCGGTTGAAGAAGTCGTCAAATCACGGCAGACGGTCAGGGCTTTGAGGTGTCGCGAATCCCGGATATAGCCAACAATATCACTTATCAGAGAAAAACCCCTTTAATCGAGAAGGCATCTCATCCCATTTGCCTTCGTATATCCTCACCGCATTGAAGCCCGGCTTTTGAGAGCGGATCACAACGTTATCATTGTCAGTATGCTGTAAAGACATTGTTTTGGAAGACAACCACCGATCTTCGGCTCTAAGGTAGAGCAACAGTAAACGCGCCTTATCTTCACCAAGAGCCTCTTGCAACTGCGCATTCTCTTCAAGAAGAGATAGCTCAAGAGCTGGCAATTCCACGGTGTTTGTTTCAGAATTGAAAGTCGCTTCCCTATCCTGTATCTCTTGTAACCTATCACGCAAATTGGCTAAAATAGCTTCCACCGTAGCCACGTTCTTGGTAACTCCCAAAACTCCAAGGAAGAACTTCACATCATTCTGGGGAAATAGTTTAATAAAACTCTTTCGATTACCCTCATCATCTAGAAGATCTCTCACCCTATAAGAAGAGTTCCACTTTCTAAATTTTCCATATCCTCTCGGTGTCAAGACCATATTGCCACTTATTCTCTCAGGAGCACCCTCACCTTTCGAAATATCCGTAGTTACCCCCCTCAGAAAGAAGCACGCTCCCACCCCAAGAACGCACCCGCAGAGGGGGTGAGCGGTCAAAAAGATGTAAAATAAAGCTTGTACTTATG
>JAGROY010000181.1 GCA_020439995.1 Verrucomicrobiia bacterium
TAACCCTTTTCGGCTAAGCTCTAGCCTAGCCTAGCCTAGCCTACCCTCCGGGCTGTGGATTCATAGTGGGACAAACAATCGTCGTTCACCTTCATTTGCCCCCTGGCGCATTGCCGCACGCTCAATTCATTGAATTGAAGCAAGGCCAGTGGAGCCGCAACCAATGTGCAACCGGAGAACGTCATCCGAAGCGAAATGGACCGGCAGCTTTGTCCGATCGACTCATCGTCGCCTGGAGCGAGCAACCTAAAGTTGATGCTTTTTGGCGGGACTCCGGCCACCTGATCCTGTAATACGAAAGGATGCAAATCCCCTTTCGATTATTCGACAGCTCGACCGCCAAGAAGTGGTTCGTCATTCTTCAGGTGATGGCCTTTACCGTTTTTTCGCGGAACGAAGCCGGGGCCGTGGACTCGATCGTGGTACTCAATGAGCTTCACTACAACCCGGCAGCGACGGAGGAAACGCAAGAGTTCGTCGAACTCTACAACCAGAATGTCGTCAATGTAGACATTTCGGGTTGGTCACTGGACGGCGGGGTCGACTTCACTTTCGCAGAGGGCACGGTAATCGATGGCAATGGCTACATTGTGATCGCGGCGGATGTCGCGGCATTCAGCGAAGCCCATCCTGGAAAAACAGCACTGGGGCCATACACGGGCAATCTTGGCAATGGCGGGGATACAGTCATTCTGCGCAACAACAGTGGCCGGATCATGGATGAGATCACGTATGGCGATCGCTATCCCTGGCCGGTGGCAGCCGACGGCAGCGGTGCGACTTTGGCAAAGATCGACGGTTTGACCGTTTCCGAATTCCCGGAAAACTGGAGAGCCAGCAGCGAACATGGCGGCACCCCTGGAGCCTTTAACTTTGAGGAACCGTGGGCACCGGGAGAAGAACCTGTCGAGGTGCCCGACGGCGTCGCGCATTACTTTACGTTTGATGACAACAGTGAAGTCGATGCGACCGACAGCAGCTTCTCATTCACTCGCAGCGGTGCTGGATTTTCATCACTCGTTCCCCAGGAACCCGCCACCGGGGATGCGATGCGGTTCGACGGAAGCAACGACTACGTTCAGATCGACGAAAGCGCTCCGCTCACAGGATACTCGCTATCGATGTGGGTACGCGCGGATGTCATCCGTGCTCAGTCCATCATGTTGATGACCAATGCTGGCGGTGCCACAACCGCCTGGTCACATCAACTGAGAATGACAGCCGATGGCCGCTTCGAACATTACACCTTCGACGGAGCAGGCAAAACCGTCACTGGCACGACGGTCGCACAGCCAGACATCTGGTACCACATCGCCGTGACCGCCACCAATGGCGGACAAATGTTCCTTTTTGTAGATGGCGTGGCCGAAGGAACACCGGTAGCAGTAGGATCGCTGTGGAATCAAGGCTCACGCTGGCGAGCTGGCGAGGAAAGCGGCGACGGCTTTGCATTCTATGATGGCCGCATCGACGAACTGGCGATCTGGCACTTTGCGATCAAACCTGAACAGGCGGCTGCGCTTGCAGCATGGACGCCACCCACTGAGGTCAGTCGCAGTCCTGCTGGAGGCGGTGGAATCCCGCAGACACCTCCCGCCCTTGCGATCAGCGAACTTGCGCCAACCAATGCAGCGAATGGCGAGTTCTGGATTGAACTGGTCAACTACGGCACCAAGTCAATCTCGCTGGGTGGTTGTGAGATTGTGAGTTCCGGTGGTGATGCGATCGCGATTGGCGCACAATCGCTGGGTGCCGGGAAGTTTCTCGTGCTGGACGAAGCCACTCTGGGCTTCCGACCGGACAAGCAGGATGTGCTCTTCCTCTATTCACCAGGTCAGACGTTCGTGCTCGACGGCATCGCGGCAAAGGAGACGAAGTTTCAGGCCAGACTGGCTGATGCCCCCACGGGTGAGGCGCTCGTCCCCTCGGCTCCGACTCCCGGCGAGGCCAACACTTTCGAGTTCAATGATGCCGTGGTGATCAACGAAATCATGTACAGCCACCGGCCTATTTACGGCACTCCGTCAACCCCAGACACGCTGACAAGTGCTCCCGTTTTTGGCTTTGATGCCGAGTGGCGTTCCGACCAGTCGGGGCAGGACTTTGGCACTGCATGGCGAGAAGTGGGATTCGATGATGCAAGCTGGCCGGCTGGCCCAGGCCTCCACGGCAGGGAGAGCGCAGATCTCGGGGAACCCATCCGAACCGACTTTGTCACCAGCCCGCCGATTGCCACCTACTACCTTCGCAGAACTTTCCAATACAACGGCGCGGAGACCAAGGGGCTGCGTCTCAGCATGTTTGTCGATGACGGAGCCGTAATCTATTTGAACGGAACGGAGATCTATCGCATCAACATGGCCGACGGCGAGCCTGCCTTCGATACGCTCGCCTCGGATGGCGTCAGCAATGCCGAACTGGTGGAAGTTTCCATCCCTGATGTGGGCCTCGCAGCTGGACAGAACACTCTGGCGGTGGAGTTGCATCAAGACCGGCTCGGCAGCTCGGATGTCGTGTTCGGCATGACGCTGGATGCGATCGTTGTCGATGCCCCAGGGGTGCAAGGAATCGAATACCAGCCGATCGATGAAGAATGGGTGGAGCTCTACAATCGATCGGACAGCGCCGTCGACTTGAGTGGCTGGAAGTTAGACCAAGCAGTCGAGTTTGAGATACCAACGGGCACCGTCCTAGCACCAGGCGGCTATCTGGTGATCGCGAACGATGCAGCGGCACTCGCATTGAAACATCCAGGCGTCACGGTGATCGGAGATTTCAACGGCGGCCTTTCCAATGGCGAGGATCACCTGATCCTGCGGGAAGCGAATGGAAACCCGGTGGATGACGTCCGCTACTACGATGGCGATCCCTGGCCAGCCTACACCGACAAGGGCGGCAGCAGTCTGGAGTTGATCAATCCCTTTGCCGACAACAGCTCTCCAGATGCATGGGCAGCAAGTGACAACGCTGCCAACTCTGATTGGAAGACTTATACGTTCACAGCACCGGCAGTGCGCCCGCGCTGGTATCCGACATCGAGCCAGCGCAAGTTTCAGGAGCTGCGGCTGGGCCTACTGGATGAAGGAGAAGTCCTGGTAGATGACGTTACCGTAACCGCAGATCCACTGGGCCAGGCAACACCTCTCATTCAAAATGGATCCATGGCAGACGGCGACGATCACTGGCGGTTTCTGGGAACACACATGACATCGCACGTGGAAAATGATGGCACAAACCCGGCTCTCAGAATCGTCGCTACCGGCCCGCTGAACTACATGAACAACATCGTGGAGACCAGCCTCAAGGAAGAAGGCGAGACTCGATTGCATGCTGTCGATCTGGGCACGGAATACCAGATTTCGCTGAGGGCCAAGTGGCTGCACGGCTCGCCGCAGCTGCACGCGGAACTTTACTACAATCAGGTCACCACCACGTTTATCCTCGATCAACCGCAGAGCCATGGAACACCCGGTGCCAGAAACTCCACCTATCGGGAAAATTCCGCACCCACTTACCTGCACTTATCACACAGCCCGGTCGTCCCGGATGCAAACGAGGATGTCACCGTCTCCGTTGACATCGATGATCCAGACGGCATTGCAAGCGCCACGCTTTACTATCGGCTGGATGGCGATACCCCGTTCCTCTCACGAACAATGTCACACGGTGCGGACGGCCGATGGCAGGGCATCATTCCCGGTCAATCGGCGCGGAGGATCGTCCATTTCTATGTCGAAGCCTTCGATGGAGCAGCACCCGCGCAAAGCTCGTATGCGCCCGCCCACGGGCCGGAATCCCGAGCTTTGATCAAATGGCAGGACGGCGGCGCGGAGGAAACGCACCAGAACCTGCGCCTGATCATGCTCACCGACGAGGCGAACGACATGCACCGCAGCGACCAGCCCGAAATCCTGTTCAATCGCCGGCTAGGCCTGACCATTGTCTACAACGAAAAAGACGTCGCCTACGACGGCGGCATTCGCCTGCGCGGCAGCATGTTCAGTCGCAACAGCAGCAGCAGCTCCGCAGTGAATATCAAATTCCCGGCCGATAAAAAATTCCGCGGCCTGCATAAGACGATCTCGAGCAGACGCACAAACCGCAGGGAAATTCTGGTAAAGCACATGGTCAGTCATGCAGGCGGCATCCACGACAGCATGAACGACATCATCAACCAGATCGGTCACATCAACGCTCAGGATGGAATCTCGCGGATCGAAATGACACGGTTCGGATCGAACTTCACCGGCTCTCTTCCAGATCCCGATGAACGCGGCGGCACAGTGTTCAAAATGGAGGGCATTCGTGATATTCAAAATGCTGTGGGCGGTGATGCCGAAGGAGAAAAGACGCCATTCCCGGTCGGCTGGATTTCAAACTTCGATCTGGGAGACCAGGGCACCGACAAGGAAATCTATCGGCACAATATTCGCATCAATTCCAATCAGCACATCGACGACTACTCGGAAATGATCGCCATGCTACAGGCGTTCGACCTGCGAGGAGAGGATCTGGATGAAGCGATTCCGAAGGTTATCAACGTTGATCGATGGATGCGAAAGTTCGGCATGATGGCACTCTGCGGCATTGGCGATGTTTACTCGCAGGGCAATCCACACAACTTCAACATGTATGTGAATCCCGCCACTGGCCTCGTGGAGCCGATGCCATGGGACTGGGACTTCACTTTTAATGGCGGCACTAACTCTGCCCTGTGGGGCGGCAGCAACATTGGCACCATCATCCGGCGTCCGATTTTCAACCGCATTTATCTGGGGCACCTTAAGGACATGATCGAGTCAACGTTCAATTCCGATTACATGGACTCCTGGCTCACCCACTACGGCGATGTCTCAAAGGAAAGCTACCGGGGAAATTTGTCCTACATCCGATCGCGCGCGAGCTACGTGCTGGGTCGGCTGCCGGATGAAATTCCTTTCGCGATTACCACCAACGGCGGCAATGCAATGGAAGTCGACGATTCAGCGGTGACGCTCGAAGGCAAAGGCTGGATCAACGTCCACACCATGCATGTCAATGGCAGCACCGAACCGGCAGAGTTGACCTGGCTGGATGACGAAAACTGGAAACTCACGGTGCCACTGCAGGGAGGAGAAAACGATGTCACGCTCACCGCCCTGAACTACCGTGGTGCCGAAGTCGGTACTGCCGCCATTAAAATCACGAATACAGGAGCAGTCCAGGGTGCGACAGCCGAGACATTCGCCATCACAGAAATCATGTATCACCCTGCAAGTGATGCTGCGCTTGAGTTCATCGAACTCATGAACTACTCAGCGGGAGCGATTGATCTCAGCGGAGTGACGTTCAGCCGCGGAATCTCATTCGAGTTCCCCTCCATGGAGTTGGCAGCTGGCAAGCGTGTTCTCATTGTCCAGGACAGGTCGGCATTCGAAGCTGCCTACGGAGCGGGACTGCTAATTGCTGGCGAATTCCAGAACGGATCGCGCCTCGCAAACGGCGGCGAGCGGATCACAGTGCTCAACGCCGCCGGCGCCGTCATCGCGGACATCGATTTCCAGGATTCCGAGCCGTGGCCTGTTGCCGCCGACGGCAGCGGCTCCAGCCTCGAGGTGCTCATCCCGGGCGCCACCCCGGGCGAAGCAGCCAACTGGACGGCCAGCACGACGCCCGGAGGAAGCCCAGGTATCGGCAGCAACGCTGGCATCCCGTTTACCGGCGATCCTAACATTGACACCGATGGAGACGGGCTTACGGCATTTGTCGAATACGCGCTGGGCACCAGTGACGACCAGCGCAACGATGGCAGCGTGCTACAGGCTCGCGTTTCCCAGGAGGGCAACCAACCCAGACTTCTGGTGACATTCTCGCGCAGCAGCTCCGCAATCGATGCGGTCGTGGCAGTGGAAACCAGTGCCAACCTGAGCGACTGGCTGCCCGGCACAGATTCCTTCACCCTTGATTCCAGTACGATCAACGGTGGCCTCGTCTCGGAGACCTGGTCTTCAGAAGCAACATCGGCGCGGTTCGTGCGACTGAAGATTTCGCCCCGCTAACTCTTCCGTGCTGCCTCAAACTTGGCCCGCAGATACTCCAGGCGCTCGCGGATGCGCTTTTCCTGGCCGTTATCGGTCGGGGTGTAGTAAGTGCGGCCTTCTGGGAGATAGGCTTGCGGGACGTAGTTATCGTCATAGTCGTGCGCGTAAAGATAGCCCTTTCCGTTCCCGAATTGTTCTGAGCTGCGGTTATGTCCATCGCGCAGGTGCTTCGGCACGGCCAGCGTGCGCCCTGCCGCGATGTCGGACGTCGCTGCGTTCAGTGCAGCGTAGGCGGAATTGCTCTTGGGCGCTGTCGCCAGATACACGGTTGCATGTGCAAGTGGGATGCGCGCCTCTGGCATCCCAACAAATTCCGCCGCCTGCTGTGCTGCGAGCGCCACTCGCAGCGCGTTCGAATCCGCAAGGCCTACGTCTTCACTGGCAGCGATGACGATGCGCCGAGCGATGAAGCGGAAATCTTCTCCTGCATAGAGCATCTTCGCCAGCCAGTAGATGGCAGCATCCGGATCTGAGCCGCGGATGCTTTTAATAAAGGCACTGATGGTATCGTAATGCGCGTCGCCGTCGCCATCGTAAACGACGGTCTTGCGCTGGATCGACTCCGCAGCAACATCGACATCGATATGAATGATGCCACTGTCATCGGGCGGAGTTGTCGATGCAGCAAGCTCCAGAGCGACCAGACATTTCCTGGCATCGCCATCGCAAAGTCGTGCCAGATGTGCCGCCGCTTCCTCGGTCATCTGGATTTTCATATGACCGAGCCCACGCTCGGCATCCTTTAGCGTATTCGAAATCAGCGTCCGCACCGCTGCCTCGCTCAGTTCCTCCAATTGGAACACCTGCGATCGCGACACCAGCGGACTGTTCACATAGAAAAACGGATTGTGCGTCGTTGCGCCAATGAAGCGAACCGTCCCCCGCTCAATATGCGGCAGCAGCACGTCCTGCTGCGACTTGTTGAACCGGTGAATCTCATCGACAAATAAGGTCGTGGTCAGCGAGCGCAATCGAAGCATCGATGCTGCCGCCTCCACTTCCCTCCTGATGTCGGCGACGTTACTCTCCACGCCACTGAGATTGATGAACCGCGACGCCGTGTGCTTCGAGATGATCTCGGCGAGACTGGTCTTGCCGACTCCAGGTGGCCCATAAAAAATGAATGACGAAAAACGGTCTGCATCGATCGCCCGTCGCAAGAGTTTTCCCTCCGCCAGAATGTGCTCCTGGCCAACGTATTCGTCCAGCGTGCGCGGGCGCATGCGCGCTGCCAGCGGCATCGTTCGCCGGGTATCGCCATGCAGGTCCACATCGACCGCCGGAGGGGCCGCCGCTTTGTCGGAATCGGGAGTAGCGAAAAAATCGTCCATTGGCGTCTATATCCTGCCCACATTCTCCGCCCAGACACAATCTGCGATCATCATTTACCCAAGATTATTCCGATTTTAGCCATTCCCGCACATCGGTTGCCCCGGAAGTTCCGTGACTGGGCTGTTGCGAATGAGCTGAAAGGTGTTAGAAAACGTGCACTATGAAAATCGCGATTATTGGGCTTGGCTATGTTGGACTTCCCCTCGGCCTGCAATTTGCCCGCAAGGGAGTGGAGGTCATCGGCCTCGATGTCGACCAGAAAAAGGTCGATGCATTGAATGCAGGCACCAGCTACATCGAGCACATTCCCAGTGCAGCCGTTGCCGAACAGGTGAGCGCGGGGCGATTCTCTGCGAGTACGGACTTTTCCGATGTTTCCGGTGTCGATGCCGTCCTTATTGCCGTTCCCACACCGCTGAGCAAGAACCGCGATCCAGATATTTCCTACGTTTTGAAGTCGGGAGAAGCGATCGCACCTCACTTGCCAAAGGGCATTGTGATCGTTCTCGAATCGACCACCTACCCAGGTACCACCGACTGCGAACTGCGCGAGGTTCTTGAGAAAGGATCCGGGCTCACTGCTGGTGTCGATTTCCACCTCGCCTACTCCCCCGAGCGGGAAGATCCGGGCAATCCTGACAGCAAGGTCGAAATTATTCCAAAGGTCATCGGCGGCCTGACGCCAGCCTGCCTGGAAAAAGCGATGGCCGTCTACAGCCACGCCATCAAGACGCTGATCCCCGTATCGTCCTGCCGCGCAGCAGAGGCCACCAAACTTCTGGAAAACATTTTCCGCAGCGTCAACATCGCCTTGGTGAATGAACTGAAGACGGTCTACGCAGCCATGGACATCGACGTCTGGGAAGTGATCGAAGCCGCGAAGACCAAGCCGTTCGGATACATGGCATTCTATCCCGGGCCAGGGCTGGGAGGACATTGCATTCCGATCGATCCCTTCTACCTCACATGGAAGGCGCGCGAGTTCGATCAAAACACGCGCTTCATCGAACTCGCCGGCGAAGTGAACACTTCCATGCCCATGTATGTAGTGGAACAAACGATCGCTGCACTGAACTCGCAGAAGAAACCAATCAACGGCAGCCGCATCCTGATCATCGGCCTGGCGTATAAACCTAACGTCGACGACGATCGCGAATCTCCCAGCTACCTCTTGCTTGATCTGTTTAAAGACCGGGGCGGTGAGATGGCCTACTACGACCCTCACGTTCCTGTCATTCGCCCCAACCGGGAGCATCCCCACTGGGCAGGTACACTGTGCCAAGAGTGGACGGAAGCGAACATTGCTTCCTTCGATGTGGTCGTCATCGCCACGCACCACGAACGGATCAACTACGAGGAACTCGGCAAATGGGCGCAGCTGATCGTGGACACTCGAAACGCGATGAAAGGTATCGAATTGCCTGAAGGAAAACTTTGGAAATCATGAGTGCATTCGATCAATTATGTCACCGGCTTCAGGACTCACCAGCATCATGGCTGGTTACAGGTGCCGCAGGATTCATCGGCTCAAATCTGGTCGAAACACTGCTCCAGTTGAATCAGAACGTCGTCGGCCTGGACAACTTCGCCACAGGCCACCGGCACAACCTCGACCACATCGAGTCGAGCGTAACCGCCGAGCAATGGGAGCGCTTCCGTTTTATCGAAGGCGACAC
>JAGROY010000182.1 GCA_020439995.1 Verrucomicrobiia bacterium
GAAGGTGCCGAGGTGATGTATATGGAAGGGTGCACGGCTCCGAAGTTTGAGACCTCCACCCTGCACAGCGCGGTCGTGGAACTGGTGGCAATGAAGGACGCGAAGATTCAGTACGTGACCGTGCAGAACTGGAGTTCAAACGTATTCAACCTTGTGACCAAGCGCGGTGTTGCTCACGAGAACGCTGAAATTCGCTGGATTGACTGTAATATCGGCTCGCGACTGACCATGAAATATCCGGGTGTGGTGATGAAAGGCCGCAAGGCGCGTGGCGAGGTCATCTCGATCGCGCTGGCGAACAGCGGGCAGCATCAGGACACGGGAGCAAAGATGATCCATGCTGCTGACGAAACCACAAGCAACGTGATTTCCAAGAGTATCAGCATCGGCGAAGGCCGCTCGACTTATCGCGGGCAGGTACACATCCCCAAGCACCTCAAGGGTTGCAAGAACAACACCGAGTGTGATGCCCTGCTGATCAATTCGAATAGCCGCACCGATACTTATCCGGCGATCACCGTCCGCGGCAACGACCATGCAACTCAGCATGAAGCCAGCGTCAGCCAGGTCAGTGAAGAGCAGATTTTCTATATGAAACAACGTGGGCTTAGCGAAGCGGAGGCGATGAGCCTCAGCGTGAACGGGTTCATCAACGACCTTGTGCGTGAATTCCCGATGGAATACAGCGTTGAACTCAAGCGGTTGATCGACCTCGAAATGGAAGGCTCGGTCGGCTAATTCCGGCTCAGCGAAGCTACAGACTTCATTGACAATTTTTATCTTAAAACGACACAGCATTCATGACCGACGCCCTTGCAGAAGCACCCGACTCAATAGAAAGCGAGACTGACGAGTCTGGCGCCATTGGCAGTTCTGGCAGTGTTTTTGAAACGAAGCCGGAGTGGGACAATGGCAACCTGCCTGCATGGTTCACCCAGGCCAGGGAGGATGCATGGAACGAGTTTCTCACTTTGCCAATGCCTGGCCGCAAGGATGAGTCATGGCGTTTTGCGAATGTGAAGCTGCACGAGTTTTCATCGTTTCAGGCCTTCGATGCTGATGCGGTGCAAATCGAACAGCTGATCGAAAAGTCACGCGGACTGGCAGAAGCATCGGCGCGTGTAATCTTTGTGAACGGTCGTCTGGTCAAGATCGATGCGGGTGGCGAGGGAGTCGTTTGCCTGCCGTTCATTGATGCGCTTGCTGAATGCGGCGAGGTGATCGAGAAGCATTTCATGAATCGCCAGGGTGAGCTGGGTGGCCGTAAGTTTGCAGCCCTTCATGCTGCGCGGACGGACTCAGGTGTCTTTGTCTATGTGCCAAAGGGTATCGAAGTGGCGCATCCCGTTGAGGTGTTCCATTGGGTGGTGGGCGACAATGCCACAGCATTTCCGCACACGCTGGTCGTGACCGATCAGAACTCCAGCGTGGCTGTGGTCGAACATTTCCAATCCGCAAACGACGACGAAGCAGGATTCGCCGTGGGCGCTGTTGAACTCGTGGCGAATGCGGGTAGCAGGATCAAGTACGTCGGATCACAGCGCTGGGGCAGCAAGGTGAAAGCCGTCAATCTCGCGCTTACTGAAGTGGAGCGTGATGCATCGGTCACTGGTTGTTTTATACAACTCGGCTCCGCCTGGTGTCGAAGCGAGGCCGTCAGCCATCTCAACGGGCCGGGAGCCAACAGCGACATGATCGCGGTTGCCATTGCTACAGGCGAACAAGAGATCGACCAGCGGACGCTACAGCACCATGCTCAGCCGAATACCACCAGCGATCTGCTCTACAAGAATGCGCTCTACGGGCAGTCGCGCTCGATTTTTGCAGGCCTCATTCAGGTCGATGAGGGCGCGCACCAGACAGACGCCTACCAGACGTGCCGCAATCTTTTGCTCAGCAATGAAGTCGAGGCGAACTCGATGCCAGGCCTTGAGATCAATGCCGACGGCGTGAAGTGCAGCCACGGCTCCACCTCCTCGCAGATCGACGACGACGAGATCTTCTACTTTGTCGCCCGCGGCATCACCCCGACCATCGCCCGCAAGCTCATCGCCATCGGCTTCGCCACCGAACCAATCGAGCGCTTGAAGAATGACGCTGTCGAGGAAATGCTCGTAGCGCAGATCGGCCAGCGATTCGAGGAAGTGACGCGCTAATGCGGGGAGGCTCCACCGCCGTAACTTGACGGTCAAAGCAGCACTGGCTTCACTACTTTCGCCGACTCCACTCCGGTGAGTTTCATATCGAGGCCCTGATAGGGAACGGTAAAGCGGTCGTGCTGAATGCCGAGCTGGTGGAGCATGGTGGCGTGGAGATCGCGCACGTGGACGACGTTTTCCACTGAGTGGTAGCCGAGTTCGTCCGTGGCTCCGTGGGAGACGCCGCCTTTGATACCGCCTCCCGCCATCCACATGGAGAATCCCTTGATGTGGTGGTCGCGCCCGGGGCCGCCTTTTCCCTGGAACATGGGCGTGCGTCCGAACTCGCCGCCCCAGATGACAAGTGTATCGTCCAGAAGCCCCCGTTGCTTGAGATCGGTGATGAGTGCCCACGTTGGCCGATCGGTCAGGCCGCAGCAGATATTCATGTATCTCTGCAGATCTCCGTGGTGATCCCAGCCGCGATGGTAGAGGTGGATGAAGCGGACACCACGCTCTGCAAGGCGCCGGGCCAGCAGGCAATTCGACGCGTAGGAGCCATCGCCGGGCCGGGCTCCGTAGAGATCGAGCACGTTTTGCGGTTCAGCGGAGATATCGACCAACTCGGGCACGGATGTCTGCATGCGGAATGCCATTTCGTAGGCGGCGATGCGGGTGTCGATTTCGGGATCGGAGACGAGCGCGTTGCGTCGGCGATCCAGCTTGCCGATGGCCTGAATGAGGGCTGCCTGCTGTGCGCTGGCGACGCCTGCCGGATTCCGGACATAGTGCACCGGGTCGCCTGATGAGTTGAACTCGACTCCCTGGTAGCGGCTAGGAAGGAATCCCGACGCCCACTGGCGCGAGGCGATTGGCTGCGGATTGCGTCCCCCTACGCTGGTGAGAACCACGAATCCCGGCAGGTTCTCGGTCTCAGAGCCGAGCCCGTAGTTAACCCACGAGCCCATAGACGGTCGGCCACTGATGACCGTGCCCGTATTCATGAATGTGTGCGCGGGATCGTGATTGATCTGCTCGGTCACCATGGAGCGGATGATGGCGATGTCGTCCGCCAGCTTTGCGGTGTAAGGCAGAAAGTCGCTGATGATCTGGCCACTCTGGCCGTGGTGCCGGAACTTTGTCAGGTGCCCCTGCACTTTGAGCACCTGCCCCTGCAGCTGGGCAATGGGCTGGCCTTCAGTGAACGATGCCGGCATTGGTTTGCCGTCGAGTTCATCGAGTTTCGGTTTGTAGTCGAACGTTTCGAGGTGCGACGGGCCACCAGCCATGCAGAGAAAGATCACCCGCTTAGCCTTTGCCACCAGATGCGGGAGCCCGCTACCGGAAATCGGCACAGCGGCATTGGCATCGCGACCGAGCAGGCTCATCAAGGCAGCGGAGCCAAGCCCGAGACTCGTCTGCCCAAGAAAAGTGCGGCGCTGCATGAGGCGTGCAAGATTGGAATCCATCAGTGATCAAGTGGGAATGTTAGTTTCGAGTGACGGTTTCGCTGAGGTTTAAGATGGCCCGCGCAATCGTGGTCCAGGATGCGAGTTCGACGGGATCGATCCCGTCTGGCTGCGGTGCGATTCCTGTTTCGAGCAACTGCGCGGCTGCCTCGGCCGTGTAGCGGGAGTCATTAAGCAATTCATCAAGAATCTGTCGCTCGCGATCGTCCGGCTCGCGACCGATTGCCTGGCGACAGGCAAAGTCGAGCCGCGCTGTGGTTGTCGTGCCTCCTTGTTCTATGATGCGCGCCGCAAAAACGCGTGCCGCCTCGACGAATGTGGGATCATTGAGCAGCACCAGCGCGGCAGTGGGAGTGTTAGAGCGCGGACGTTGTGCTGTGCATTCCTCGCGACTGGGGGCATCCATAGCTTTGAGCATTGGATGCAGAAACTGCCTCTGCCAGTGCACGTAGAGCCCACGGCGATACTGTCCGGCATCCTCGTCACTGCGGTAGCTTCGCGCTGGAAAATTGAGGTGTCGGTAGTAGCCCGCTGGCTGGTAAGGCTTGATTCCTCGCTCACTCGGGCCAGTGACCAGTAGTCCACTGATTGCGAGCGCATTGTCGCGAACGATTTCCGCTGGCAGCCGGTAGCGGGACTGGCGCGCGACGAGTTGGTTATTTGGGTCGCGCTCGCGCAGGGCAACCGATTCAAGCGACGACTGCCGATAGGAGTGGCTGGTCACTAACAGACGCACCAATGCCTTCATACTCCAGCCGTTCTGATAAAATGACACTGCCAGATTATCGAGTAGCGCTGGGTTGGCGGGCGGTTCGCCCTGACCTCCGAAATCGGCCAGCGATCGCGAGATTCCCGAGCCAAAGAACAGATACCAGAAGCGATTTGCGAACACGCGCGCTGTTGAACCACCGTTCCCCTTTTCAGGATCCACCAGCCAGTTCGCCAGATCCAGGCGGGTCGCCCTGCGATCGCCGGTGTCAAGTGATCCTAGAAAATCCGGGATGGCAGGATCGACAATCTCCCCGCTGTCATCCAACCAGTTGCCGCGAGGGAGCACGCGCACAGTGCGGGGTTGTTTCAGGGCCACAGTGACCATCGTCCTGCGCGCACGTTTCTTGATGAGCGCAATCTGCGCCTCAAGAACATCCGTGGGCTCACTTGCCGTCACCGATTTTGCCAGCCGTTCCTCCAGATCCACAAGCAATTCCTCATCGGCTTCATTGATGACTTCAATTTCAGGCGGACGCCGGGTTGGAAGGTCGTTAGTGCCCACCTTGAAATGCTGCGATTCATCGATATCAGCAAAGAATCCCACCATCGAATAGAAATCCTTGATTGTGTAAGGATCGAATTTGTGGTCGTGGCATTGGGCACAGCCAACGGTCGCGCCCATCCAGACGTTGGAGACATTGCGAATTCTATCGGCGGCATAGATGGCAAGGTACTCTTTCTCTTGCACGCCGCCTTCGTGGGAGGTTTGTAAGAGCCGATTGTATCCGGTTGCGATTCTCTGCTGGATCGTGGGATTCGGCAACAAGTCCCCCGCCAGTTGTTCGCGAGTGAACTGATCGAACGGCAGGTCCTGATTCAAGGCGTCGACTACCCAGTCCCGGTAAGGTGCAATGTTGTGATCCTGATCACCATGGTAGCCCACGGTGTCCGCATAGCGCACGAGATCCAGCCAGTACATTGCCAGACGTTCACCAAAACGCGGCGACTGCAGCAACTCATCCACCATTTTCGACCACGTGGCACCGAACGGCTCCTCTGCTGCGACAAATGCGTCAACCTGTTCCGGAGCGGGAGGAAGTCCGGTGAGATCAAAGTAGAGACGGCGGATCAACGTCACACGATCCGCATCGGGCGATGGTGCGAGGCCTTCGCTCTCCAACTTAGCGAGCACGAACTGATCGACCCAATTCACGGGCCACGACTGGTCATTGACCACGGGCACAGGGTTCCATTTCGGGGCGACGTATGCCCAGGGAGCAGCGTACACAGCCCCTTGAGTGATCCACTCGCGCAACAGGGCTATCTCATCATCGCCCAGTTGCTTATGGGATTCCGGCGGCGGCATCTTTTCGTCCTCATCCGTGCTGGTGATACGGACGAGCAACGTGCTGGCTTCAGGCTTTCCTGGAACGACGGCTGCACGCCCATCGTGAATTGCCGTGGCACCCTCAGCTGTGTCGAGACGAAGGTCGGCCTTCCGCTTGTGCGCGTCTGGGCCATGACAGAAAAAGCATTTGTCTGACAAGATCGGGCGAACATCCCGGTTGAAATCGACGGGAGTTGCGTCGCTCAGGGCAAGGGTCAGCCATGTGAGAGCCGTAGTGGCTAGAGCTGTTCTGGAAATAACGAACATTGAGAAATCCTGAGATTGATTACCAGCATCAAGTTGACACTTTGCCACACTGTTTGAACGATTTCCAAACCGAAACTCGGTAGTGCCAGCTGGCCGAGTTGGTGTAGAGTGTTCATTCTTTTGGCAATATCCCGGACATAGTGACCGATCAGACCACGCATCGCATTGCAGTTTTGCTATTCACCGATCTTGTTGATTCGGTGGGCCTGCAAGGGCGTCTAGGCACGAACCAGTACGCGGAGATACTGCGACGGCATGATGAGTTGTTTCGTAGCCTCATAGCAGGAACGCAGGGACGTATTCTAAAGCACACAGGCGACGGTTTCCTCGCGGAGTTTTCTGTGGCCAGCGAGGCTGTCACCGTCGCTCTGGCATTTCAGCTGCTTTTGCACCGGGAGCAGTGGGGGGTCGATGGGGTCGCTGTCCGCGTGGGACTGCATCAGGGAGAGGTGATCGCCGTCGAGGATCTGACGGATGGCGAGGGCAATCTTGCAAGTCCGCTGGCAGTGGGCATGGCAGTGAACATTGCTGCACGCATCATGGACATGGCGGCAGGAGGTCAGATTCTCATGAGTCAGGCGGTGTATGAGAATGCCCGGCATTACGTCAGACAGCATCCTCCCGTGGCAGGACTGGGATCGAATGAACTTCCTGAGCTGGAGTGGCGAAATCAGGGCGAGTATCTGCTGCAGGGCGCGCCCGAACCGGTGGGGATTTTCCAAGTGGGGGCGGACGGCATCGCCCCGATGGACGCGCCGGGAGAGACCCGGAAGGCGCGTCGACTGCCGGAGGGACAAGGCTCGAGCAGGGTGACTACCCGGGAGCTACCGGTCGAGGAAATCGACTCCAGCGATATCTTTATCAGTTTTTCTCATCTGGATGATTTATCGATCCATCAAGACGAGCCCGGCTGGATCACCCGGCTGCACCGTACGCTGGAGATCCGGATGGGGCAGCTGACCGGCAAGCCTGTCAAAGTCTGGCGCGATCCTAAGAGCGACCAGCTTGACGATTTTGATCCTGAGGTGGGAAAGCGCCTCCGCAACGCCCGCGCATTCGTCCCCGTGTTGTCGCCGCCATTTGTCCGGGCAGAGGGATGCCGGGAGGAAGTACGGAGTTTCTGTAGAGGTGCACATGAGACGGGTGAATTCGAACTCAATGGCAGGCCGAGAATTTTCAAGGTTGTCAAGACACCGGTCGACCAAAACCAGTTCGAGCCAGACCTGCGCAATGTGTTCGACAACCTGATGGCATTCGATTTCTTCGAGCAGGATCAGGGCGGACATCTCGTCGAGTTCGATGAGTCGTTCGGCGAAGACTCCCGGCGGAGATTTCTGCACCGCGTCTATGATCTCGCCCACGAAATCAGTGCCACGTTTGAGCCCACCTCCGGGGATGGAGGTACTACCTCAGGGGTACTGCCTTCAGGGAAGAAGCGCACGATCTATCTCGCCGAGACCACCGCTGAACTGACCGATAAGCGTGATCAGGTAAGACGTGAATTTCTTGAACGCGGATACCGCGTCTTGCCGGAACATCCTTTGCCGAAAGACAGTGCTGCACTGCTGGAGCAGGTGCGGAGTGCGATGGCTGAGTCGGATCTGGCCCTGCATCTCTTGGGAACCCAGTATGGACGTGTTCCAGAAGGCAGTGAGCAGTCTGTCGCCGAGATTCAGTGCCGTGCAGAGGCCAGTGATGCCCGCGCTATCCCCCGCATAATATGGGCACCGGCCAGTGATGATTTCGAAGATGCAAGGCAGAGAGCATTCGTCCGGCAGGTGGAGCAGGGGGAGATGGGCTACCGGCAGGTGGAGTTTTTGCGGGGATCGATCGAGCAATTGAAACGGCTGGCGATCAAGACTTTGGATAAACAAGGTACGGTCGGAGCACGAAGCAGCGCTCTGATTTCCGGTGGTGAGAGTGAGGCACTGTTCGACGACAGTGGTGAGAAAGTTGTTTACATCGTCTGTGAGGCTGACGACGAGCAGGCGGTCGAACCGCTCGAAGACTATCTTTATGAGCAAGGTTTCGAGGTCAAAGTGCCGCCGTTCGATGGCGATCCTGCATCGTTCACAATGGTGCACCACGAGCAATTGACGCTGTGCGATGCTGTGCTGGTTTACTACGGATCTGCCAGCGCGCAGTGGGCGGAGATGAAGCTCATGGATGTGCGGAAAGCTCCCGGCCTAGGGCGTCGCACGCCGTTTCTCGCTCAGGGGGTCTACATTGCACCGCCGACGACCCGGCGCAAAGAACGCTTCCGCTCGCGTGCTGCTATCGTCATGCAGGCGACCGACAATGATTTCGATCCAGCCGCGCTGGACCCTTTTATCAAAAGAATTCAGGAGAACTCAAAACGTTGAACGAAACCTTTCAGGCACCTGAAGACGAGATCTTCAATCCATTCCCGGGGCTGCGGCCTTTCCGGATGGATGAGGAGTACCTGTTCTTTGGTCGCGAACAGCAGTGCCAGGAATTGCTGACGCGATTGCTGCGCCGTCGTTTTCTTGCAGTGTTAGGTTCTTCAGGAAGTGGCAAATCATCACTGGTGAGGGCCGGTCTGCTGCCCACACTCTACGGGGGCGGACTGCCCGGTACTGGCTCGCACTGGAGCGTTGCAGTGATGCGGCCGGGTGGCGATCCACTTGGAAATCTGGCGGAAGCACTGCTAGAATCCGAGTTGTGGGATGAATTCGCAGACGACGATGATTCGCTTCCTGATCGACTCGATCTCGAAACCACTCTGCAACGCAGTGCCCTGGGACTGCGGGAGGTGGCAAAACTCGCACGCCTGCCCAAGGGGCACAACCTGCTCGTCGTCGTTGACCAGTTTGAGGAGCTGTTTCGATTCAGCCGCACCGGCGCTACCGAGGAGCAGCGAGATGAAGCGGATGCGTTCGTCAGCCTCCTGATTGAGGGAGCGCGACAGCAGCAGTTTTCCATCTACGTGGTCGTCACCATGCGCTCGGACTTTTTCGGTGACTGCTCGGCTTTCGAATCGCTGGCCCAGGTAATCAATGACGGAGACTATCTGGTGCCGAGACTGACTCGGGACCAGCTGAAAGAAGCGATTGAAGGGCCAGTAAAAGTGGGCGGCGGAGATATGGCGCCATCGCTGGTGCAGCGCCTGCTGAATGACGCTGGCGATGACCCGGATCAACTTCCGATTCTTCAGCACGCGCTGATGCGGACGTGGCATTTCTGGCGCGAGAAGGGAGAACTCGGGCAAATTACCCACAAACACTACGAGATCATCGGCGGGATGGATGAAGCCCTGTCGTTGCATGCCGATGAAGTGATGGAATCGCTCCCCAGCGACCGGCATCGTGAACTGGCCCGGCGCATGTTCAAAGCACTGACCGAACGGGCAATGGACAACCGCGGCATCCGCCGTCCGCACCGACTCGGGAGCCTGTGCGAGATCACGGGCGGGACAGAGGCCGAGATTTCCACCGTGGTGGACGCCTTCCGCAAGCCTGGTGTCACCTTCCTGATGCCCGGCATGGAGGAGGAACTGACAGCGGCAACGGTGATCGACATTTCCCATGAAAGCTTCATGCGCCACTGGAAGCGGATGGGCCACTGGGTGGATGAGGAACACAAGTCCGCCAGCATCTACCACCGCCTGCTCCAGTCCGCCACCCTGTGGAAGGAAGGCCGTGCCGACCTCTACCATGATCCCGATCTGCAGATCGCCCAGCAATGGCGCGACCAGACGCAGCCAAACGCCGCCTGGGCAGCACTCTATGGAGGCGGCTTCGGGGATGCGATGGACTTCCTTGAGCGCAGTCACAAGGCCAAGGCGCTCGAAGACGAGGTGCGGGAAACGAACCGCAAAAGAGAGCTGGCACAGGCCAAGGAACTGGCCGATGTGCGGACGCGGTCTGCAAAGAAGGCCCGCATCTTTGCCTTTATGTTAGGCCTTTTGGCGGTTCTGTTAGGCTGCGCGGCAGTGGTGGCGTTCGTTCTTCTGTCGTTCGCGATCACGCAAAGCTCGGAAGCCAAGCGTGAGCGAGGCAAGGCCGAAGAGGCGCGCCGGGAAGCGGATGATGCGAACCGCAAGCTGAGCCGCACCTTCAGCCAGTCCACCTACTCGCTGGGGCTGGAGGCTGCCGAAGAGGGCCGCTACAGCGAAGCTCTCGCCTATATTGCCCGCACCCTGGAGATGAATCCATCGCAGACAGCAGCGGCCGACAGAGTATACTCCATTCTCACTCAAGTGAGCCTGCCAGGGCTGTCGATGACGATTAAGGATGAGGAAGAACTCATGGCCATCGCATTCAGTCCCGACGGGAAATTCCTGGCGACAGGGTCACGCGATAACATGCTGCGGGTTTACAATATCGATCAGGCGAATTCCGTGGCGAAATTTGAATTCAATAAACGTGTCACTTCCGTGGTATTCAGCGCCGACGGGCGATATCTGGCCGCAGGCAGCCACGATACCAAAGCCGCCGTTTTCGACCTGGAAACTAAAAAGCGGATCGGGCCCAAGCTCGATCATGCGGGCGAAGTGGATGTCGTCGCGCTCAACCGCGACGCCAGTCTGCTGGCAACCGGGGCCTCGGATGGAATGGTGCGTGTGTGGGAAATCCCTTCCGGAAATCTGCGCTACGCCTTTTCGCACGAGAACGGAGAGGCCGTACTTGACGTGCAGTTCTCGCCCCAGGGGAATATAATCCTGAGCGCGTCCAAGGATGGTACGGCACGCTTGTGGGACGGGGATCACGGTACATCGCTTTATGTTTTTGAGCACAATGCCAGCGTGCGTGCTGCCAGGTTCAACCGTCAGGGAACATTGTTAGTGACTGCTTCCGAGGACGGCACTGCGCGGGTCTGGGATGTCGGGAGTGGTCGCCCTGAATCCGAACCGCTCCGGCACGATCGCGCCGTAAGAGCAGTGGCGTTCAGCCCGGACAGTGCTTTTGTTCTCACTGGTGCCGAAGACGACAGCGCCCGCTTGTGGGAGGTCCGCACAGGCGCACAGGTGCACCGCTGGGGGCATAGGGAGCAAGTGAACGATGTGGCGTTCAGCCCGGACGGGAAGCTGGCGGTCACCGCCTCGGACGACAAGACCGCACGCATCTGGGAGGTGACGTCCGGTCGCGAAATTTCCGGTTCCCCTTTGATCCACAGCAAGGAGATCAGCAAGGTGGAGTTCAGCTCCGATGGCCGCTGGCTGGCGACAATGGCCGACGACCACGTGCGGATCTGGTACTTTGAAGACCAGCGCCAATTCCCCTCGGTGATGGGAGCCCGGCGCGTGCAGTGTGGAGCCCTCAGTCCAGATGGAGCCTGGGTGGCCACGGGGACAGTCGAGGGTCAAGTTGCAGTTTGGGATTCCACTACTGGGCAGGGGCTGTGGCCAGTCACCGGGCGACGACATGATGGTGCAGTGGTTCACATCTCGATCAACCGCGAAGGAACCCTGATCGTCAGCTCTGGCGAGGATGGATTGGTCTGTGTTTGGGATGCAGCGTCAGGCGCACTGGTTGGCGAACCAATGATTCACAAAGACCGCGTGAACTGGGCAGAATTCAGCCCCGATTCCCTGTCGGTCGCAACTGCCTCCAACAGCAATCGAATCCATCGTTGGCGCGTTGCCGACGGAAAAATGCTCACCGAACTGGTGCAGTCAGGGGATTGTTTTACGGTGACATTTGACCCCACCGGGAAGCGGATATTGTCCGCAGGGGACGACGGCACGGCACGGCTTTTCAACAACCAGGGAGGTGAGGAACTCGCGGTTTTCCGTCACGAGGGCGATGTCGTGCGCGCGATCATCAGCTCCGACGGACGCTACGCCGCCACAGCATCTGTGGACTTTACCGGCAGGATTCTCAATGCAGTCACGCTGGAACCGGTAGGGCAGGCGCTCGACCACAACAACGAACTGAAGTGTATCGATTTCAGCCCTGATGGGAAACTGGTTGCGACGGGTGGAGCCGACAATCGCGCGAGGATTTGGTCTATCCCAAATGGCGAGCCGCAAGGGCGGCCGCTGGTGCACGATGGCTCCGTACTGTGGGTTGACTTCAGCCGCAACAGCAGCCGCATCCTGACCTGTTCCGAAGACGGCACCGCCCGCGTGTGGGATACGCTTGAGGGAGCCCCGGCCTCGCAGAAACTCCAGCATGGCGGGCCTGTGACCTATGGTGAGTTTACGCCAGATGGTCGCCGGGTGCTGACGGTGAGCAGCGATGGCCTTGCCCGCCTGTGGAACGTTGGCCCTGGTGGCTCGAACGAGCTTGTCCCGGCCGCGTTCACCAATTTTGTCCAGGCTACCGGCGGCGTTCGATTGACTGATCGCAATGCGATCGTCCCGATCGACTCGGATGAACGCCAGGCGATTTACTCTGAGGTCGTGGACGCAGACGATAAAGATCCCTACATCGCATTCGCCCGCGAATTCACGCGCAAGCAACTGGACAGGACTGCGGATCCGACAGAAGGCGGACAACAGGCGCGCAGCGCATACGTCCGGGCATTGATCGAGAGCGATGCATTGAAGAACATGGAAACGGCGCTGGAACTGGAACCCGAGAACCCACTGGCACTTGCAAAGCGGGCTGCATTGCGGCTAGATGGTTCGGGAGGCTCAGGCGGTGCGAGCACCAGTGCCCTGCCGCAGTCGCTCGCGGATATTCAATCGGCCGAGCTGCTCGGCTCCGACAATGGCGAAGTGCTGGTGAACATCGGCATCGCTTACCTCCAGTTGCAACAGCCGGAAAAGGCGCTGCGCGTCTTCGATACCGCGTTACAGCTGGCGACGGGAGGCACTTTCCGCACGGTGAGCAAAGAGCGCTTTCTGAGCTACGTCGCCGATGCATTTCAAGCACTTGCCTCACAGGCATCTGATGCGGGAGATCCCACCCGTGCCGTCGATGCGATGCGCTCTGCACTGCTGATCTATGTGAGACTGAATCCCAGCCGGGAACCTGCCGAGGGATCGCGCTGGGACATGACACGCAACCGGCTATTCCAGTGGGAGAGAGAACGTGGCGGGCTCGAAATCCCGGTGCAGTTGATCAGTAAAAAATCCGAGTGGAACTGGCAGTTTGACCAAAGTGGTGACTGGGCCTCGCGCACTTATGATGACCGTGACTGGCCAGCAGGCCCCGGCGTTCTTGGATTCAGTGACGAGCACATCGCGACCAAGATCTTTCGCAATTCCAGCGGCAACAGCCGGGCACCAAGCCGCACCAGTTTCTATTTCCGGCGATCTTTCACGATCGATAATCCCGAACAGATCAGCTCGCTTCGGGTCAGCTTGCTCAGGGACGACGGAGCACGGGTGTTTCTCAACGGAACCGAAATCGTGCGTGACAACCTGCCGGATGGAGAAATCTCTGACACTACCTTCGCCCTGCACACCGTCAATCTGTCGGACGAGACCCGCTACTGGGAGTTTGCGGTTCCAGTCGAGCCACTCGTCCGTGGTCTCAATGTCATCGCCGTGGAAGTACACCAGGCGCTGCCGGACAGCAGTGACCTCGGCTTCGATCTCGAACTGGTAGGCAATGTGCCATCGCCGGTGAAATATCTGCAATCGTCAGGGCTGGATTCGCTTGAATCCTATCTCCAGAGCGAAGGCGAAAATCTGGCCAGCTACCTGATCGAGGAAGCATTTCCCGCCGTCCGGGGCGAGTGATGCGCACGATTTAAACCCGCAGGGGCCTGAAACCCTTTGGAAAACCGGGTTACTGCCCTTGATTGCAGCTGAAAACGCGGTAAGTAGTCGCCATATTTTCCTAGTACATGACGGGGCGGAAATCGCCTCCTTACCGATATGAGTGAAGCTGAGCAAAATACTGATAACCAAGAAGTAACCGATCAGGGTATCGTCCCTGAAGAGGGCCAGGGTGCCTTTGATGCATCTGAAGAGAGCGCGGAGCAGGAAACACAGGAGCCTCTTGAACCGCTGGCAGCAGCACAGCAGGAAGCGTTGACTTGGAAAGACGTCGCATTGCGCACAAAGGCTGAGCTGGAGAATTACCGCAAGCGCATGGCTCGCGAGCGTGCTGACACCGCGCGCTACGCCAATGCCGATCTGCTGCAGTCCCTGTTGCCGATACTGGATAACTTTGAATTCGGCCTGATGGCAGCTAAAGCCGAAGAAGGGTCCAGCATTTACCTCGGCATGAGCATGGTGCTGAAGCAAATTGAGGACTTTCTCAGCGAGCAGGGTGTCGAGACCATCCCGGCAGTCGGTCAGCCATTTGATCCTAATGTGCACGACGCTGTCGCACAGGAGTCCAGTGATGAAGTTCCCGATGGACACGTCGTCGCGCAGGTGCGCCGGGGCTACAAGCTTCATGAGCGGCTGCTGCGTCCCGCTGGCGTGCGCGTCTCCACTGGCCCCGCCCTCGAGGAATCCCCTGCCGCAGACGAACCCACCGCCTGACCTTGACACTCTTCTTCCATGTCTGAAAAGCGAGACTACTACGAAGTGCTGGGCGTTGAGCGCAATGCCGACGGCTCTTACATCAAAAAGGCCTACCGCAAGATGGCGGTCAAATATCACCCGGATAAAAACCCGGGTGATCCCAGCGCCGAGGAAAAATTTAAAGAACTCGGCGAGGCCTACGAGGTTCTTTCAGACGATGACAAACGCGCCGCTTACGATCGCTACGGTCACGCTGCATTCTCCCAGGGAATGGGATCGTCCGGTGGTGCTGGCGTTGATCCATTCGATATCTTCCGCGAAGTCTTCGGCGGCGGCGGTGGCGGCAGCGGTATCTTTGGTGACTTCTTCGGTGGCGGTGGCGGCGGCGGTGGCCGTTCCATGAAACGTCGCGGTTCGGATCTACGCTACGATCTGCAAATCACTCTCGAAGAAGCTGCATTCGGCACCGAGAAAGAACTGGAGCTGGAAAAATCATCCGCATGTTCCGGCTGCAAGGGCTCCGGCTCAGCCAGCGGTGGCGGCACAAAATCGTGCTCCACCTGCGGCGGACACGGACAGGTCATCTCTTCCCGCGGCTTCTTCCAGGTGCAGCAGACCTGCCCGCAGTGCGGCGGATCAGGGCAAATGATCTCCGATCCCTGTCGCGAGTGCAATGGCGCCGGACGCACGGACAAACGCGAGCGCATCAAGCTCAAAATTCCCGCCGGCATCAGCGAAGGCTCACGGCTCCGCTCCAGTGGCAACGGCGACGCAGGCATGCGTGGTGGCCCTGCTGGCGATCTCTTCGTAGTCATCCATGTGCGCGAGCACGAAGTCTTCGAGCGCGATGAAAACGATCTCTACTGCGAAGTGCCCGTATCCTTTGCCACAGCCGCAGTCGGCGGCGAACTCGTCGTGCCGACCCTCAATGGCAAAGCCTCCATCCGCGTCCCGGAAGGAACCCAGAATGGGACGCTCTTCCGCCTGAAGGACAAAGGAATGCCGCAGCTCAACAGCACGCGCAGTGGCGACCTCATGGTGCGTGTGCAGGTGGAAGTTCCCACAAAGCTCAACCGCAAACAGAAAGAACTGCTCGAGGCCTTCGCCAAGTCGCTCGGCGAACGCAACCGTCCGATCCACGAATCATTCCTGGAGAAAGCAAAGCGGTTCTTCAAATAGGCACGCACGATGCCGCGCTTCCACATTCCCCCTGACGACTGGAATCCAGAAGAGCTGACGCTGACAGAAGAAGAGGCCCACCATCTGGCGCATGTCCTGCGCATGAAGGCCGGGGAGAGCGTCACCGTGTTCAATGGCAGAGGCGTCGAAGCAACTGCCGAGATCGTCGACGTCCAGCGTGATCGAGTGCAGCTGAAATCGCTGTCCGTCAAAACCTCGGATACGCTCGCCTCCACCATCGCCATCGGCCAGGCCATCCCCAAGGGGAAGAACATGGAACTCATCGTGCAGAAGGCCACCGAACTGGGCGCCGCTGCCGTGCACCCGCTCATCACCGATCGCACCATCGTTCGCATCGATGCCCGCGAAGCGGCGAAGAAGCAGGAAAAGTGGAGCCGCGTAGCCCTTGAAGCCTGCAAGCAAAGCGGCCAGAACTGGATGCCAGAAGTGACCATCCCCCGGACTCCGGCAGAATTCTTCGCAGACAGGACAATCTCCTACGATCTCAAACTGGTAGCGTCACTTCAGCCCGACACCCGTCACCTGCGATCACTGCTCAGTGAAGTCGAAACCCACACCGGCCGCCGACCACAAAGCGCAATCGTTCTCATCGGCCCCGAAGGCGACTTCACAGCTGCCGAGATCGATGCAGCAAAGTCCGCCGGCTACCTGCCACTCAACCTCGGCCCCATCGTCCTCCGCACAGAAACCGCCGCCATCCACGCCCTGAGCATCCTCGGCTACGAGCTGCACAACATCTCCAGGCATTAAGCCCGGGCGCTGGAAACAATAAATAAACCATACAACCATCATCGCCCTCCCACCGTCTACCGCCATCTCGATCGCATCCGACAGGATCACAGAAGAAGACTAATTGCCTACCTGACGGAGCTGGCGTTGGGTTGGATGTGCAAAAAGAGATTTACTCCCAACGATTCCTTTCGAACTTTAATCGATTCGGGATTGAATCCAGCCCTTTTTGCAAGGTAGCGCAGAGATTGAGGACTCCGGTGATAGAGGTGCCAGTCAAATAGCTCCATGTAATGCTTGCTGGGATTCTGTGTCGAAAAGTTTCCAATGACAATCTTGCCGTTCTGAGAAAGCATCTCCCGAAGCCGAACCAACATAAAGACAAAAATCTTGTCATCAAAGTAATCAAACAACCCTGCCGACCATATCAAGTCGTAGGCCCGTTTGCTACGATACCTCAGTGCATTCGAATTGTGAAACGAGATCCGTTCCCCGTATTCTTTGCATAGATTCTTTGCATAGATTCTTTGCGTATTCGATAGCATTCTGATCTTGATCAACACAGTCAAAATGGACATTTGCACTGGGGTTTAATTCGAAAAACTGCTTCATGTCCCTACCCGGGCCGCTTGCAAGATTAAGGACGTGCATGACTTCAGCTCCACGTTCTGAACAAACGCGGCCCAATTCGTCGGCGAAAACGTTGACCCGATTTCGCACAGCGTGCGCTGCCGAGTGTTGTTGCCAGTAGACATCCCATTTATTCAATTTGGCTTGATCGGATGTGTAGCGTTCGTAGATCCTTTCGATAATCTCGAAATCGCCCGCGTAGCCGTGAGGTTTTCGAAACGCAAATCCCTGCATGGTCTCAGTTGAGAATGCATCTCCAAATCCCTCCACCAACCTGGATATGTCATCATCTCGCAGCCTCCCCGCTTTGAGCTGGTCCGCAACTTCTGCAATCCATGCGTCAAGTTCATAGTAGTCACGCGGCTCCGGCCCACCTCTCTCCATCAGGGAATGAAGAAACTCAAGGTGACCGTCAATGATTTCTCCTTCTTTGGCAATTCTGCTCATACTTCATTCTGTTGAGTAGGACTATAGGGTAATTCTTGCAAAAACTTACGCCGGGAGCACTATAAGAAATCAATCTTGGATGTCCGGCGTTCCGTTTTTACCGTCGCACACTAACCAGCCTTTAGGTATATTGTATCCGGGATGCCACGCTGAAATAGTCCCTTTGGGAACGGCAATTGGCGGAATCCTCTCCATCATTCCCAACAGCCAAACTATGGTAGTGATCACTAATGCTACGGCTACTCCTACTCCTACTCCTACAATGATCTCCTTTTTCGGGTGAGCGGTCAAAAAGATGTA
>JAGROY010000183.1 GCA_020439995.1 Verrucomicrobiia bacterium
CATCCCGGCGAGTTCCTGGCATCGCATGCGGATGCTGACGGAAAAGGCCAGCAGCCTGTGTCTGGCGTTCACTCCGGTGAAGATCATCCCAAGAGCCGCGACACGCATTCTCTTTGACCATCCTTATCTGCCCGGAACTCTGGAGACTCCACGCGATCTTTTGAGAGGAATGTTAGAATTCCGCGTGGCCGGAAATTCCTCCGAAGAAATAACGCCAGCTCTGCCAGCAATCGCCAGCTCATGAACTGAAAACCAGCAACCTTCTTCTTTCCTTGTTCTGCTGTCTTTATCTTCCACGTTTTCCTCTTGAAGCAGTCGCACGGACGCATGCCGGTGTGGTGACCGGGAGTGCGGTGGCGGTGCTGGACGGCGATGCCGGGAATGAAAAGAAGGCGATCATTGTGGCGGTATCCAGTCAGGCGGAAGCGAGCCGGGTTGAGAGGGGGATGACGGCAACTCAGGGGCTGGCGCGGTGCGGCGGACTGGCACTGTTCTATCGTGACCGGGACGGGGAGGAAGAGGCGCAGTTGGCACTGCTGGAACAGGCGGGCAGGTGGACGCCGCACTTTGAAAATACGGCACCCGGAATCTGCACCCTGGATCTGGTGGGGGTGCCGGATGCGCGGAAAAATGTGCAGGAGCTGGCCGCGCAAATGGCTGAAAGTTTGCATGTTGAAGGATTTGTGGACGGCCGTGTCGGTATTGCAGGGACACCTGATCTGGCATTCATTGCGGCGCGGATGGGCGATCCCGTCTGTGTGCTGCCTGCTGAGCCGGCTGCCCTGCGGCAACGGCTGGCAGGCGTGCCGGTCATGGCGCTATTGCCATCGCCGTCGCTCCTGGAAGTGCTCGATCTATGGGGCGTGCGTGTGCTGGGAGATCTGGCAAAATTGGATCGCACTGCAATTGGTGAACGGCTGGGGAAGGAGGCGTTGCGGCTGCAGGATTTATGCAGTGGCAAAGGAACGCGTCTGTTGCGGCTGGTGACGCCACCTCGGAACTATAGCGCACAGATCGAAACGGATTACGAGATTCAGGAACTCGAGCCGTTACTCTTCCTGCTGCAGAGACTGCTGGAGAGCGTGTGCTCGCGACTGGCATCGGCATACTACGTGGCGGGGGCGATTGATCTCACTTTAACATGCACTAACAAGACCACCATGGAACGGAATTTTCGCGTTCCAGAGCCCTCTGCGGATTCCGAAGTGCTGTTTCAGATTCTGCATGCCTGGCTTGAGACATTCACCAGCGAAGCCCCTCTCTGCGGTATCGGCATAACGGCATGTCCGGTACAGGCGCACGGTCAGCAGCGGCGGTTGTTCGAAGCTTCAATCCGAAATCCCGCACGTTTCGCGCAGACGCTGGCGCAACTGGAGGCATTATTTGGCTCTGCCAATGTGGGTACGCCGTCGCCATTGCCATCGCACCGGCCGGATGCGTTCGTGATGACTCCTTTTAACTACCAGACTCTGGAGCTGGAGACGGATGCCGCCGTTTCCCGTGTGCGCGAAGAGGCGAAGTCGAAAAAGAAGAGTGGTAGTAAAACGCAACCAGTGCTGGTGGAAGTCGCGCGAACGCAAACTGGCGAGCAACCATTGGGTCTGCCGATGCGTCGGCTTCGGCCCCCGGAGAGGATAGAAGTGGTCACTGAATCTGCGGCGGAACCTCACGACCAGCGTCCAAAGGCAATCCTGACGGGCTCTGTGCGTGGCGGATTGAAGGATGCCTGCGGCCCATGGGCTGTCTCTGGAAACTGGTGGGAGCCCGCCTGCTGGACACGTCTGGAGTGGGACGTGTGCCATGAAAGCAGCGGAACGCTTTGTCGCATCTATCGAGATCGCAGCGGCTGGTTTCTGGAGGGAATCTATGGTTGATTACGAAAATTCATATGAATTATTGATGCGTAAGCTCTGGGAGGAGGGACGAAGGTCAGAGTTATTCCAAGTGTTCCTCGATGAGTGCTTTCAATTTCGAGTCGGAAGGGCGCGGGGCGTCGATGCTGATGATATTTCCGCTCTTATCGAACAGGAGGAAGCGAGGGATGGCCTTGATCTTATAGTCCACGCATATCGGTGACTTAAAGTCCTCACTCCCGATCAGCTGTACTCCCCCGAGTTTCTCATCAGCAACCATCGATTTCCACTTTTCAAGGTCTGCGATGGCATCGACAGAATAGCTGATGAATACGACATCCCTGCCGGTAAAATCTTCCTCCAGCTTTTTCAGATGGGGTATTTGAGTCTTGCAGGGCCCGCACCATGTTGCCCAAACATCCACAAGAACTACCTTTCCTTTAAAGTCCGAAAGTTTTACTGTCTTGCCGTCCGGTGTTGTTCCGTCGAAGGGTATTGCGGGTTCTCCGGTTCCGAATTGGTTGATTGTAAGCACGAAGTCGGATACATATTTTCGCTGCTCAGCGGTCACCAGGTATTCTCGGTATCTCTCCAATTTTGCGACGTACGCTTCGTCATATGCTTTGGCTCGGGTTAGCACATTGCGTGCAATGTACCAGCCACGGAGGGTCTCGTCGGGGACGTATTTGATACAGGCTTCTGCCGCCGGATCCTGGCTGTTCTTGAATTCATCTCGATGGGCTGAGAACTGAAACATGCCGTAGAGATTCACGAAAGCGTGGCCGAACTCGAATTGCAGCGCTGTTGCATCGGTGAAGCGCGGCACGGTTGAAATCTGTTTGTAGATATCCGGGTATCGGTCCGGTGTCGGGTGTGCTGAGCGGGGCATGTAGAGAAAGTGGTAAAGCTCATATTCGAACTCTGCCTGGACGAGTTGACTGAACAGTGCGTCAAATTCCGCGTTGCCACTGTTTGCTTCGGCTATGGTCTCTTCGGTTGCTTGCTCCAGTGCGGGAAGCAGGGGGAATACCTCTTTGTAAGTGTGATTTCCCCGCAACTGATTGCACTTCTTCAGCGGCCACAGGGTGGCTGACCACTTGGCCAGCAATGTGTTTTCCGCATCGTCCACATTGACCGAGTAGGGGCCGTCCCCGAGGGTTAGTTTGACGGAACGGCCCGGTGAGAGGTAAAGTCGCGCGGCATCCCCTCGATCACCCACGGTGTAGAATCCTGTGTATTCCGGCTGGAGACAAAAACCGAATGTTCCGTCGCTTGAGACTTTTGTCGTTGAGTGCTTTACGGGCTCTCCATTTCGGACCATGTTCAAAGTGATTTCCTCTGGAACTCGTTCGCCAGCGACCTTGCCTTGGATGAGGGCCATTTTTCGGTCGTCGCCAAATGCTTGCAAGCCGACCGCTGCCACGAGCAATGAGATGGCAGCAATCTGAGATCTGGTAGAGTGGGCGGTAGTAGAATGGGTGAGCATTGGGAGAGTATCGGGTTCTTGAGCTGGGTAATCATCGGAGTTTGATCAGGCTCTCCAGGTCCTGGAAGTCTGAAATTCGAGAAAAATCCCAGTGAGGTGACGCAGAAAAAGATGTTTGTGACAGGGGGGCGGAGGTCGCAGAAAAATCATCATTCAATCGCTTGTTTAAAACAAACGTTTGAATATACTGGGCTCTCTGATGGCTACAACTTCTGTCACAGATCCTAACGCAACTCGATTTCGTCTGATGGACGTTGCCGAGGAGTTGTTTGCGGAGCAGGGGTTCGAGGCTGTTTCGCTGCGGCACATCACGACGGCTGCCGGGGCAAATCTGGCGGCGGTGCACTATCACTTTGGATCGAAAGAGGGGCTGATTGTCGCCGTATTGCAGAGATGGCTCAGACCTTTGAATGAGAGGCGATTGAAGCTACTGGCGAAGGTGCTGGTGGAAGCTGAGGGAGCCGGGCACCTTCCTGATGTCAACCTGATCGCAGAAGCGTTCGTCCGCCCTCCACTTGAACTCTACCGCAAAAGCGATCACACCAAAGGAGTGTTCTTCCGCCTGATGGGGCGCTGTATGCTCGAAACGCGCGAGGATATCTCGGCGGTGCTATTGGAGGAGTTCCGTGAAGTCGTCGATTCTTTCAGCGCGGCATTTCGTAAAAGTCTTCCTCACTTGACTCCGCAGGACGTCACTGTGCGTATGATGTTTATGGCCGGAGCCATGGCGCACACCATCCTCAATATCGACAAACTTGCCGCATTTCATGGCAGGAAAATGGCCGAACCCTCTACTGACAAGCTCATACGACAGATGGTCGACTTTGTCGGAGGTGGATTTCCAGGTGTGGTTAAAGGATGCTCAAAGTAATGTCAGGGATTGTTGTAAAGGCAGTGGCGATGGGCTGTGCATTGGGGGCACTGTTAGGGATCGGCTGCACTGCCGTCTCTCCAGTGCGGCAGGAGGGGATTGCCGACCAGGAAGTTCCGGGAGTCTGGAAGAGCAGTGCCGAGGTATTGGGAGGAGTGGATGACAACTGGATTGCCAGTTTTCATGATCAAATATTGCAGGAACTTGTCGACGAGGCGGAGAAGCGAAATTTTGATTTAAAGATTGCTGCTGCGCGGGTCGAAAAAGCCCGCACCAATGCGAGAATTGCCGGAGCTGATCTGTATCCAACGATTACGGGTGGTCTTAATGGATCACGAAGGAAGCAGTCTTTCATCGGGTTCCCATTTGGGAGCGATTCAGAGACTACCAGTCGGACTACGTCCCCGACAGGCACGACGCAAACCGCGACCAACACTGCGGGATCCACGGGTTCACGTGCTGCGGACGCAGTGTTGTCCAACTTGACGAACACGTTTGGAGTTTCTCTGGATGTTCAATGGGAGATCGACGTGTGGGGGAGGGTGCGTGCCGGTCTGGCCGCTGCACTGGCGGAGGTAGATGGAGCTGAGGCGGAACTGGCAAGCCTGCGTAGTTCGATTGCTGCGCAGACTGCAAAGGCCTGGTTTGCGGCGCAGGAGGCAGAGCAACAGCTGCAACTGTCGAGAGATTCTCTGGCGAGCTTCGAAGATTCTGTTGAAATCATTCGTGCTAAATATGAAACGGGTGACCAGTCCGCTGCGCAGCTGCGACTTGCGAAATCGGATGTTGCCACCGCACAGGCCCGGCTGGCGGAGAGTGAGGAACTCAAGCGTCAGGCGCTGCGGCAAGTGGAGGTCATTGTGGGACGCTATCCTGCTGCTGAGGTTCCGGCCGACGGAAAGTTGCCCACGATGCCAAAGCCAGTTCCGGCAGGCCTGCCAAGTGAGCTTTTGACCCGGCGCCCTGATCTTCAAGTCGGCGAGCGCCGGATTGCGGCTGCTGATCGGCGGATTCTTGAAGCCAAACTCGCAGCGCTTCCGCAGTTTTCGCTGACCGCAAGCGCGGGAACGTCAACGGACAAGCTCCGAGAAGTCCTCAATTCTGATTACGGAATCTGGAGTCTGGCAGGAAACATTCTGCAGCCCATTTTCACTGGAGGACAGGTGAAGGGGAACTATGACCTGCGCAAGGCTGAGTTGCGGGAGGCCCTGGCAGATTTTAATCGTCTCGCCGTGAATGCATTCCGGGAGGTAGAGAATGCTCTGTCCGCAGAAAGTGTTCTGGCATTGCGCGAACGATCGCTGACAGAAGCCGAAGAACTGGCTACCGAGGCTTACACGCAATCGCGGACGGAGTACCGGGCGGGATTGACGGACGTCATTGCCCTGCTGACCGCGCAGAGGCAGATGCTCGCAGCGAAAGGGCAAGTGATCACGATCAGGAGGCTCCGTCTGGAGAATCGCATCGATCTGCACCTCGCGCTGGGCGGCGACTTTAAGCCAAGAAAAGCTGGAATGGATAAACCGAAGACAAATAAAAAAGCATGACGACGTTGGGAAAGTTCATCGCCGTGTTGCTCATTCTTGCGACTGGAGTGGTCGGAGCGCTGGTGATTTTTAAGAATCGTCCGGAAGCGGAAATTACCGATCCACCGCGGATCATTCCCAGTGTGGAAGCGGTGACAGTGCAAAGGCAGACGATTCCGGTAGCAGTTCCTTCGCAGGGAATTCTTGAGCCGTTGACTGAGACCCAGGTGGCTGCGGAAGTCGCAGGCAAGGTGGTCAAAGTATCACCGAAATTTGAAGTCGGCGAGGCCTTCGCGGTCGATGAAACGATTCTCGAGATTGACTCGGCGGACTACATCGCAGGGGTCGCGCAGGCTGAGGCTGCCGTGGCGGAAGCGCGATTAGCATTTGAGACTGAACAAGCACGCGCCAAGCAGGCAGAGCTGGAGTGGAAGAAACTCGGGGGCGACGATGAGCCGACCGATCTGGTGCTCCGCAAACCCCAACTGCGGAGCGCTGAAGCAAGAATTGCGGCTTCCGAAGCATCACTGGAGAAGGCCAGGCGGGATCTCGATCGAACCGTGATCCGGGCCCCCTATGCTTGCAAAATCAAGACGAAGCAGACCGACATTGGCTCGTACCTTGCTCCAGGCGCACCCATTGCCGCACTCTATCGCGCAGATACGCTTGAAGTCCGATTGCCCGTTTCGGTCGAGGATTTTTCTTTCATCGCTCCAGATTCAAAGCCCGCGATCGATCTCAAGGCCACCGTCGCAGGCAGGCAGATGAAGTGGTCTGCCTCGCTGATCCGCACGGAAGGTGTCGTTGATCGCCAGAGCCGCTCCGTGGTGCTGGTGGGGAATATTGATCCGACTGCCGGAGGCAACGAGTTCGACCGGTTCCTTACACCTGGGATGTTTGTGAAGGCATCGATAAGTGGAGTTCCGCTCGAAAACATGTTTCGAATTCCCAGGGAAGCGATCTACGGCACCGACCGGGTTCTGGTGATTGATGAGAAGAATGTCGTGTCCTACCGTACCGTTGAAGTAGTACGCACTGAGCAAGACTACGTGATCATTTCGGACGGTTTGAAAGTGGGCGAGCGTATCAGTGTTACCGTTCTTGAAACCGTGATTGATGGAGTGACCGAAGTCCAAGTCGACACCGTGAACGGAGTCGATGTTGTGCCATCGCCAGAGGGTACCGAGCCGGCGGGCTCTCAACCGGGGGGCGCTTCCTAATGTTGCTTGCTGAATCTTCAATCCCAATGCTGCTGTGGCAAATCTGATTCACTGGTTTTCGCGCAATCACGTTGCTGCCAATTTTCTGATGCTGGTGATCATGATCATCGGTGTTATGACGTGGATGCGCTTGAAGAAGGAGATCTTTCCCGAGACGGCCGTCGATGCCGTTGCGATATCGGTTCCTTATCCGAACGCTTCTCCTGAAGAGACGGAGACGGGTGTCTGTGTTCCCATCGAGGAGGCCATTCAGGATATTGATGGGCTTGACCGCATTACTTCTACTGCTGCCGAGAGCGCTGGCGCAGTCGTGGTGGAGATTAAGGCTGGCTATGATGTTCGCAACATCATGGACGACATCAAAACGCGGATTGATGCGATCACGACCTTTGCAGAAAATACCGAAGAGCCGGTTATTGAGGAGCTGCTGATTCGGAATCAGGTTTTGAGCGTCGCTGTTTCCGCTGAAACAGACGAGAAAACGCTCCGTGCGATTGCTGAGAAAGTGCGGGACGGGCTGCTTTCCTATCAACCGCGGGAAGCGGTCGGGGTATTCGAAAAGTTTAAGCGACTGTTCGGGCGTGGAATCGAGAACCCTATTACTCAGGTGGAGCTCACGGGCGTGCGGCCATACGAGATTTCGATCGAAGTATCAGAGGAAACGCTGCGCAGCCATCAGTTGACTCTGGAGCAGGTGGCGGAGGCTGTTCGCAGATCGTCGCTTGACCTTCCTGGTGGATCTGTTAGAACGGCTGCCGGTGAGGTTTTGATCAAGGCTGAAGGCAAGCGCTATCGGGACAAAGAGTTTCTCGATATTCCCGTTCTGACTCAGCCGGACGGCAGCGAACTGCTGCTAGGTGCCATTGCCAACGTGATCGATGGATTTGAGGAAGTGGACATGAATTCGCGTTTTGACTCGCGCTCCGCGATTGTCGTGAATGTCTACCGGGTAGGTAACGAGGATACGCTTCGGGTTGCCGACGCGGTTAAAGAATACATCGAGCAGGCTCGCCTTACATTGCCCGAAGGCGTGGCTCTGGAAATGTGGTTTGACCAATCCTACTACTTGCGGGGACGGATGGAGCTGCTCGCGCGCAATGGTGTGTTCGGTCTTCTGCTGGTATTCGGTGTTCTTGCTCTGTTTCTCCGTCCGAGTCTCGCTTTCCTGGTATCAGTAGGCATTCCGGTTTCGTTTGCTGGAGCGGTGGCCATGATGCCCTACACGGATATCTCGATCAACATGATCACTCTGTTTGCGTTCATTCTCGTTCTGGGAATCGTGGTCGATGACGCCATCGTCGTCGGCGAAAACGTTTACCGGCGGATCAGGCTGGGGGAGGATCCTCATGAAGCTTCATGGAAGGGAACCCACGAAGTCGGGGTGGTAGTGATCTTTGGGGTGCTTACGACGGTAGTCGCGTTTATGCCAATGTTAGCGGTATCAGGGGTTGGGGGCAAAATATGGCGAAATATCCCATGGATAGTTATTCCCACGCTGCTGTTCTCACTGCTTCAGTCCAAGCTGATCCTGCCATCGCACATGGCGCTATTGCGGAAAACCGACCCGACCCGCGAATATGGGCCACTGATGCGCTTGCAGCGAAGAATATCCCACAGTCTCGAGGTATTTGTTGAGCGCTTCTATCAGCCGATTCTGCGTGTTGCGATTCGTAACCGCTATCCGCTCCTGGCTGGGTTCGTTGCGATCTTTTTGCTGGTGATGTCGCTGGTAGTGAGCGGATGGGTGAGGTGGCAATTCTTTCCGGAAGTGGAGGCTGACATGATCAGTGCGAAGGTGACGATGCCCAAAGGTGTGCCTTTTGAAACCACCGAGCGCGCGGTTCGGCGGATTGAAAAAGCGGCGAACGAACTGAACGACAAATTTACCAGTGCGGGACAAGCTCCATTGATCAAGCACATGCTCGCCAGCACCGGTTCGCAGCCATTCCAGACTGGTTTCGTTGTGGGTGGGCCGCCCACCGCTGATAATCTGGGCGAAGTGACGCTTGAACTCCGCGGTGCGGAAGATCGCCAGAAAGCTGCCAGCGAGCTGGCGACTGAATGGCGTGATCTGACTGGCCCGATCCCTGGTACCGCGGAACTCACCTTCCAGAGTCAGGCTGCAGGTGGTGGTAATGCGATTGACTTGCTGTTGCGTGGTGATGATTTGGAGAAGTTGCAGGAAGCCGCTGATTTCGTGAAAGCCAAGCTCAACGAGATCCAGGGGGTCATCGACATTGCTGATAGCAACCGGGAAGGAAAGCGCGAGTTGAAATTGAAGCAGCGTCTGTTGCCCGCTGGCGAGGCTCTGGGGCTCCGGGTTTCCGATGTCGCCAATCAGCTGAGGCGCGCATTCTACGGCGATGAGGTTCAGCGAATGCAACGCGGACGCGATGAAGTGAAGGTGTTCGTGCGGTATCCCAAGGACGAACGTCTATCTCTGGAAAACGTTGAGCAGATGAAAGTCCGCACTGCCACTGGCGATGAAGTGCCGCTGTCGGAAGTCGCGGATTTTGAGTTGGGCAGGGGATACTCCACTATCTCCCGCGCAGACAGGAAACGGTCGATCAAGGTGACCGCAGATGTCGACAAGACCAAAGCCAATGCCGAGCAAGTGGTGGCAAAATTGCAGGCCGAAGCACTGGACAAATTCCCCGAGTTATTTCCCGGTGTTGCCTGGTCGTTCGAGGGCGAGCAGAAGAACCAGCGGGACGATGTGAGGCAGATTGGGATTGGTTTTTTTCTGGCGCTGATTGCGATGTATGTGCTCATGGCGATTCCGCTCAAGAGTTATATTCAGCCTGTCATCATCATGTCCGTCATCCCGTTCGGATTAGTCGGGGCGGTGCTTGGACACGTTGTGATGGGTGCGAATTTGAGCATCATGTCGATGTGTGGCATCGTCGCGCTGGCTGGAGTTGTGGTGAACGACAGCTTGGTGCTGGTCGACTACGTAAACCGTCAACGCCATGACGGAGTACCCGTTGCCGAAGCGGCATGGCAGGCGGGGGGAATACGATTCCGTCCGATTTTACTTACATCGCTCACCACCTTCGCCGGCCTTTCACCCATGCTGCTGGAAAAAGATCTGCAGGCGCAGTTCCTTATTCCAATGGCAATTTCGCTCGGATTCGGAATCCTCTTCGCCACCGTCATCACTCTGTTCCTCGTACCTTGCCTCTACCTCGTGCTTGAGGACGTGAAGAAACTTTTCTTCACCGCCGAAACCATCGCGAGATGGGAGAAGAACGCTCGCGACCAGATCCTGGACTAGGTCCGTTCTGAATCAGCTCAGCCAACGTCCCTTAGCCGACAAGGCTTACTGCACTGACCGGATGATCTGTTCCGCGACTTTCATGCCATCGATCGCGGCTGAAATGATGCCTCCTGCGTAGCCAGCGCCTTCTCCTGCGGGATAGAGTCCACGGGTGTTGATGCTTTGCAGCGATGCGGCGTCGCGTGTGATTCGGATGGGGGAGGAACTGCGGGTTTCGACTCCGGTGACGACTGCATCTGGGAGTGCGAAGCCCTGGAGTTTTCTGTCGATGCCGAAGACGGCTTTACGCAGGCTGTCGGTAACGAATTTGGGCAGGCAATCTTCGAGGTTTGCAGGCACAACTCCTGGCTGGTAGCTGGGAACGACGTCGCCAAAGTTGCGGGACGCTCTGCGCTTGATCAGGTCACTGAGTTTCTGTGCAGGTGCCTTGTAGTCGCCTCCGCCGACCTCAAATGCCCGCTGTTCCCACTTGCGCTGGAAGGTGACTCCGGCCAGCGGATCATCATCGGTGGCGCAGAAGTCTTCGGGCAGAACATCGATCATGAAGCCGCTGTTCGCGTTGGCCTCGGCGCGTGCATAGGAACTCATGCCATTGGTGACGACTCCACCGGGTTCGGATGATGAGGCGACGACGAGCCCGCCGGGGCACA
>JAGROY010000002.1 GCA_020439995.1 Verrucomicrobiia bacterium
CGCGACAAGACGCGGATCAAGATCGAGGTAAACTACGTTTTTCGCGGCACCGTGTTGAAAGTCGAAAACTTCCCGCTTGTGGCGAGCGCTCAGGACACCTTCTACAGCGACATCGAAGTGCCGGTGCTGGATCCAGACGAACTCTACGGCAGCAAACTGGTGGCGGCCATGGATCGGCAACATCCCCGCGATCTGTTCGACGTACTCGGCTTGTATGCCACAGGCGGTTTGACTCCGGGGATTGTGGAATGCTTCATCTGCTACCTCGTCGGCCACAACCGCCCTGTTCACGAGGTGCTGTTCGCGAACGAGATCGATATCGCTCCAGCTTTTCACAACGAGTTCGAGGGGATGGCGCGGGAACCGGTGACGCTCGATGACCTTCTGGAAGTGCGCCGTCGCCTTTACGCAGAGCTACCCGCGGCCTTGTCGGTCAACCATCGTTCCTTCCTTTTGGGAGTGGTGAACGGCGAGCCGGACTGGTCGCTCATGTCGTGTGGCCACCTCCGTGACATGCCGGCGATCCGGTGGAAACTTGAGAACCTCGCACGCCTGAAACGATCCAATCCGAAGAAGTTTTCCCAACAAGCAGCGGAACTGGAGACGAGGCTCCAAGGTTGATCAACGCAACGAGCCAGGAGCGTTCGACTTTTCCGTAGCCTTGATCACGACGACGCCGTCGCTCCCATCCTGGAAGGCCGAGAGGACTTCTCCGCTGATCGTCACGATTCCGACGTTGCCGCCGTAGTCGGGAAGATCGACTTCGAGATAGTTGAGACGTTTCTCAATCGTGGATGGCAGGACGGGCTTGGCGATCGGGGCGATGGCTTTCGGTTTGGCGAAGAATGTCGCTCCCAGCGCGATCGCCCCACCGATGACTCCGGAGCTGAGCCCCAAAGCAAGACTCGGAATCACGGCGTTTCGCCGTTCAAGCCAGGCCCTGGTCCGTGCCAACGATTTTGCCAGGTTGCCAGTTTCGCGCTGGATACGGCTGTGGTGATCCCTCATCTGGCGGATCGTCTCCCGCAGGTCTTTGTAAGAAGGTGTGTCCAGCGAGCGCACGAGGATCTCCTCGATGTCCTCGCGCAGGCCTTCTCGCTGGGAATCGCTGAGACCAGATCGAGCCTTGCCAATCGCCTCCGAGATTTCCTGTGGAATCTCTTTCAAGATCAAAGTAGTGAACCCCAGGGCCTCCAGCGCAACCGACAGCTCATCGTCGGGCGGCAGGTTCTTGAGCTGGATCGACATTGCCAGAAATCGCGCCCTCTGATCGGGAGGCAGTTTTTCGGCAAGGGCAGTAAAGGCATCTACATCGGACATGCGATGTAGTTCGCCATTTGGGACAGAACATCACAGGCAAACACAAGATTTCCGAAAGATTGTGTGATGTTTCGGGACAGACAGCGAACTACTGCGTCGATGCGCCATCGCGCCTGAGAATACACAGCTCAAGTAAGGCGATCACAGCCTGAGTGATCTGGCTCAGGGCGATGCCCCTGCTGAACAGCAGGCAAGCGGCAGCCATGCGTGCGGCGGTTCGGCGGTTTGCAACTACCCGTGTGGATCCAGTTTTGTTTATCTATCTACTAGTCCGTTTCCCATTCTAAAGTTGCCGGCTTGAATTCTCTTCCACGGTGAAGAACATCGTGCCCTCCGGGAATGCTCTTGCCGTCGTGTAGGTGGTGGCTGCGCCTCCAGTTGGTACGCTGGTTGAGTCGCTCGTCCAGGTGCTCCAGCCCCCTTGTAAATCCGGAGTGTACCGCACCGTGTATGTCGTGCCTGCATCCGGATCAGATTTCCAACTGAGGGTGACTGTGTTGTTAGGATTGCGCACGATGCTAGTGACTGCCAGCGAACCTGGCGCCACGCTCGCCCCAGCCGTGTTAGCCACGAAGACGCCCGAGCTGCCGTCGGTGAAGGAGAGCTCAAATGCGAGCTGGCCGGCGTCGTTCAGTCCCGAGGGTATACCATCTTCGCTCCCCGAGAAGCCCAATTGGCCGATTCTCAGAATGGTTCTGAAATCTTCTCCAGAACTATCATCGACATCGAACGGGGTGCCCTCGCGCGCGACCAGCATCAGCCTGGCGTCCCGATCCGATATGAAGATGGCTTTACGATTTGATGGATCGACTCCAGCCCCCCCAAGTTCGGCTTCAAAAGCAACCTGCCCAGCGTTGTTGAAAAGCCGTCGATCGTCGGAACCATCAGGCGCCAGGTCAGCGAACACCACACCCGTTCCGACTCCCGGAGCTTGCTGCCCCCTGCGTGCGACAAGCGCTGTGCTGCCTCCCGTGTCGATCCACATTCCCTCATCATTTGTGTCATCGATGCCAGTCCCTCGGAGCCTCCCTCGGAAAAACGTCTGACCAGCGTTATTAATGAACGGGGGTAACGAATTCAAATCGTCAAACTCGACACCTGGCCCTGTTCCAGGAGCCGGGTTTCCCATCCTTGCGATCAGCCTTAGCGTCCCGCCAGCTTCGGTCCAGACGCTTTCGATGCTGCGGTCGTCGACGTCTTCTCCTTTGAGGTCGACCGCAAAAGCGATCTGGCTTAGTCCGTTCAGATGTCCCACGGCGGCGATCCGTCCGAAGGCAGCGCCCGTGCCAGGTGCATGCTGACCGGCGCGCACTATCAAGGCCAGCGATCCGTCCCGGTCTGACCAGATGCCCGTATGATTCGTGACGTCCACAGTGGGCCCGGTTAGCGTAGCCGTGAAGACGGATTGCCCATTGTTATTGAGAAGGGCTGCGAAGAATCCTCCGAAGACAGCATCCGTTCCTGGGGCCGGACTGCCGGTTCGAGCGAGCAAGCTCAAATTTCCGCTCTTGTCCGACCAAATACCTTGTTCGTTTGAAGGATCAACACCAGCGCCCCCGATTCGACCGATGAAGGACACGTCGCCGTTTCGATTGAATACGGGGTCGAAGACCTGAGCGAAAGATGCACTCGTTCCAGGAGCCGCATCGCCCACCTTTGCAAGCAAGCTCAGCGCGCCGGTACGGTTCGTCCAGATGCCCCTTCCGTTTGAGCTGCTAGCGCCGCTGATCGTGCTCCGGAGAAAGGTGCTGCCTGATTCGTTGATGCCTGCGACAAAAAGTGCGTTGCAGCATTCGAGGGCGAAAATTCCATCGCTCCCAGGTGCAGCATCTCCCCGCCTTGCGACCAGGCGCAAGGTTCCGCCGCCGTCCGACCATACCCCTTCGTAGTTCGCCCCATCCACACCGTCCCCGGTCACAAAACCCTGGAACGTAATCTGTCCTGCAGCGTTGATCGAGACGTCGCTGAACCCCAGCGGAAAATTGCCACCAAAGATCGTCGCGCTGAACACTGCACCCGTTCCCGGGGCCGGATCTCCGGTAAAAACGCGCGTCTCGTAGGCTATCTGGCTTTTGCCGCTAGCCCCACTGAGCAGCAGGCCGACGATGGTAAGCAGGGGCGTGAATGTGAATTTCGAGTGGTGTCTCATAAAATTGATTGGTGTCCGGTTCCTTCACCAGTACATTAGAGTTATCGCCTACAGTTCCTTCCTGGACCGGTTGAGCCGACCAACGCTTGATCACGAAAGCCGCATCGGCGGACACCGGAATTAGGCCAGTTACCAGGGGCAAAATGGCTTCCGAGGCTGGCCGGGCAGAGCTGGAACTGGGGAGCAAGCTAGGGTTTCGTTTTGGGATCATCTCCGTGAAGTTTAAATACGCAAACTTGTCAGGATTGTGACAGGAGTCTGTGGTGGACCTTGAGTGTTTCGAGTGCGAATTGCAATCCCGAGACGGACTACCGGTGACGCCTCCCCTCCAGCACCCTCCGGTTCGAAGTCGCTATCCCACTCCCCGGCAGACTACTTTTCCCGACGGTTGCTCCGGATCAGCCGGTCGGGCTTTCATTCGACATTGGTAAAACGGAAATCGGCGATAGCTGCGTCCCGCGCCTTGTCCTCGTCATCGTTTGTTCCGCCAAGGCAATCAGCTTCTCGACCTGTTCGACCGTTCGCAGACGACCACCTCTTCGATGTCTTCCGCAATCCTTCGCGCTGAGAATCACCCAATCTCGCCTTCCCGTTGGAAATCGCTTCTGGAATCTCCTTTAGAACGAGGGTCGCAAACCCAACGCCTCCAGCGCGATTGTCAGCTCGTCGTCAGGCGGCAAATTCTTCAGCTCAATCGACATCACCAAAAATCGCGCCCGCCGATCGGGATGCAGTTTCTCGGCCAGCCACCACAGGCATCGACATCGGACATGCGATGTAGTTCGCCATTTCAGAAAGAACATCACAGGCAAACACGAGATTTCCAAAAGATTGTGTGATGTTTCGGGACAGATAGCGAACTACTGCGTCGACGCGCCATCGCGCCAGAAAATACAGATCTCCACGAATGCAACCACAGCCTGAGACTCAAACAAGTTCAGCCGATCAAGGCCATGACCGGCTGATTTCGAAAAGCCAAGCGGCAAACCTACTGGGTGTCTCGACGAGAACCGTCGATCGGATCTGTAGCGAAGGTTCGCTGGAGAAAGTTTTGCTGCGAGGCAGTGTCCGGTTCCGACTGCGCGACATCCAAGCAATCGTCCAATCTGGGATTTAGTTCGCCTGGGAGTGGGTAGCCGAAGATCGTTTGCCTACTTAAAAGCGGGAATGGAATAGTGAGAACCTGTCACAGCTCACTCGTATAGGCAAAACAGGAAGCGGCTCGCATTTGTCAATTCGGTCAACCGCGACCGTTCAATTCAGTCGCGAGCGGTCGCGTTTGAGGCCAGAAAACTACACGCAAACGCGAGCAAAAACCTCTGCCATTTGCTGAGGTCAACTTCGGACTCGAAACTGACTTGCTCTTGCCCGGCGGGTAGTGGCAGAGCTCGACCCAACCGATCAATAACCGTAATCCGGTAAAAATTTTCGCCGACGTTCTTCGGATTACCGGTTCGGTCAATTCCAGACATGCATCGACAAAAAAGGCTGTAAAAAGTGTCACAGAAGTGTCACGCGCCACCAACAAATCCATCAACCGTAATCACGTAAATCGTTTACAATGAGGAAGCCAGCTGTCGGAGTCGAACCGACGACCGACTGATTACAAATCAGTTGCTCTACCACTGAGCTAAGCTGGCATTAGGTGCGTGACATTCGGAAAAACGCCTCAGCGCGGGATGATAGCCCAATTCACCTGCTCTGCAAGCGCGAGTTCATAGACCGTTTTTTTCTGGCGTCGCGAAGATTTGAATAGAGGGAAACATCACTGCGAAGGAGGAGCGGCACGGCCTTTCGTTTCGAGCCCTTCCTCCAGCTGATTGCTACCATAAGGTCAAGGCTGAACCTCCGGAGACCAAGCTTCCGGCATCGTTTTTTCGCCTCACAATCAATACCTTACGCCGCCATCTTGCTCTGAGAATCTGCTTTCCAGTTCATTCCCCTTTCGCCGACATTCCTGCGGTCGCGTCTGACGACAAGTTGCAATGATCCCGCTCGGCCATCATCGAAATTGGGGCACCAAACCTCGCGACGGGAGGAGGATAAATGGCCTATTCGAAATGATTCTGAATTTTTCGTCGATTGATCGCCTCCAACCTCTGACTTCCATGAACCCACCCTTGCATGCAATGAATTCCAAATCTCCCCTGCCCCCGGAGCCCCCTTCTTCAAGCAACGGAGACGCGACAGCACCGACTTTCAATGCGAGCCCCAAACGGGGCGGACGGTGGAAAAAGGCGGCTACGGTGATCGCTGTAGTTGCTGCGCTCGGTGTGTCGGCGAACTACTTTGATATGTCGGCCATCACGAACCGGCTGGTCGAGGCAAAGGAGGGGCTTGGGAACTGGTTTCCTGTGCTGTTCATTGTCGCATACGTGACGGCGACGGTTCTGTTCATCCCGGCCTCGGCGCTGACACTGGTGGCGGGCGGCCTGTTCGGCCTGGGACTGGGATCGGTCTACGTATCAATCGCCTCCACGCTTGGTGCGACTTTGGCGTTTCTGTTAGGGAGGCACACGCTGCGCCGGTTGATCAGTTCAAAGATCGCCGGAAACGAAAAGTTCTCAGCGATTGATGATGCAGTGGGCAAGGAAGGATGGAAGATCGTGGTTCTCACCCGATTGTCCCCCGCATTTCCATTTGGATTGCTCAACTATGCGTACGGCTTGACTAAGGTGCCCCTGCCCCACTACGTGCTGGCTTCCTGGATCGGCATGATGCCCGGCACGGTGCTCTACGTTTACCTGGGCGCCATCGGCAAGGCTGCCGCGAATGCACAAGGCAGGACGCCCGGTGAATGGGCAATGCTCACCGTAGGACTGGCAGCCACAGCAGCCGTAACCATTTACATAACCAAAGTTGCGCGGAGCGCTCTGAATCAGCACCTGACTACTCGTGCACAATCGGAAGCGTAGACCACTCAATCCCCGAGGCAAATCAGTCCAACATTCCCATTACATTCCATGAAAAATCTTTATCTTTTCTTCCTTGTCACTGGACTGCTTCTGTGCGGAACACCAGTATTATCGATCGCACAGGAAACAGAAATCGTCAGAAAGACCTGGGTCGATGACTACGAGGCCCTACTGCAGAAATATGTGACACCCAAAGGCGTGCGCTACAAGGCATGGCATCAGTCGAAAACGGACATCGCAGCGCTCGATCAAGTGATTGCGGCAATTGCAGAGCAACCACTAGGCAAACTCGATCGTGACGCAAAGCTGGCCTTCTACCTGAATGCTTACAACGCCTGGATCCTGCACCGGATTCTTCAAGACTACCCGACCGATGGACCCGGCGGTGGAGGATTTTTCGGTCGCAACAGGTTCTTCAGATCCGACGACCTGAACGTGGCAGGGAGCAAAACGAGTTTCTCGGATCTTGAAAACGAAATCATCCGCCCGAAGTTCGCAGAGCCGCGCATCCACTTCGCCCTCAACTGTGCCAGCGAGAGCTGCCCTCCCCTGCACACCCTTGCTTTCCGCAAAGAGACACTGGATGCCACTCTTACTGCGCTCGCCACCGCATTCGTGAACGATAATCCCAATGGAGTTCAGTTGGTCGACGCTGGGAAAAAGGTGCAATTGTCGAAGATTTTTGACTGGTATGAAGACGACTTCAGAGGTGGCCCGGTGACCTACATCAACCGCTTTCGTAAGAGCGAAATCTCAGCCGCGGCGAGGGTGGAATTTCAGGACTACTCGTGGAATCTCAATGAGGCTCGATAGAAAACACCGCAATCCCACTTACGTTATTTGCTGGCACAGTCGTTGGAATCATCCATCGTGAAGCACTGAAACGTAACGATACTAACGATGGCCACAAAGACGCAGACTGAAGTTCGCAAATTCATGCAGGGTTTGATCAAGCGGAATGCCGGAGAGCCGGAATTCCATCAAGCCGTGGAGGAAGTAGTGGAAACGCTGATGCCGCATGTGCTTGAAAACTCTCAATACAGGGAAGCCCAGATCCTGGAACGGCTAACCGAGCCTGATCGCATCATCATTTTCCGCGTCACGTGGGAGGATGATGAGGGTAATGTAAGGGTAAACCGGGGATGGCGCGTGCAGTTCAACAATTCAATCGGCCCATACAAAGGAGGCCTTCGGTTTCATCCGACGGTGGATCTCAGCGTTCTCAAATTCCTTGGCTTCGAGCAGATCTTCAAGAACAGCCTTACAGGGCTGCCGATGGGCGGAGCGAAGGGCGGCGCAAACTTCAATCCCAAGGGGAAAAGTGACCGTGAGGTGATGAGGTTCTGTCAGGCTTTCATGAGTGAGCTGCAACGCCACATCGGCGAGGACACCGATGTGCCGGCTGGCGACATTGGCGTGGGAGCTCGGGAAATCAGCTATCTGTTCGGCCAGTACAAGCGGCTGTCCAATCGCTATGCCGGGATCCTCACCGGGAAGGGTTTGTCGTTTGGCGGAAGCCTCGTTCGTAAGGAGGCGACCGGGTTCGGCTGCGTATACTTCTGTGAGAACATGTTCAACCGGATCGGCGACAGCATCGAAGGCAAGACCGTGGCCGTTTCGGGTTCCGGCAATGTCGCCCTGTATGCGGCACAGAAGGCACTTCAGCTGGGCGCGAAAGTGGTGACAATGTCAGACTCTTCAGGGTTTATCCACGACCCGAGCGGTATCGATCGCGACCAACTGGAGTTCATCAAGGAACTGAAGGAAGTGAAACGCGGGCGTATTTCTGAGTATACCGACACCTTCACTGACGCCACCTTTCATGCCAACAAACGCCCATGGAGCGTCCCCGTTGATGTGGCTCTCCCCTGTGCGACACAGAATGAACTCAGCAGCGACGATGCCAGAGAACTACTCAAAAACGGAGTGAAAGCTGTCTGCGAAGGGGCCAATATGCCGACGGATCTGGATGGAGCGCGGGCGTTCGTCAAGGCTGGAATTCTCTACGGGCCGGGTAAGGCGGCGAATGCGGGCGGCGTGGCAGTGTCCGGGCTCGAGCAGAGCCAGAACGCTCAGCGACTCAGCTGGAGCGCTCACGAAGTCGATGCCCGGCTACAGGGCATCATGCATGACATTCACGAGAAATGCGTATGGCACGGTGCCGACGGTACCAACGTCAACTACGTCCGCGGCGCAAACCTTGGTGGCTTTGTTAAGGTAGCTGAAGCGATGCTGGCATACGGCATCGTATAGGAGCAAGCCAGCAGTGAGCAGCAGTCGAACTCCAGCGAGTTGGACTAGTTGGTTTTGAGGGCGGCGCGAGCCCGACTCAGGTTGGTCTGCGCTTCTTTATCCTTCGGATCGATACGCAGGGCCTCGTTGTAGTGGGTTATGGCGAGAGCGTATTGCTTTTGCAATAGATATGCATTCGCCAGGTTTACATGTGCGAGACTATGGTCGGGATTGATCTGAACCGCGCGGGCAAATAGTTTGGCCGCTTCGGAATAAGATCCTTGCCTGGCAAGGATGACCCCCAGCCTGTTGTGAGGCTCGAACAAGTTTGGATCGTTTTCGATCGCTCGCCGGTAGTGCGTCGCCGCACGTGATGGATCTCGCTTTTGATCAAAGATCCTGCCGAGGTTCGAATGAGCGAGGGCATTTCCCGGATCGCTCCCCAGCACGCTCTGGTACTGCAGAATAGCCAGATCGAACTCCTTCAGTTGGAGGTATACATGGGCGAGATTGAAGCGTGCCTGAATAAATTGAGGATTCAGAGCCAGGCAATTCTCGTAGTCGACACGGGCCTGAGCAAACTTCCCCTGCACCATAGAATGCACTCCGGCTGCAAAATGCGCGTAGTAGTACCCCGGCACACGCTGAATTCCCCGTCGCCAGTACAATTCCTTGAGCTGTTGCCCGTCCCCGGGACTTTGCGGCAAAAACTGCAATGATACGTTGCTCATCTCGTCGGTTGACTGAGGGCCCTCCAGCACCCGACGCGGAGGATCATTGGGGTTGTGGGGATTCTCGGCAGAGTTGTCATAGATGAATTCCATGGAGACCGTGGTTCCCGAGGGAAGAAGAACGGGCTCGGCATAAGTGTAATCATCCTGCCAGTCGAAATCCCAATCAGGAATATTGAGCAGCCACTTGCGTTTGCCATCCGGCAGCACAGCAACGCACTTCATCACCTTGCACAAGTAGTGAGCATGCGGGAAAATGGCCAGCAGCTCTACGTCTACAGGCAGCACCATTGAATCAGTGACGCTATATTCGGATTCGCCAGCCGGAATGTCGATCGGCGATGGATCCAAACGGAGTTGAACGGGATACTTGGTTGGAGGTTGATCTGAAAAGTAGAGGCCGACGACCGGCTGAATTACCTCCGGTTTGCCCGACGGTGCCATGTGGATCTCCAGAACAAGGTCGGTGCCTGGTTCCAATGTCCATGCCATATCGGCGCTCCCCCCGTCGGCAATCATGCCGGGCGTCCAGACAATATATTGCCCACCGGGGGATTCCAGACCATGGCCGTCGCTGAGTCCCATGCCATCGAAGCCTGGTGGCGAGTCTTTCTCGTCCTCTTGTTTCGCTGCATACCCTGTTGGATCAAGGTTGATGATGGCATGGTGCGCAATCTTTGGATTGCCAGGCCGGATTTCAGTAGCTCTTACGTATCGACTAGTAGTCAGTCCAGTAGGCAAGACAAACTGCCGATAGACATCACGTCCCTCCGCAGCAAGAGTGTATGGCTCAGGAATTTTCAGAATCAGATCAGGCTCTCCTAGTTGCCAGCCCCCAGGCCACTGTGGCACAGGAGGAAGGTCTGCAGGAGCTCCTTCGACCGCCCCGCTCGAAACCCAACTCCCAATCGTTTCGATTTCGTCGTCGCTCAGCCGACGCTCGCCGATGAATTCACCATAACCGTGAGCAGGCAACCATGGAGGCATATATCGACTACGAGTGACCTCACCAATTTGGCGGGCACGCTTCCTCACATCCTCATAGGTCAGGAGGCTAAACGGGCCTGAACCGTCTGGATGGTGACACGTCCCGCACTGTTTAAAAATGATTGGAGCCACGTCCTTGTTAAAGGTTAGCACGCGCTCGTTCGTGGCGCTGTCAGATACCGTAGGATCAGAATGCTGGCATCCCAAGAAAGCGAGAACAGTCAGCAAAGCGGCGCTGATCGCAAGTCTACCCAGAATGATTCGGCTTGATAAATGCCCTTTGGCTGTTCCCATAATCCCCGTTTACCGTAAAAGCACTGGTTCCTAAAGGAAACTGTTTTGTTCCGGTGCCCCGCCCTCTGCGCCCTTGCGATTGATCAGTTAAGATCTTCGACAGCACGAACCATTCTTGCCATAGCTTCATTCAGAGTCTTGAGGGTGCAGCCAAAATTCAAGCGCAGGAACCCGGGAGCGCCAAAGTCCGCGCCATTGGACAGGCCTACGCCGTGCGATTCAAAATGCCCGCCCGGATTTTCGAGCCCCAGCCCACGCACGTCCAGCCATGCAAGATAGGTCGCCTCCATCGGCGCCATTTTGACCGGTGCCAACTGCCCGGCTACAAACGTCGCCAAGGCATCACGGTTCGCCTTCAGGTAAGCCATGAGCTGCTGCCGCCAGAGCTCGCCGTCGCGGTAGCTGGCTTCTGTTGCGTGGAAACTTAATGGGCTGATCTCAGGGATCAGCTTTCCACCAGCAGCGATGAACTTGCGTCGCAATGTAGGATTGGGAATCACAGCATAGGCACACGCAAGGCCTGCCACATTGTAAGTCTTGCTCGCGGCCAGCAGCGTGATCGTCCGATCGCGAATCGATTCCGGAAAGCCAATCGCCGTTCGATGAGGAGAGGGGGCATCGTCGAAAACAAGATCACAATGGATCTCGTCCGAGCAAAGCATCAGGTCGTGGCGATTGCAGAACTCGATGAGAGCCTCAAGTTCGACATCGTTAAACACGCGGCCGACTGGATTGTGCGGATTGCACAGAAGAAACACGCGCGTGTCGGGCGTGATAGCCGCTTCCATCGCATCGAAATCGAACGTGTAGCCCGAGTTGGTCTCAGCATCACAGGCGAGCGGCACATTGATCAGCTGCCTGCCAGAATCCCGGTGCACATGTAAAAACGGCGGGTAGACCGGCGAATTCGTCATCACGCTCGCTCCTGGCTCACCCGTAGCGCCGCACGCCATGCTGAGAGCCGGGACGCAACCGGGCAGCCAGACGATCCACGATGGATCCACATCGACCCCATGCACACGCTGGAGATAGGCAATGGTCACCTCCACCAGCGACGCATGTGGCCGGGAGTAGCCGAACACGGAATGCGCCACGCGTTTTTGGAGCGCATCGATCACCGCCGGGGGCGACGCAAAATCCATATCCGCCACCCACATCGGCAACACCTCGGTGCCGGCGTATTTTTCCCACTTGAGGCTTCCGGTGTTCCGGCGGTCGATTTCCTGGTCAAAGTCGTGTTCCAGCATGCAAGGAGTGGTGGTTCCATCCCATCGGATTGTCAAGGGATCGCCCACAGCTTCGCCGACGCCGGCCGCACGCGTAATTGAGCAAATCCCCCCGTCCTATCCCCGTCCCTTTTTGCACACCCGACCACCGAAGCGCGTCCGCAGGGAAACTGACAGACGCTTTTTTGTGGCTACCGTCGCCGACGTGATGCGAGCGTCACCAGCGAAATCAGCATCAAGGAACCGGTCGGCGGCTCAGGGATGCTTGCGAGACGAAAACCTGTTCCTCTCCCGTGAAATGTTGGATCACGCTCCTCCGAACTGCTTTGCGACAACGATCTATAGCCGCTTCCGTAGGAACCTCCTCGTATACCACGCTCTAGAGATGTCGAATTAATTGCTTCATTCCACTCCCAAACATTACCCGCCATGTCGAACGCTCCATAGTAACTCGTTGCACTGGCACTGCCAACCGTCGACAGGCTGAATTCGAAAACGCGTCTATCGTCGTAGTTCACGACATTAGGTCCTGGATTGGTGATCACCCCAGTGGCGGAAACGAAAGCGCCAATCGGACGGGAATCATGCATCGTTGGGTAGCTCCAGTAGTCCGGCGAGCCCATTTCGTCCGCAGTGGGATTGACCGGATCGAAGTAGGCGGCCTTATACCATTCATCTTCGGTCGGGAGAAAAACTGTGGCTCCGGCGAGCCTCACCGGCGTTGCGATCGTCATATTGTAAGCTCCAGTCTCTGTACTCCCAGGCACCTGCCCATTGTGCATCCAATTAGCGAAGCGAGCAGCATCAAACCAATTTACATACTGCACTGCTCTGTTTTCCATAGTTGCATTCACCCAATATTTCGTGCCCGGCGCATTGCCTGCACTGAACAAAATCTCCGGCGTAATGCCCATTGGCGTGTGGTAAATACCATTCGGGTTTGTTCCATTCGGATCCACGTTGTTCAGAAACTCTGTATATTGTGCGTTGGTTACTTCATGCGCCGCGATCCGGTAGGTAGTCGTCACCATACCGAAGTTTTGGACGCCGGGTGTATCGATGGCTCCATCCGCCGTATCGTTAGGATTGCCAGGGTTGCCCACGGTCAGCCAAGTCATCGTAACCGCAGCATGGGTGCTGCCGGCGATGGCCAAAATGCAGATGCAGAGTGCTAGAAGTAGCGGAGCCTTGAGGCCGTTTGGTTGCATGGAACGGCTATATATCTAGCCGCAGTGCACTTGCAAAGTGGTAATGGGAGCCTTTCGTCCAGGATTTCCCCAACTGTCCAGAAGTGATTGATGATGACGGAGCAAAATAACTTCGGTTTAACCCCAACTTCGCAACATCGGTTTTCGTCCCCGTCCCCCCGGTCACTTTTTTGTAGACAACGAGCCTGATTCTGCGGTCGGGCGCTGCAGAATTCTCCGTGTTTCCCGCTTGCGTTTCGGCGTGGGATTGCGGAAGTTCGGCGCAATGCTGGAAACTTACCTGCCCATACTCATGCAACTCGGCGTCGCCTGTGGCTTCGCTGTTTCTACATTGATTGTCAGCGTGTTGCTCGGAAAGAGCGGCAAGACAAACCCGGTCAAGGACTCGGCATACGAGTGCGGCATGCTGCCCATCGGTGAGGCGCAGCCGCGGTTCAGCGTCAAATTCTACCTGGTGGCGATGCTGTTCGTGCTGTTCGACATCGAAGTCGTCTTCATGTATCCTTGGGCGGTCGTTTTCAAAGATTTGCTGGTGACCAGTCTGCTTCCTGTCACTTTGGGAATGGCTGGATTCGTGTTCATTCTGTTCATCGCTTACCTCTACGTGCTGAAGAAGGGCGCGTTGCAGTGGCGGGACTAATCCTGCGGACCTGGCACTGAAGATTTCCGGCCAGCGGGCATCGTTGACCTCGATATCCGGCTTGAGTCCACTGCCCTGTCACCCAACTGTTCATGGTTTACCATGTCGCATTCTACAAACTCAAGGCAGAGGTTACGCCTGAGAAGATCGACGAGATGATTCGGTCATCGCGTAGTCAGCTGGTGCGCGTGCCCGAGGTGCTCACCGTGCGCTCCGGCAAGAAAATTGATCCCGCCTGTGAATGGCCATTCTTCGTGACCATCGAATTTGAATCGATGGACAAAAAGCGCGCCTGCGAAGACGACCCGGTTTACATCAAATTCCTGGAAACGGTCATCCGTCCGAACGCAACTGAGGAATGGGTCGCCGACTACGAACTGGAGCCGGGGCGTCCGATCAAGTATTCCTGACAGCAAGATACCATCAGGGAAGCCTAGTGCACCGGATCGGCCAGGGACGATTGAAGGTTCTCAATTTGGAGTTTTGATCGTATGCTCTTTACATGCGGAGCTCGTTTCCACTTTCTCAATTCACCCTGACGTGTTGCATTCAGTCAATAGCCCTGATCGCGCTTTCTCTCGCCCGGGCATCTGAAGCACCTCCAGAGGCGCTCGCATTTTTCGAAACGAAGATTAGGCCCGTGTTGGCAGAGCAGTGCTATTCCTGCCATTCCGAGGGTGCCAAGAAACTGAAAGCCAGCCTTTATCTTGACAGACGGGAGGGCTTCCTGACAGGGGGCGACACAGGCCCTGCCATCGTTCCCGGCAAACCGGATCAGAGCCTCCTGATTGAGGCGATTCATCACACAAATGTAGACCTGCAGATGCCGCCGAAGGACAGGCTGGATGCGAGCGTGGTGGCCGATTTTGAACAATGGATTTCCTGGGGTGCCCCCTGGCCGGAAGGTGATGCGAAAAGCAAAACTGCACGTGCCGATCGAGGCAATGGTTTCAACCTGACCAAGCGTAAAGCCGAGCACTGGGCGTGGCAGCCGGTAACAGATCCGCCTGTTCCAGAGGTGACCAGTAATGATTGGTCACAGGATCCTATCGACCGGTTCGTGCTGGAAAAATTGCGCGAGCAAGACCTTCGACCGGGACCACCTGCGGAAAAACGCTCGCTCATCCGGCGCTTGTCATTTGATCTTACGGGACTCCCCCCCACGATTGAGGAAGTCGAGGCTTTCGTCAGCGACCACTCGGAACACGCCTATGGCGAAGTCGTCGATCGCCTGCTAAGCTCGCCGCGCTTTGGCGAGCGCTGGGCCAGACACTGGCTCGACTTGGTGCGCTACGCGGAGACCCGCGGCCATGAATTTGATCACAATGTTCCGAATGCCTTTCGCTATCGCGACTATGTCATCCGCGCCTTTAATGCGGACCTTCCATACAACACATTTGTCACCGAGCATCTGGCCGGCGATCTCTTGCCGGAGCCGCGACTGAATCCCGAAGAAAAATTCAACGAATCGGTCATCGGTACGGGCTTCTGGTTTCTGGGGGAGAGCATCCACTCGCCGGTCGATATCAAACAGGACGAAGCAGATCGCTTCGACAACATGGTCGATGTCGCATCGAAGTCATTCCTGTCGCTCACTGTCGCCTGCGCCCGTTGTCACGATCACAAGTTCGATGCGATATCGACCAAGGATTACTACGCGATGTACGGGTTCCTGCAGAGTTCGAACTATCATCAGGCTCAGATCGACAGTGATGGCCCTAACAAAGCCATTGCGCAGGAACTCCGCGGACTTTCCGATGCGGCGAAGCGCGACTTGGCCAACGCCTACGCCACCGCACTGAAGCCAGCGATCGATTCGACCATTGACTATATCGAGGCCGCCCTGGAGCCGACATCTGGTGAACTGGCATCCTCGCTGGATCCCACGCGTGTGAAGAAATGGAATAAGGCGCTGGCGAATCCTACAGATCTCCTTCAATCCGTGTCCCCTGCCAGTGCTGGCGAATGGGCCGCCGCCGAGAAAAGCCGAGCCGAGCAGCAGCTCGAGAGCTGGAAGACGCTGAGCATCATCGCTGACTACTCAACGATCGACGAATCATTGTTCATTCAGGACGGCGGCCAGGGTTTTGGCCTGGCACCTGTGCGTCCCGGCAGCATTCGCCTCGGCGATGCTGGTGCAACCGGAGTCGAAACGTATGGAGCAGCGCGCCGCGACCCGGTTTGGTCTAATCTGGAGATCGTCGATTCCGATCGCGATCCCGCCAGCCGGACATCTCAGCAGCCCGGCCGGATGCTGCGCTCGCCTACCTTTGTCCTGCAGGCTCCCGGGAAGGTGTTCTATTTGGTGAAGGGAAAGGGCACCGCCATGGCAGTGGTGGATTCGCACCGGCTGGTGCTGGGCCCGCTGCACGGCAATGTGCATCGCAGTCTCAATAGCCAGGACGGGCTGCGCTGGGAGGAGCACGGGCTTCAACGCTACGTCGGCCACAACCTCCACATCGAATTCGTTCCTGAGGGCGATTCGCCGTTTGAGATTCTCGCCGTCGCACAAGCGTCGAGTGAGAATGTCACATTGCCTGACGTCGACCTTTTCGAAGATCCGCCACTGGCGTCGCTGGCCAGTTCGTGTGCGACTGCAGCTGCCCCAGTGTCAGCATTCGTGACGTTCCTGCAAGCTGCTCTGGAAAACTGGCGCATGGCCTCGACTTCCGGCTCTCCACTCGCCCCAGACGATGCACGCGCTGTGAACTGGATCGTCAGCAACTCGGAGCTGTTCTTCGACGACAACGACACCGCTCTCGCCGAGGCCACCGAAATTGCCCGGCGATTTCTTGCCAAGCAGGAAGCACTCGTGGAGCAACGGGTGCAGAAAACCCGCACCGCTCTGGCGATCATGGATGGCACGCCAGTAGACGACGTCGTCTATATTCGCGGCAGTTACAAAACTCCGGGCGACACTGTACCGCGTCGTTTTCTTGAGGCGCTCGGCGGCAAGGATGTGCCTGCACCAGCCCACGGAAGTGGCCGACTTGAGCTGGCACGGCAAATCACGGATCCGCGCAATCCTTTCGTCTCCCGCTCTATCGTCAATCGATTGTGGCACCACTTGTTTGGGCTCGGCATCGTTCCCACTACCGACGATTTCGGCGTGCTTGGCCAGCGGCCATCGCACCCTGAGTTGCTCGACCACCTTGCCCATTCCTTCGTGGCCGACGGCTGGTCGATCAAACGTCAGATCCGCCGAATCGTTATGAGCAAAACCTATCGACTTGCCAGCACCTCCGCCGATCCAGTCGCAGAGAACAAGGATCCAGAAAACAAGTGGCTGCACCGGGCCCACGTCCGTCGGCTCCAGTCCGAATCCATCCGCGATGCCCTGCTCGCTGTATCGGGCAGGCTCGACACCACACCATTCGGGCGTTCGGTGCCAGTGAACCTGACCGACTTCATGACCGGAAGAGGAAGACCTGGCAACAGCGGACCGCTCGACGGCAATGGCAGGCGCAGTATCTATCTCGAGGTGCGGCGCAACTTCCTCAATCCGATGATGCTGGCATTCGACACTCCAATTCCGTTCAACGCGATGGGCCGCCGGTCGGTATCCAATGTTCCTTCGCAGGCTCTGATCATGATGAATGATCCCTTCGTCCTGCAACAGGCGAGTGTCTGGTCGGCCCGTATCCTTGCTATCCCCGATCTCACCTCTGCACAGCGCATTGACCGCATGTATCAGGAAGCATTCGCCCGCCATGCGATGCCAGAGGAGATCGCCGACGCCCAGGCATTCCTCTCTGATGAAGGTTCACCCGAAGCCTGGAAAGATTTCGCCCACGTGCTGTTCAACACAAAGGAGTTTATCTTTCTGAATTAGATTCGACGAACGGCTCCCTACTACGGCTTTCCGATCCCAGCCTGGAACACGTAGAAATCGGGACTGAGCGCCGCGAGCGGCTCCTTTAGTTTCGCTAGTTCTTCAGCAGGCCCGTGAACTTCCACGCGCACGAGATCGGAAATGGTCAAGGCTTCCGCGACCAGAGCATCCACATTCGCCAGATGGGCGAGCAATCCATCGGCCCCTTCATACCCCTCCCTGCAATGCACCGTGTCACCGCAGATGGAAAAGTCATACCAATGGCACGCCTCCTCAGACCGAGTGCGTTCCACAAACCTGGGGATCAGCTCTTTGAACGCACCAAGCTTGCCTTCGTGCGTTTTGAAATAGGGGTGGATGCTTACAACATTGCTCATGGCCAAAGTTATGGCTCGGATCGATGACGGCGGTCAAGGCAAACTCACTTGTCCCATTTTGCGCAGGCGCTCAAGTCAGCGCACACGTTTACCAGTCCAGCTCTTCCTGATCGCGGAAGAACTTCCCGGTCACTGTTGCCGGAGCCTCATTGGCGAGCCAGAGAATGCCCGACGTACCTTCTTCCGGGCTCCGGTCCGCTTCCTCCCCGCCCATTTCCGTGCGACACCACCCCGGACAGACACTGTTCACAGGAATCCCATCGGGCTGCAGCTCAGTGGCCCAGATGCGCGTGACCGCATTCACGCCTGCTTTGGAAATCTGGTAGGCCGGTGCCCAAACTTTGTCGAACATCCACGTCAACTGCCCCGCCCCACTGGCCAGATTGATCACTCGAGCCTGTCCGGATGCTCGAAGCAGGGGCAGGAATGCGCCGATCATCGCGTGGACTGCGGTCACATTCGTAGCCAGCGTTTGGTCGAGTGTGTCAGGCGCGACTTCGGAAGCCTTGACGTAGTGGTCGCGGAGGATCGCCGCATTGTTCACCAGCACATCCAGCTTCCCGAACTTTTCGGTCACCTCCTCGACTGCGCCGGCAATCGATGCGGCATCGGTCACGTCAAGATGCAAAAAATGCACCGAGCCTGGCAAGTCCTCCGCCTTCAATGCGTCCACCGCAGACAATCCCCGTTGGCGATCTCTAGCCGAAAGAATGACGGAATGCCCCTCGGCGGCAAACAAACGCGCAGCCTCGAACCCGATGCCACGGGAGGCACCTGTGATAAGAACTATTTTGCCTGAATCAGATCCCACTGTCGTCATGCGCAAATCAAAATGCGAAACCCGGTGGGATGCAAAGTATTTGTCACCGTGACTGGAATCCGTAGGCTCCCTTGATATGACTCAACGTCGCATCTTTTTCATCTTACTCATTCTGCTCGTGCTCGGCGGCGGGATCGCTGCCTACGTCCACTGGAGCAAGCGCTTCCGCGGTGACACAAGCAGCAACGCTCCATTCAAGGTGACACGGGTCGAGCTTAAACGTGATTTCGCCAATGCGGTGCTCACCCTGACCGTCGACTACGACAATCGCACCGGTGATGCAGATATTACCACCGCAGCAGTGGCCGATGATCCGAACGGCGCACGGTTGGTGACAACCACTGGAAAAGCGCCGCCATTGTTTTTTCTGCCCGGCGTCTATCCTCCAGTGATTAAGGCAGGCGATCGCGAACAAGTCACGATCATCTACTGGCTCGATCGTGAGCAGTTGCAGGAGGGGCTGAATTTTGAAAGCAAAGGCCAACGCGTGCCGGTCAAGAGCGCCTTGCCCTTTGAGCTGGATTCCGTGGAAAACCAGACCAGCGTGATTTTCACCACTCCCGACTGGAAGCAGCCATGAACACCACCATTCTTGTAGCTGACCTGTCGAACTCGTTCGTCAAACTCGCGCTGACGGACGGGGTAAAACTCATCAGTGAAAAGCGCAAACTGGTCACGGCTGAGCTGTCCCTAGAAACCCTCGGGCAAGCCGTCAGCGACTGGAATGTTGCGCGCGCGGTGCTTGCGTCCGTGGTTCCAGACAAGGCACGCGTGTTCGCAGACTACTTCGGCCGGAAAGTGGAAGTGATCGACCACACATGGGACCTGGGAGTCGGCATCGAGTTTACTGATCCGTCACGCATCGGCGGAGACCGGCTCGCCAATTCGGCAGCACTCGCAGAACTCTACGGCTTCCCCGGAGTGGTAATCGATTTTGGCACAGCGGTCACGTTCGACATCATCGATGCACGGCGAAATTACATTGGGGGTGTCATCGCTCCGGGGCTCGCTGCGATGACGGATTATCTGCACGAGAAAACCGCCCTGCTTCCGCGCATTCAACTGCGCACGCCGGATACGGTAGTGGGGAAATCCACTGAAGAAGCCATGCTTGCCGGTGCGTTTTACGGCTATCAAGGCCTGGTGCGCAACATCCTTGCCGAGATCCGAGCCAGTGTCGGCATCGATCTTTTGGAAGGACAGCGCCTGCAAGTAGTGGCGACTGGAGGTTATGCCGAACTGTTACTGCCTGGAATTCCCGAGATTGACGAAGTAAACCCTAACATTACCCTGGAAGGGGTGCGCATCGCCGGACGCAATCGCTTTAACTCCGAATGAACCAAATGTACTATCGCTCCACCAGCCTGCTAACATTCATCTGGATCACTGCGATAAGCCTGACGGCACCCAGCTACGCCAACTGGCCCCAGTGGCGCGGAGCTACCGGCACTGGTGAGTGGAATCCCGATTCGTTTCCGGGCAAGCTCGAAGAAGACGCCGTAAAAACTCTTTGGAAACAACGTATCAACGGCGGCTATGCGGGTGTCACTGTAGACGGTGAACGGGTATTCACGATGGACTACGCGAAGTCACCAGCCGAGCAGGAACGCATCCTCTGCTTTCAGGCGGACACCGGGACACTCCTGTGGGAACACGCCTACGAAGTGCGCTACGACAGCCTCGACTACGGCAGCGGACCGCGCGCATCCGTTACCATCGACGGTGATTTCGCCTACACGCTTGGAGCAGTGGGCCACGCATTCTGCTTGGAGGTTGCGACCGGACGCGTTGTCTGGAGCATCGATACAGTAGCAGCCCTTCGCGCCCAGATCCCCACCTGGGGATTTGCTGCTTCACCAGTCATCTGGAATGAACTGGCGATCCTGCATGTCGGCGCCCAGCCAGGCGGGAGCTATATCGCCGTCGATAAAAAGACAGGGAAGGAAGTGTGGCGCAGCAGCAATGATCCCGCCGGGTACTGCACGCCATTTCATATTGAGCGGGAGGGCATCGAGCAATTCATCGGCTGGACTCCCGAGCACATTCACGGCATCTCGCCCGCAGATGGCAAGGTACAGTGGTCGATTCCCTACAAAGTAAAATACGGCGTCAGCATCGCCAGCCCGATCTTTGCCGATGGCATTGCACTAGTCAGCGGCTACTGGCATGGAACCAGAGCGATTCAACTTGATCCCAAACTCGAAACAGCAAAGCTGCTGTGGTCCGATGAGGAGAACCTCTGCGGCCTCATGTCGCAGCCGCTGCACAAGGACGGTTACATTTATCTGCTCGACAAGGCCAACGGCCTGATCTGCTTCGAACTTGCCACGGGCAAAATACTATGGAAAGACGCCCACCAGACTACCCCCGCTGATCGCAATCCGCAGGCATCACTGGTATGGGCAGACAAGGCCAATGACCTCATCTGTGCACTCAACGCCAACGGCGAATTGATCGTGGCCACCTGCACCCCGGAAGGTTTCACTGAGCAATCACGCATGCAGCTGATTGGCAAAACCTGGGCTCATCCGGCATTTTCGAAAAATCGCATCTACGCCCGCAGCGATCGCGAGATCGTCGCCGTTCAACTCTGGCAGTAGACAGACTCTCCTTCATCGGAGGAGAATGGTCACAATATGCACACTGGTTCGTAGCAGAGGCGGGGCAGGCGCAATGCGGAAGCCTAGGCTGATGGCGTAGCTATGAATCATAAAATACACTGCCAATACTTTTCTCAGGAAGATCTTCTAGGTGCCGGTTGCCTCGACCTGCATATGGCGATGGACGCGGCTGAGTCGGCGATGCTCGCTTACCGGGACGGTGACGTTTTGTTCCCCGAAAAGATCGTACAGATTTTTAACGACGATACTCAGGAGCGAATCAATTGCCTCCCAGCCACATTCACGACTGAAAAAATCTGCGGAGTGAAGTGGGTCTCCGTATTTCCTCCTAATCCGGCCAAATACGGCATTCAAAACCTATCGGCTGTCATCATACTCTCAGAAATCGAGCATGGATTTCCAATTGCCTTTATGGAGGGGACATTGTGCTCGAACATGCGCGTGGGCGCGATGGGTGGGATCGCAGCCAAACACCTTTCACGCGAAGACTCAGAGGTGATTGGGTTCATCGGTGCCGGTGAGCAGGCGAAGATGCACTTGATCGCGATGAAGAGCGTACGCCCGTCTCTCAAAGTCTGCAAAGTAGCTGCCAAGCTGGCCGAGGAAGAGGAAACTTTTGTTCGCGAAATGTCACCGATCTTCGGCGACATGGATTTCACTACCACTGGATCAGATCTAGGTGCTGCTACCTCAGACGCTGATATTATCGTCACCGCGACCAGTGCTCAGGCTCCACTACTGAAGCCGGAATGGGTGAAACCCGGGGCCTTTTACAGTCACATCGGCGGCTGGGAGGACGACTATGGAGTTGCCCGGCAATCCGACAAAATCGTGTGCGACGACTGGGAGACTGTCAAACATCGCACGCAGACACTGTCGCGAATGTATAAAGAGGGAGTTTTGCAGGACTCCGACATTTACGGAAATCTGATCGACCTCGTCGCAGGCGAAAAACCCGGACGGGAAACTGCGGAAGAGCGCACATATTTCAACGCTGTGGGATTGGCATTTGCGGACATTGGCATCGCCTATGCAATGTACAAGCGCGCGCTGGATGCGGGAATGGGTCAGGATTTGAAGATCCAGAATGAGATGATCTTTGAGCACGCCTATCTGAAAGACTGGGTGCGGTTGACCCCCGAGACTACGGACTAACACAGCCACCCAGGCAATGACGACTTCCACGCAATCGAATCGGTAAGCTCTTGATCCGCAAGAGTAGCGGCGTGTCCGTCCGGCATCGAAAGTGTGAACGTTTGCGATTGGGTGACCTCGGACTTCCCCCAAAGAACAACGTCTACGAAGCATACGGTTCGTGAACCACGATTCAGCAAAATGCAGTGAACCAGACGCCAGAACCCGATTTTCATCATCGCCAGGGACGCATCGGAGCAGTATCAATGCTCCCATGAAATCACCCACCCCACTCCTTCTCGTCCTCTGCGCCCTTTCGTCGGCATGGCTCACGTCCGACGCCTCTGCCGAAGTCCGGCGTTACCTTTACTGCTCAACTCCTGATGGAGCGCAGGTCGAAGGCAAGTCGGGCACGGGGATCGTTATTTTCGACATCGACAACGGCCACAAATTCGTGCGGCGTATCGACATTCCGATTTTCATGGAAGGGCTGCGCGGATTCACGGGATGCACGGAGACGAAGAGCCTCTACTATTCAACAACGAACCGGCGGTTGGGTTGTTTTGATCTGGAAAGCGAAAAGGTCGTCTGGGACAAGCAATATGATCGCGGCTGCGACCGGTCGTGCATCACCCCGGATGGCAAGCGCATCTATGCGCCGAGCGGCTGGTGGTATCTTGCGGATGACAGCGGCATGGTCGTGATTGATCCAAAGGATGGCAACCTGCTGGAGACGATCCCGGTTAACACGGCCGCGCACAACAGTATCGCCAGCCTGGATGGCAAGTTCGTCTATCTGGGAACAACGACAACGCTCACCCAGTTCGATGCAGGCACTGGCAAAGCCCTGCAGACAATTTCTCCCGTTGGCGAAGTCGGCGTATTCCCCTTCACTGTCACCAGCGACAACAGCAAGGCCTACGTCTGCCTGGGCAAGCATGTAGGCGTCGACGTCGTCGATTTGAAGGAAGGCAAAGTGCTGCACCGAGTCTTCGCGATCAATCCTGACACAGAGGAGAAAATTGAGCACCGCACCCACGGCGCAGGAATGACACCCGATGAAACCCAGCTCTGGATCTCTGACCAGGAAGGCAAACGGCTCTACACCTTCGACATGACAGTCTCGCCGCCAGTGCAAACTGGGCACCTCGACCTCAGCATGGGCGGCCACGGCTGGGTGTGTTTTTCTCTGGATGGAACGTATGGCTACTCGCACACGCCGGATGTGTTCGACGTAAAATCGCGCAAGAAAGTAGCTACACTGAAAGACGAGCACGGTAAGCCATTCGGCTCGTCAAAATTCATCGAAGTCCACGTGGACGAGGGCAAAGTCGTCAAGGTCAGCAACGAATTCGGTCTGGGACGCGTGCACGCCGGAAAGTGAGCCGGTGATCTATTTTACAAGTCCTTTACAGACGGCACTCGACTAGACGCGCATACTGTCAGGGTGATTCGCATTGTTGGAATAGCTCTGACCCTGGCATTCTTCCTGGGACTGTTCATCGGATGGTCTGCAAAGGATCGCGCCATCCCCGCGCCTGGGAACACAGTTGCACCAGTGAGTTTGAACCCAACGGTTCGGCCCGAGCAATGGATCGAACATGCCACGCTCGATGAACTTGCCGAGTCCTTTGACTGTGAAGAAGGAGGAACCGACTACAACGACGAGCTTATTCTCGCGCGCTGGATCGAACGGGATGCCAATGGTGCGATTGAGCGGCTGCTGGCGACACGCTCACCAGAAGATCCAGTTCTTTCCCGAGCCTTCGCGATCTGGGCGGAACTCGATGTCGACGGCGCACTGGCGAAGCTTGATGAACTGAAGGAGCGTGGGGTGTGGATATTCCGATGGCTCGAAGATACGAAGACTGCGTTCGCACGAACGCACCCGAAAGAAGCACTCGATCGCTGGCTTCCATCTCACCACTACCCCTGGGTAAAAATGGCACTCGTTGAACTGGCTGACGATGACCCGCTACTCGCAGAATCATATTTGCCGCAACTCAAGGGATGGGCAGAAGCGCTTTTAAATCTAACTAACATCGCTCGTGTCTATGCATCCAAAGATCCAGCTGCAGCCTTCAAGTGGGCGGATTCGCTCGAAGACGCACGACATCTTAGATCGCTCATGTTCTGGTCAATGCCTGACGATCCAAAAATGATGGTAGAGCTCTATGATAGCCTCACGAACGCACGGGAAGAAGTGCCTGGAGACGGAGCATTGGACGCTGTCGCATCACGCTTGGCAATGAAAGATCCGATAGCAGCGTTTCGTTGGGTCAACGGCCAAACGTCAGATGAACGGGCGAAGATCCTATTGAAAAAGAGCATCGCCCCGGCGCTGCAGGCAAGAGATATGGCGAGTTTTCTCGATCAGTTCGGGAACACTCCGGGTATTTGCGCAGCCATCAGCCCTGCCATCAGTTCGGCCCGAACGGCAAGCGACTTCCCGATCATCGTCGATGCACTGGCAGATCGGGCAGCTACCGATCTCTCCAATGAACTACGGCAATTGCTTTCCGGAGCAGTTCAGGGCTGGTCAGGAGTTGATTTCGATGCCGCAATCACATGGGCGGAGCAATGGAGCGGCGGCAGCGAGGAGATTCGCAGCTCCCTCTATCGCAGCGCCTTGGCTGCCAATGCCATCACCCCAGAGAAGGCCATGGAATTGTTCGAACAGATCAGGCACTCTGAGGTGAAACAGTCGGCGGCGGCGGCGATGGGTGATATTTTCGCAAACGCAGATCCCGAAGCCGGACTGCACTGGATCCAGAACAGCCTTCAGCCCGAGTATCAACGGGAAGCAATCGATCATCTCGTCGGCACCTGGATTCGCAACCAGCCAGAAGTGGCCTCAATCAATATTGACTCCATGCCTTCCGGCTCGGTGAAAGACATGGCCATCCAGACGCTCGTTGAGCAAACCACCAAAGATGATCCAGCTTCAGCTTTTGCCTGGGCGCTGGCTATTGAAGAGCGCCATTCTCGCAGTAGCAACGCGATGAACGTATTCCACGAATGGGCCACGAAAGACATGAGCAAGGCCGTGTCTGCGGTGCTGGATTCATCGCTTTCCGAGCAAGAAATGATCAGCTTCATCTCCCTGGCCGAACAGATTGCAAGCAACCCGCCGCCATCAGACTAGATTCGCATGATACCCATTCCTCACTGGCTGTCACGTGGTCTACTCATTCTGGGAATGATAGGATCGCTGGCTCTTGGTATCCGTCTCGGTGGTACGTTGTCAGCCTTACCAGCGCCAGCACGCCCGAACAATGAGGCTGTCATTGCCACCTCGATCGCAACCGATCCGCCCAGAACAAGCGCTGCAGAGGACGGCCCGTTTCGGACACGATTACGAATCGTCGATGGCTTGAAACAAATGGACGCAGCCGAGCTAGAAGCGGCGATGAAAGACAAGAGCACGCCACTATCGATGCTGGAGCCAGTTCTCCTCCACTGGTCTAAGTTAGCCCCAGCAGACGTCCTGCAATTTCTTTCCAAGCAGACGGGATCCATGCAAACCCATGAGCATCTCCGTGTCTGGGCACGCTCAAACTTGAATGGCGCGTTGGATGCGGCCCTCGAATATTCGCAACATGACTACGTCGGAATAGGAGGAATGAAGCGCGAAGCCATGCATGCGATCATGAGCGAAACGCTGGCGCAAGGATTGGTGCCGGACTGGGAGAAGATGCGGCTTGAGAATTTCGTTCCAGCAACCTGGGACGGTGCCGATTTCCCCCAACTGGCTCAGAGCATTCGTGATCTACCGTTGAGCGACTACCGCACGCGTGTCATAGAGGCGCTCACCGAACAGTGGGCAACCAGTGACCCCGATGCCGTTCTCGCATGGGCGAATACGCTGGACGTCCAGGCGCAGGAAGTGCCGATCGCTGCTGTGATCTCGCAGACTACTAAAGCTGATCCCGTCCGGGCAGCCGAAATGTTTGCTACAATCACCGCCCAGTCACGCTTCCGCAATCTGTCTGAGGAGATCGCCACGAGCTATGCCAAGCTCTATCCCGCAGAAGCCTACGACTGGGTCAACGCTACTTTGGTCGGCGACTTGCGGACTACTGCGTTGTACAAAGTCTTCGAGCAGTTCGCCGAAACAAATGTCCATGCCGCCGCCGAGTTCGCGCTCAACCTGCCCGAGGGCGACTTGCGGGAAAATGGGTTCATGAACATTGCCTCTACCTGGGTGAGCAGGGACCCCAGCGCCGCGATGAACTGGGCGGGAAATATACGCACCAGCGATGCCGATCGGGCAGCAGCACGAAAAAGTGTCGGCCTCGCCTGGGCGCAGTGGAATGAAGTCAGCGCTGCGGAATTCATCATGCAGAACCCGCACGACCTCCCAGATGGAATGTTGGCGACGGTGGCCAAGTTCTACAGCGACAAGGCAGACGCAACTGCCTGGGCCACTGGGCTACCGGAGTCTCTTCAACGGGAAGCCCTCAGCCTCATCCTGCCACCAGTAAAACTTAAGGACACAGCGGCTGTCCTTGATGTTGTCCTCACCCTGCGCGGCCAGCTCCGGGCAGAGGCATTCCAGCACCTTGGCACTGGCAGCTGGCGCAATGAGGAACAGACAGCGCAAGTCCGGGAGATGCTGAGTGAAACGAAGGGCGTCCACGCAGAGGACATCGCTCACTTTGAGGCCGGGGTGCCAAAATAGCGCCTGCCGGGCATCATCCCAGGGTTTTCCCATGTCAGTCCA
>JAGROY010000020.1:0-5163 GCA_020439995.1 Verrucomicrobiia bacterium
TCTCAGTTTTGACGAAGCAAATGGACTCTCCGAAAAAGTCTCGGCGCAGGAAATGATCTTTCGCCGCTCCCGATCGCCCAATGAGCGATTGAGCGCCGGGTTAACTGCCCTTGGCGTTCTCGTCGTATTCCTTGCTGGTTAGAGAATCGAGCTTGGTGGGGTCGGTGAGTGCCGCGAGGATCTCGATGGTGTCGCCATCTACGTGGGTGACGATAACAGCTGCCCGTTCTTTCGTGACGGTTTGCTGCGAGCAGTGAGCTGCGACCAAGCAGAGTGGATGGGCAATCCTCATCGCTTTTTACCTGACCGGGTGGAAGGCGGCAGGTGGTGACTGCTCTGTTGCCAGTAGCGGGGTGGCTGGGCTTGATCTGGCGATATGCTGTGGATAGTCGGGCCGCCAACTCCACCGACTCGTCTCCATCGAACACCAGCAGGTGCAGTATGCCCCTTATTTCGATCACCAAGCACGTGGAAGCACTCCGTGGCGCTTAAACTCCATCTACATGAAACGCACGTCTTGTGTAGATTTCGCCTGCAACGCTAAAACGCGGCGACTGGCCAGAGCCGGGCTGTAAAATCGCGGGATGTGGACCCCAGCCAAAGGCCGTCTGGACTGAAGATAACCGAGGTCACTGGCTGCTTGTGCCCTTCCAGTGTCCTGACAAGGGTTCCCATCGAGGTATTCCAGATATTAACGGTTTTGTCTTCTGATGCAGTCGCCAACCATTCACCAGATGGATGGAATGCAGCAGAATTGATCTCCGATCGATGCCCTTCAAGCTCCTGTACCACTTCGCCGCTGGCACTGCTGCAAAGGTAGAGCGAATTTGAATACTGGGTAAAGCAGGCCACGAGCTTGCCGTCGGGGGATAGTGTACATTGCCGTATGTCGGTCTGGCGTCCATTAATCGTAAAGCGCGTGAGCATGTCACCCGTCTCAAGACTCCAAATGCCCACTTTACCGGGTGATCGTAGCAGAACTCGCTTCCCATCCGGTAGGAATACGCACTGTTCAACATACGCAGACTTTTTAAATGTACACAGCTGCTTGCCTGAAGCGGCATCCCAGAGACGCGCCTTACTGCTGTCAGCACTGACCAAGAGGCCATTATCCGTGGAGAATGCAACCACCAGGATCCTGCCTTCGTGCCCCTCAAGCTCATGAATGATATTTCCCGTTTCCATATCCCATATCCACGCAGAGGTTGGACTGTCCGTCCTTTTCTGAGAGCCCCGACTCCCTGACTTCGATGAGGAACGGAACACCGTTTTGAATTCGAGGCGGTCGTGTTGTCCAGCAGCTAACAGGCGGCCATCGGAACTCAGATCAACACTGGCAATGGCCTTGTCGGCTCGAGGAAATGCACGTTCGACCAATCCGGAATCAACGTTCCAGACACGCAGGGGTGCATACGGGGAATCGATCTCGGTTCCGCCGAATCCCAGCACCGGCTTGAGCGAGACCCTCGCCTTGGGTTCATCGGTCAAGGTAACAAGCCGCGACGCATCAGCAGAAAAGCGCGCGAAGAGTGTCTCATCAACGAATTGGCTCCTGAGATCGTCATCCATTATCTCTGGCAAGCCTTTGAGTAATCGCAGTGGGGCATCACTTTTGGAATTCCAGACCCTTGCCACCCCATCCCGTGAACGCGTCACCATGTGTTTGCTGTCTTCTGAGAATTCCATCGCCAAGACCACATCGTCGTGTTTGAAAATGCGGGATAGATAATCCATGGACGCCGCGTCCCAAATGCAGGCAGTGCCGTCTTCTGAGGCTGTGGCGACGCGCAGTCCATCAGGACTGAAACGAGCGCGGTAGACCTTTTTTGTATGGCCTCTCAAAACTGAAATACAGATGCCTCGCCCTACGCTCCAGACCCGGGCGGTGCCGTCCGCTGAAGCCGTGACCGCCAGTCGCGAGTCTGGACTGAACTCCACCCACAACACCGGCCCTTCGTGGCCCTTCAGTACGTTCAGCCGCTCTCCGCTTTGAGCATCCCAGAGAATGGCGACGTTGTCCGCACCAGCGGTAGCGATCCGACGGCTGTCAGGAGAAAAGGCAGCCATGTAAGCGCTATGTGAGTGCCCCTTGAGCCGCTCGATCAGCTTGCCTGTTCGTGCGTTCCAGAGGCAGTTGTTTTCCTGCCGTTCTCCGGTGGTCACGATGCGGGTGCCGTCTGGACTGAATCGTGCGGTAGACCTGCTGCTTGCGATGCGGCTGACGATTGGCAGGGTGCCCAGACCATTGCGTGCCTGGTTGGGAAGCGAGGCCACGGGTCTGGCTCCAGGAACCTCTAGGACGTGCGCCAGGAACGGCTCGTGTGACGAGGTGGAAGAACCTCCGCTACCCATCGGCGTCATCTCCATGTCATAGGACTGCCCTTCCGATGAGGTCACCAGCGATTGCGAATCGGGGCTGAAATCCAATCCTCCGATCGCTCCCGTGTACGCTTGATAAAATCCCTTCTTGGTTCCGGTTGCCGCCTCGTAGATGGTTACCATCCCATCCCAATCCGTAGTGGCTATCCACTTTCCGTCTGGACTAAGCTTGGCGGATGTCATCTGCGTGGCCGTGGTAAATGTCTGCAGGTTGGCGCCTGTAGCGGGATCCCAGAGCCGTGCGGACTGATCGCCGTACGCATGGGAAGAATCGGTCAGGACGGTTTCTCCGTTCGGGTTGAGATGAGGGAGGTGTGTCTGGGAGTCGAATGAGTATGTCAGGATACGGGAGCCATCACCGCTAAATTCTGCATCGGCTACCATTCCTTCGTGGCCCTTAAGCTCTCGGAGAAGTTCGCCGTCACTGCCATCGAAGAGGCGCCAGTAGCCGTCGGCGGAAGCCGTCAGCAGATCTGATCCATTTGGTGCAAATGCCACTGATAAGGTTTCCGAGTTTTGCTGCAGCACCAACTTAGGCGAATGGCGTGGTGCCCTCGCGCTGATTTCTGCCCTCTGCAGTTCCCTCGCAGTGTCGAGCGCGGCTTTGGTTTTCTGCAATTGCCACAAGACGGATAGGAAGCCGACCAATGCGACGATGCCGATGGTCGCGTAAAGGATGCTGACCAGCGGGTTTCGCCGCACCCACTTGAGCGCCGTCTCCGTTCGTCCGATAGGGCGTGCCAAAATTGGCTTGCCCTCACAGAACCGGTTCAGCTCGGCGATGAGCTCATCAGCGGAGTTGTAGCGGGCCTCGGGGGACTTGTTCAGGCATTTAAGACAAATTGTATTGAGATCGTCCGAGATCGAAGGATTGAGTGTTTTGGGTGGCACCGGTTCTCGCGAAGTCACCTGCTCCAGAGTTTTCATCGGGGTAGCAGCCTGGAACGGTGGACGACCGGTGAGAAGAGCATAAAGTATTGCGCCGAGGGAATAGATATCAGAGGTGACTGCGATATTTGAGGTTTGGCCTGCAGCCTGTTCCGGCGACATGTATGAGGGGCTCCCCATCACCGCGCCCGTCACAGTCAACTGACTGTCACCGTCAATGCGTTTGGCGATACCGAAGTCGGTAACGTGGGGCTTACCATCGGCGTCCATGAGGATGTTTTGCGGTTTAAGGTCTCGATGAATGATTCCTTCACCATGGGCATAGGCCACTGCCCTGGAGATCTCCTTTATGAGATGCGCCGCCTTCATATCCTCCATGGGGCGACCACCAAGCCAGGTTTCGAGATCGCCGCCTTCGACAAAGTCCATGGAGAAGTAATGATTTCCATTTTCTTCACCGACTTGATGAATGGCGACAATGCCAGGATGGCGGAGGTTTGCAGCGGCCTCTGCTTCTGCCAGAAAGCGTTTCTGTTCTCGGTCATCAGCAAATCGTCCGCCACGGATCATCTTGATGGCAACCATGCGGTTTAAGTCTTCCTGGTAAGCCCTATAGACGACCCCCATGCCGCCACGGGCAATCTCCGCTTTGAGTTTGAAATTTCCAATCTGACCAAGGCTCTCGGCAGGTACCTGGTCTATGGTAGTGGGATTGGCAAAATCAGCAGTCTCATCCAGCAAGCAGCTCGGGCACACCGATTCGGGAGCACCATCTGGAATTTCTTTTTTGCATGTAGGGCAGGAATTCATCGTTTCGATAGTCATTTCACCCTCTACTCAGGAAGAAATGGATTCGGGTAACAGACAAACTACAACAAATTCTTCATGAGGCGCTTCAGGTAAATGAGCTCCTCAGAAACGTCGGTACGGCTAGCAACGGTTTCAGTTACAGCTTAGACTCAGAGCCTTGCGCATACGAGAAGCCTTCATCTTGAATGCATCCTCGGACACGCTCAGCTTCTCCGCCATCGATCTTGGAGTAGTGGCACCGCATTTCCCGGAAATATAGGCGAAAACAGTCTCATGTTCTTGCAACTGTCCACGAGTCTCAGCCTTCGTCCGAAGCCTCCTAAGTGCCTCCTCCAACACTGTCATCGCCCAGCGCCGGTCGAATTCCTCGGCTGGATCATCTGTTCCAGAATCGCAGATACTTTCTTCGAGCGATCGGAAATCCAGCGATAAATGAGTCGCGCCTCCCCCACGTTTGATGGCAGCGTCCTTTGCCTTGGCGTCAGCGAGAAAGTTTTTGAGAGCACCGAGGAGAAAACTACGAAACTGTCCACGACTTCTGTCAGCCCGTTGAAAGAAACCTCTCTTTTGAAGAAGATGATAAAACAGCCCCTGGACGAGATCCTGACTATCCTGCGGTTGATAACCGCTGCGGCGCAGGAACGTGTAGAGTGGCTTCCAGTAGATAAGGTACAAACCTTCCAATGCCTGATCGGATGCGGGGTTCTGGACTTTGCCCGCTTCCATCACCAAGCTCCAACGCGTAGTCCGGAACGGTTCATAGTTCTCAGTTGAGGGGGCCATGCTAAGCAGTCTTATCTATTCGTTACTTTGTAGAAAGCGGGATGAAGAGATGAAGACGACGGTGTCCAAAGTTCTGATCAAAAGGCTGAGGTGATGCTGGGCGAGGTTGGCGCAGGCTTGGCTCCAGCTCGCGGGCGAGAAGGAAAATACTCGCATCCATCTCATGAACTTCACGCTGCGCTGGGTGATTCTCTGCACCAGTATCTGACCAGAGCCCGGCAATTAGTCCATTTGCCGCCACAATCTCCGGCGAGATGCGCATTGCCTCGCGACCTGGTAAGCGGTATGAACTCTTCCAATGCG
>JAGROY010000020.1:5179-21784 GCA_020439995.1 Verrucomicrobiia bacterium
TGCTAACGTTATTGGTCTTTGCAAATTCGATCGGAGCTGCCGTTGCGCTCGAATTTGATGAAGAATGTCTTGTTCTCTCTTCGGTGAAGGAAGGTCGTCGTGAGGCATTTGCGACGGATGGGCTGCTCCATGTGATCGCACGGGATGGCTTTGCTGCGCCCAAAGCGGGCGACATGGTTCCACACGAGAGAGGCAAAGAGGCACCGTGGCGAAGTGCCACCTACAAGGACGGCGAACTGATTCTTCCCAAGTCCAACGACGAGGACACGGAACAAGGCGAGTCACGGCGGCGCAGACGGGGCGGCGGAGCGGACTACATTTATCTGACGGCCACCAGCGAAGCTGAGGAGGTGCTGCTGTTGAATGCAAAGGGCCAGTCGGCAGTGATGGTCAACGGTGAATGGCGCATTGGTGACGCATACGGCAACAACCCAGTGCCAATCCCGGTGCTGGTGAAAAAGGGCATCAACCACTTTCTCTTTGCCGCGAGCAGAAGAGCGGGCGCGTTCTCCGCGACACTGACAAAAGCCGAGCAGTCGGTGTTTTTTCATGATGGTGATGTGACGCTACCGGACTGGGTGATGCGTCAGCCAGCCTCGGAAATGTGGGGAGCTGCCATCGTCGTCAACGCCACCACAGAATGGCTCGATGATCTTGAGATTCATGCAAACTACCGCAATGACGAGGTAACTCCGTGTGGCCCTATTCCGCCCCTCGGGTTTCGCAAGCTGGGCTTTCTCATCACGAATGATCAGGTGGTGACCGATAATGTTTCCTTCAATGTAAGTCTTCAGCACAAGGGAACTGGCAAAAGTGTTGCACGGAAACAGTTCGAAGGCCCGGTATTCAATCCGGATCAGACCCGCCGGGTCACGTTCATCAGCGATATCGATGGCAGCGTGCAGTATTACGGACTCGTGCCTGCGACTCCGAAGGAGGGCGATCCGACACCTGGCATCGTGCTTTCGCTCCATGGAGCAAGTGTGGAGGGCATCGGTCAGGCCAGGAGTTATCAGAACAAGGACTGGACGCACATTGTTGCCCCCACCAACCGCAGACCGTTCGGCTTCGACTGGGAAGACTGGGGGCGCATCGATGCCATGGAGGTATTCGAACACGCTAAGGCTGCGCTGAAGCCTGACGCGCAGCGGCAGTACCTCACCGGGCACTCGATGGGTGGCCACGGCACCTGGCAGCTGGGCGTGCACTTTCCCGATCAGTTTGCCGCCATCGGCCCGAGCGCCGGCTGGATCAGCTTCTGGTCTTATGCGGGTGCCATGAAACGTGAGGAGCCGAACGCGGTCGAGAAGATTTTCCTCCGTGCGGCATCGCCCAGTGACACCCTCGCCTTGTCCAGCAACTACCGGCACGAGGGCGTCTACATTTTGCACGGCGATGCCGATGACAATGTCCCCGTCACCGAAGCGCGCACGATGCGCGAGCACCTCGCCACCTTCCACCCGGACTTCAGTTACTTCGAACAACCCGGCGCTGGCCACTGGTGGGGAAACCAATGTGTCGACTGGCCGCGCATGTTTGAATTCTTCAAGCATCACCAACTGCCACTGCCGGAAGCTGTGACCAAAGTGCAGTTCACGACCGCCAGCCCCGGTGTCTCCTCCCGCTGCCACTGGGCCACGATCGAAGCGCAATCGTCTCCACTCGAAACCAGCGGCATCGACATCGCCTTCGATTCCGCGAAGCGCCAGTTCGCCGGAACCACCGAGAATGTGTCGCGCTTTTCGATCAATATCGCACACGTCCCCACCGGTGAACCATTGACCATGGAAATCGACGGACAGCAGATCGGGAACGTCGCCTCTCCTGCGGGAACGCATCACGTCTGGTTGAGCAAACTGGGCGGCAAGTGGTCGATCACTGGCGTTCCTGGTGCGAACGAGAAGCGCCCAGAGCGCATGGGGCCATTTAAAGAAGCTTTCCGCAACCGCATGGTCTTCGTTTACGGCACTACTGGCGATGCCGAGCAGAACACCTGGGCGCTGGCCAAGGCACGCTACGATGCCGAGATGTTCTGGTACCGTGGCAATGGCTCCATCGATATCGTGGCTGACACCGACTTCGATGCGGATAAGTTCAACGACCGCAGCGTCATCCTCTTCGGCAACCGCGATACCAACGGAGCGTGGGAAACGTTGCTCGCTGACTGCCCTATCAATGTCACCAACGGAGCTGTGCAATTTGGCGATGAAACAATCGAAGGCAGCGACCTCACCACCCTCTTCGTCTACCCGCGCCCCAACAGCAGCATCGCATCCGTCGGAGTGGTCGCAGGCACCGGCATGGCAGGCTTCCGCGCCAGCAACCTCCTGCCCTACTTCGTCTCCGGCGTCGGCTATCCCGACTTCACCATCATGAAAAGCGAAACGCTCATCAAGCGCAGTGCCGGAGTCGTAAAGGCCGGATTCTTTGACAATCAGTGGCAGCTGCCGTGAGCACACCACAGCACGCCCTGGTGATCCTGGTGTTCGCAGTCTTCACCGGATGCTCCACACCGTCCAAGCCGATTGCGCTCCAGCCTGATCCCAGTTTCCCCGCAGCCGAGGCGCCAAATTACCAGGCTCTGGTTTCAGTCACGTGGGTGAAGTCTCTGCTCGACTACCATCAAAGTGGATTCAAGCGCCTGCGTCCGCCGACGTATCTCAATGAGCGCTTCGTGGTTCTTGAGGCTGGCTGGGGTGAAGCGGCAGCGAACGACGCTGCCCACGGGCATATACCGGGTGCGGTTTACATCAACACTGAGGATCTGGAAAATGGCTACCCACGCTGGCGACTGCGCAGCACTGAGGAATTGCATCGCGCAATAGGCCGGGCAGGTATCACTCGTGGAACTACCGTGGTGGTTTATGGGAAACAGATGATCGCGGCCGCGCGTGTGTGGTGGATATTGAAGATTGCGGGAGTGAGGGATGTCCGCCTGCTTGATGGTGGGATGAGGCAATGGAGAGCAGCTGGTTATCCGGTCGAAAGAACGTTTCAAGTTCCGCGGCCAGCATCCTTTTCGGCTCCGGTATCAAACAGCTGGAACGCCACTTCGGACGAAGTCCTTGCCCGATACAACAGCCCGGAAGTGTGGCTTGCAGACGTACGCAGCGAGGTGTAATTCATGGGGAAGGTCAGTGGTTACAACTACCTCGACGCCAAAGGACGCATTCCCGGAGCCCTGGCTGTAGGAGATGGCGACGACAGCTCCAACATCTACGTCAAACCCAACGGGCAATTGCGTCCGCCCGCTGAGATCCTCTCCATGTGGCAGCGCCAGGGACTGGTGCCCTATGAGGGCAACCGGATGTTCAAACGCGAGGTGATCTTCTACTGTGGTGGTGGATGGAGATCGAGCGTAGCCTTCTACTACGCATGGCTCCTCGGCTTTGAAAACATTCGCAATTACTCCGATGGTTGGAGTGGCTGGAGCACGAACTACGTTCCTGATCCGGCTGCACAAGGGGGCACTCCAGGCTGGAGACAGGAGCCCACAGGGAATCCAATCACGATTGGGGGCGAGTGAGGAATTGAAAAATGACGGGTATTGAGTTCCCTGCTCTTGGTGATGTAGAATTACAGACGGAATCCGATGTATTCTTGCCCCACACGGCCATCTGGCATCATCGCAGTCAGGATGATTAGATTAGAACCTGTTGATTTCGCCATTTTGCATACGAGTCTATCACCTGCCGTCACGTAGCCCTATGAAACAAGCCACTTGCAACCGTTCGGTTACTGTCATCCTTGGCTCTGCTGTATTCTATTGGTGCAGCCTGGTATCTACGGAACGTCTGCTGGCTGATGGGGAATCGGCGGGGAATGCATCCGCAAAGATCTCCCCAACACTGACGCCCGCTGGGCACGTCGGCGCTGATGTAGAGGTCACCTTTCCGGGGCCGCAGTTTTATGCAGTTGATGACTGGGGTGTACCTCATATCGACGGCGACAGGATAGTGATTGATGCAACGACTGGCCCCCCCTTCACCAAAGGCGGGAATCCTCCGTTCCCACCAGACCGTGCAAGTCATCTTTACAAGTTGTTCGATGTGCAGCGAACTCCGTCTGAAATCGGAGAACCGGTGCCCTATCGAACCGTCGGGTTTCCGGCTGGGACTTCGAGTATTCCTGCAGGGACGGTTGTCCTCAGGAGCCTCCAGGAATGGAACGACTGGATTGCGCCTTATGATCTGACCCTCGGCCCGCTGCCAGTTGCGCCGCCAGTCGATTTCGACAGGGAAATCTTCATCGGTGTGTTTCTTGGGCAAACGTCAGGGTGCCATGCAGTGGAGATCCGAAGGATCTCGACCCAAACGGATGGTACCATTCTTGTGAACTATACGGCCGCCCTTCCCGCACCGGGCAAACCAGTTACCGAGAACTTGATCGACCCACGCCATATTGTTGCTCTGGCGCGAACGGATGCGCCTGTCACATTTCTGAGAGAAGAATCAGTGATCCCAGGCCCCGCCGTAGTCGTTCCACTCACGAGAGCCGACTACACGTTCCTGGCTCCCGAGGAACCGATGACCACCGTGATCCGCAGCGAATCGGCATGGGGGAGGTTTCTTGACCGGGTGGCCGGACAGCGCGATCCCGCCTTGCCCGCCCCGCCAGTTGATTTTTCCAGGCAAATGGTCATTGGCGTGTTTCTTGGCCGCACTCCATTGGGGATGGGCGTTGGGGTCACCGAAGTCAGCGATGATGGCATGGAACTGCTGGTGAAGATTCAGGAAACCATTGGCGGCGCCGCACCACCCCCTGATGAATTCACCTATCCCTATGACTTTGTCGCCATTCCAAAGAGCGATCTTCCGGTGCGCTTCGAGCGTGAGGTGCTTGCCTTGCCTTCGCCACCCCCTCCTACCGAACTGCGCGAACCCAGAGACGAAACGCGCCACGGATATTTTGAGATCATCTTTCGTTTGAACAACTGCGAGTTGGCGAGCCAGAGCTTCGTCTATCCCGAAGTTCCACCACCAGCTGGGGTCGTGCTTGACGCGCTGCCGGAATCAACGAATCGGCTGGCTCTTGACGTCAAATTTGATCTCGGATCGACAGAGGAGACCATCGCTGAATGGGCAACACCGATTCGAAACGGAAAAAACATTTCAGTAAACGTCACCCTCTCGCCTCGGCCTGAGGTTCCCTCGACCGGCATCGGTTTTCCCGGCACTGGAAGTCACTCGCACCAGTATGTTTTCGATACGCTGGAAGCTGGACTCTATCGATTTGAACTACGGGTCAATGGGATCGCGGCTGGTCACGTATTCTTTAGAGATCCAGCATCACAGCCAGCCGTAAGTGAGTTCGCGCGATGGCTCGAACCGCTCCTGATCCGCCCGGTCTGGGAGCCAGTGCCGGATGCCGGATTGCTGGGAGACCTCGATGGTGACACGGTGGGCGATTTCCTGGAATTCACGCTCGGAAGCGATCCTCTCGATTTTGGAAGTATGCCGACCTGGACGATCCGAACGATTCGGGAAGCGGCTGACCCAGGGCGGGTGGAAGCGGTCGAACTCGCTCTCACGAAGCGCCGCGCCGTCGCCATCGGACTCAACCAGTCCGTTGATCTGGTTACATGGATGGACGCCTCGCCTACCACGGAAGCCACGAGCAAGCCCCTCGACGCTGATTGGGAACAACTCACGCTTCGCTGGCACCCGCCCACCCCGAGCGGGTCGCACGCCACTTTCTTTCAGTTGCGTGCCTCTGAATAGAAGAGGTATCGGGCAGTAGTAGCCCATTTTCGAAACTGCTACCGGCCCCAGCAGAAAATGCCCTCGACCTCCACGCGCAGGGGTGCACGGCAGATACTGGCCTGCACGATGTTCAGATTATCAGGGGTGCACGATGGCAGCTCGTCGGACAACAGCTCCAGTGTTCGTTGAGTGTCTTCCGGGTCGCGGACATAGGCCCGCCAGGAGGTGGTGAGGTCGGTGCTGGCCGGAATGTTGAGCTGGGAGCGAATGATGCCGATGTTGTCGATCGTCGTGCGCAGCTGGGTTTCCAGGCAGTCAGCGGCGACGGTTACGTGACCTTTGACGCTGGCGGTGCCGGACAGATATGCGGTCGCAGTACCAGTGCCTCCGTCGTGAATCAACGCGCAGCGGGAGAAGCTGGGCGGCCGCGGGCCGTAGGCGCAGGGGTAATCGTAAGCGGGCACTTGCTCGGGATTCTCGATGTAGGACACTGGCGCAGGGCCGGCCAGGAAGGCAACGACGACTGCAGGCTCCTCGATCCCGACGGCACTGGCTGCGGGCATGTTAGGGTTGCAGCGGTCACCAAAGTGCGAGCGGAAGGCATCCCACCGCCCCACGTTGAAGTGGCGGTAGTTCTCCATGCCGTCCGTCTCCTGATTGATGAATGGCACGTAATTCCACACGCGATAGAGGTGCACATCCGGCAAGGCGTCCAGCAGGCGAAATAGCGAATCGTAAATCACCTGAGTCGCCGCACCGAGTCCGGTTTCCGCGACTGGCAGCACACAGCAGCCAGCGAGCTGGTTGTCACTGGTGCGTAACAGAGTGAAGCCATCCTGCTCAAGCAGTGTGCCATTTGCCAGCAGTAGCTCGGTGAGCCCGCCATGGAGACTGGGCAGCTTTAAAGCCAGCTCGCACTCGCCCGACTGCGGCCTGCTGACGATTGCCGAGGCCTCTGCATCGAACCGAACCGTCAGCGAGCCCATAGTGGCGACGGTAGCGCTGGCCTGGGATGGCGGAGTAACTGGCGGAAGGCTGCTCATGAACGATGGACGGGGCGGCTCCTCATCAGCGGGCCGGACTTTCGGCTGCACTACCCGTTGGTGGTTTTGTAATGGTCGAAGCCGCAGGTGCCTGCTGAGCGCCAGCGGGGGATCGCCAGCGGGAGAGCAGCCCGTGCAGTTCGGCCCGGCCCCAGCAGGTCATTGCGCGGAGGAAAAGCGGCACCAGCGCAGCGCCCGGAGCGAGCCCCTGCTTCACGATAAAGCGTTCGCCCAGATTGTGACGTCCGTAGTCCCCAGTGGCGAGCCTTTGATCCGCCAGCTCTGCCAGCCGCTGGTTGTAGAACGCCATGAACCGCGCCACGCGACGCCCGGCCGGGCCCTGGTAAGGAAGGCGCGAAAACTCGCCAACCGTGTCGGTATACACTAACCGAACCGGCCCTACGAAATACATGCAAAGGTCGAGTAAGAATGCGGTAAACATCAAATCTGCGTCACCCATGTAGCGGTATTTGCCTTTGTAAAGTGCTTCGAACCATTGCTGGTAGCTCTCGGCAAAGTTCGTGCCGTAGTCAATCGCGCGCTGCTTGACGCATTCGCCCTTCAGCGCATCCACGAGAATCACGTGCGTGGCGTAGACGGTATGCGCACAGTAGTCCAGGCCCTGGCTGTACATTGGATCCATGAAGCCGCCTGCATCGCCGACCACGAACCAGCCATCGCCAGCGACTTCGCGCGACCGATACGCCAGCTGCGAATACGTGCGTGTGTCCTTTTCCACGGGCACTGCATCGGCGAAAAGTTCGCGGCCCACGGGGTGGCTGAGCAGGTGCTTGTGCAGTCGCTCGGTCAGCGTCCCTCCCTCGGGCAGCTGGAAGATTCTCCGGTCAAAAGTGACACCAGCACTGACGTCTCCATCGCGCAGGGGAATGATCCAGCACCACCAGCCGCGCCCCATCAAGTGGTTCGTCGCCGTTCCCCGCGCACTCAGCACGTGCTGGCCGAGGTCCGGAAAACGCGTGCAGATATCGTGACCATCCAGATCGCGCACATTGCGGAATCGTGCCCACACTGCAGTCGTCGGATGCTCCTCTTCCATCGATTCGAGAGTCCCGCGCAGGCGTGGGATCACTGCCGCTTTGCCACTGGCATCGACCACCCACTTGGCAGTCACTTTGTAGCTGCCGCCATCACGCACATCGATGGTCATGGCATTCCTGCCCGCTCCGCCCAGCTCGAGACCGCGCACCGTGGCCGGACGGAAAATTTCGCAGCCCGCTTCCTCTGCCATTTTCAGCAGATGCGGATCCAGCTCTGCCCGGTCCAACTGAAATCCCGGCAACCGCGTCTGCAGCCGACCGCCAATTTCCGAGCATTGCCCCATGCACGCATTCTCAGCATCCGTGAACCACATGCGCAGGCCGTTCTTGGCGATGTGATTTCGCGAAAGATAGGTCGACAGGTGCAGCACCTGTGTCAGGAAGCAGCCTGCGACCTCGGAAGTCGATTCGCCTACCTTACGGTCGAATTTTTCCGAGCGCTCGACGATTGCAATAGTGGCATCCGGCAGTGCCCGGCGCAGCAGGATCCCCATCGCAGCGCCCGAGAAGGCACCGCCGATGATGACCACATCGAACTGTCTGGACGGATCGTTGCCAGCGACGGGGTCACTGGATCCTGCTTGTATTAGGGACTCAACCATGCGATTTGCGAGAGATGCGCTGGACTTCCAGCTTACGTTAAACCATTCCCTGAGTCCAAACCAATCAACGGCAACGTGCCGACCCGGCTGGCATCATGAAATCACTGTTCAATCGGTTACGTCTGCAAAGCGACCTCCTGCCTAGATTTCTTGCCTGGGCAGTGCCTGCGTGCCCGTTTTTTCTCGAGCCAGTGCTGGTCACCGCCTACACAGCGCTATTCTGGGCCATCGCTGCGCCACCGCGCAGGGCCGTGCAGTCGAATATCCGCGCACTTCACCCGGAGATGGCCGCGCCCGCAGTGTGGTGGGGAAGTGTCCGGGTTTTCCTGAATTTCGCCTGGACCTGCGTCGATGCCGAACGTGCCCGCGGCGGCGCAGGAGCTTTCCACTGGGAAGTCGAAGGAGTCGAGCGCTTTGACCAGGCTGCCGAGCTCGATTCCGGCCTGCTCCTGCTCACCGCCCACATGGGCAACTACGACATCGCCGCCGCTGCCTTTGCCGATCGATTCGGAAAAAAAGTGCACGCCGTCCGCGCGCCCGAGCCCACCGAGGAGCTGCAGGACTTCCGCCGCGCGGAACTCGCCCGCAGCACAGGGGATTCGCTGGCGATCGCCTATAACACGGCGGAGGGCCTGCTCGGCATCGATTTGATCCGCGCTCTGAGCAACGGCGAAGTCGTCGCGATCCAGGGTGACCGGGTCATGTTCGATGTCTCGCCGACACTTTGCCAGCTTCATGAAGATGCTGACAAAGCACGACTGCGCGTGCCCATCGGCCCGTTCGTCCTCGCCATGACCGCCCGCGTCCCCATCCTTCCCCTGTTCATCGTCCGCACCGGCCTGCGCAGCTACCGTATCCTCTGCGGCGAAATGTTTGACTGCCTCCGCACCAGTCGCGACAAACAAGCAGACCTCGATCGCGCCGTCGCCCACTGGGGCAGTGTTCTGGGAAATGTCGTCCGGCCAAACTGGGATCAATGGTTTGTCTTTGAGTCTGCTTTCGAAGTTGAGCTCGATTGATGATTGCCTCATTCGTTCGCTGACTTCCCGGAAAACTGGGCGGCTTCGGTCAAAGAATTCTTTCCGACCCGGGAATGACGCGGTAGAACCCTCACATCTTGCAATCAAAGATATCACCCCCGGCGACCCTCGGCTTACTCGGCCTCGGACTCATGGGAACCGCAATGACGCAGCGGTTCCTGGGTGCGGGTTTCCGCGTGGTTGGCTATGACGTTTCGGCGAAGGCGAGAGAGCGCTTTGTCGCGCTGGGTGGCGGCATGAGTGACAGTGTCAGTAATGTCTTTCGCGATTGCGAATGTGTGGTGCTGAGCCTGCCGGATTCCGCGATCGCTCTGGAGGTGCTGTCTGGCGTGGACGGGCAGCGGTACTCGTGCAGCCTGGTGATCGATACGACTACTGGTAGCCCGTCGGATGTGGATGCGCTGGCGGCGGCGGCAGGAGCGATCGGGGCCGAGTATGTCGATGCCACCATCTCTGGCTCCAGCGCTCAGGTGGAGACGGGCAATGTCGCCATCATGGCCGGGGCCAGCGCGCAGTCCTTTGTCCGCTGCGAGGCGGTGCTGTCCGCGATCGGGCGCGATGTGATGCACACCGGCGGTGTCGGCAGCGGCGCCCGCATGAAGCTAGTCACGAACCTAATTCTCGGGCTGAACCGCGCGGCACTGGCGGAAGGCCTGCATTTGGCACACATGTTAGGAATCTCCAAAGACACGCTCGCCGAAGTGCTACCGCGCACCATGGCGCACTCGGCGATCATGGATACCAAGCTGACGAGGATGCTGAATGAAAACTTCGCCGCACAGGCACGCTTGAGCCAGCACCTGAAGGACGTGCGTTTGATGCTTGAACAGGCAAATGCCTGCGGCAGCGCGCTACCGCTTTCGGAAGCACACGCGGGCCTGCTGGAATCCGCAGAACGCCTCGGCTACGGCGATGCCGACAACAGCGCCGTCATGAAAGCTTACACACCCCCGGAACCATGCAACTGATCGACTGGATCGTACTCGGCCTGTATCTCGCCGGAGTCACCGTGCTCGGGATGTTCATGGGGAAGAATGTCAAAACGCTGGCGGACTTCCTGATGCCGCGAAAATTTGGCCCCGGCATGATGATCATGCACGCGTTCGGCACCGGGACAGCATCCGATCAGGCTGTGACCGTCGCTTCCGCCTCCGCGCGCAGTGGGCTGTCGGGCATCTGGTTTCAATGGCTGTGGCTGTTCAGCACGCCGTTCTACTGGCTGATCGCGCCAATTTTCCGCCGATTCCGGGCGCTCACCACAGCGGATGTCTATGAGCTGCGTTACGGCTCCAGCGTGCGCACGCTTTACGCAGTGAGCGGCATCGCCAGCATGGTGGTGAAGATTGCTACATTGTTACTTGGCTCCGGCGCGCTGATTCAGGCAGGAACCAATGGCTCGATCAACTCTAACATTGCCATTCCTCTGGTAACGCTGTTGTTCGTTGCCTACGGCGCAGCTGGCGGGCTCGGTGCCGCTATCGTGACCGATTTCATTCAGGGGATTCTTACCATCATTTTCTCCTTCATGCTGCTACCGTTCCTGCTCAATGCCGTCGGCGGCATGGACGGCGTGCGCGAGACGATCAATCGACCCGAGATGTTCTCCATGGCAGTGCCGGGAAAAATCGACGCGTTCTTTGTCGTCATGTTTTCCGTGTCGTCGCTGGCCGGCATCGTTGCCCAGCCCTTCATCATGGGGGTCTGTGCCGCAGGGCGCACCGAGTATGAAGGCCGCATAGGCTTTGTCGTCGGCAACTTCATCAAGCGCTTCTGCACCATTGCCTGGACGCTGACGGGGCTGGCTGCGATCGCCTGGTACGTTCAGCAGGGCATCGATCTGAACGAGCTCTTCCCTGACAAAGCGGCCTACGATGCCGTGTATGGTGACATTGCCCAGCGCTTTCTGCCGAAAGCCATGCCCGGGCTGCTGGGTATTTTCATGGCGGCGATGCTTGCCGGGGTGATGAGTTCCTGTGACTCCTTCATGGTTTCGTCTGCGGGGTTGTTCGCGGAGAATGTTTACCGGCCGGCCGCTGTCGGCAAAAGTGAGCAGCACTACATGTGGGCAGCGCGGCTGGCGTCGATCGTTATTGTTCTCGCCGCAGTGGCACTTGCCTACAGCCTTGAGGGAGTCGTTTCCGGGCTCAAGGTCTACCTGAAGCTGGGAGCAGTGTTAGGTGTCACCTTCTGGCTTGGACTCCTCTGGCGGCGGATGAACAGCATCGGAGTGTGGAGCGGCACCATCGCGGGATTCCTAGTCTGGTGGCTGACCACTCAGGACGCCGTCGTGACCCAGCTCGCACGCCTGCCCTTCCGCATTCAGGAAAGCGATGGATTGATTCGTGATCCCTGGCAGATCCTGCTCTTTGTCGGCGCCACCGTCGTCTGTGGCATCGTCGGCAGCCTGGTGTCCAAGGCACCCGATCCCGACCGCATCCGCAGATTTCACGAACTCATCCGCACACCCGTCATCGCAGGTGAGACCCCGGCTGGCCCCTGCATGTTGCCCGAGGGAACCGTTCCTTCCACCCGCCGCTCCCTTTTCACCGGCACTCAGTTCGAAATCGCTGCTCCCTCACGTGTATCGATCATCGGCTTCATCTCCGCGTGGATCGGCGTCGGCCTGATGATTCTGGGGTTTCAATGGATCGCTCAGGGGTGAAGCGGCTCGGCGAGAGCGGCATCCCTCTAGCGATCGACAAGTGTCCTTTTCTTTAGCAAATCCGGAATAGGGCTCCTCTCACCTAAACGTTGAATAACCACCGCTGGATATCCGCCGCGCCCGCGTTATGATCCAGTCGTGCGTGGTATCCTGCTCCTCACCCGCCGGTATCTGGCGGCAAACAAGTTGAAGACGGCAATCTTGCTTGTCTGCCTCACTGCGACGTTTTTTCTGCCGCTGGCGTTGAAATTTTTGATCGCTCGGTTTGAGCAGGATCTGCTGGCGCGTGGGAATGCTACACCGCTGGTGGTGGGCGTGCGGGGAGATCGGTTCGATCTCGTGCTCAAGTCGCTTTACTTCAACAGTGACTCGCCGGGCGAGGTGAGCGCCAAGGAACTGGACGACCTGCAGGCGGAAGGGCGCGGGCTCGCGATTCCGATCCATGCCGACTTCAGCGCTCGCGATTTTCCGGTCGTGGGAACATCGTTAGAGTACTTCGATTTTCGCGGACTTGGCGTCGTGCAGGGGTCGTTGCCACTGCGGCTCGGCGATGCGGTGCTGGGGGCAAATGTTGCGCGCGCACTGCAGCTCGGCCCGGGCGATTCCATCCTTACTGATCAGGAAAGCCTCTACAATATCGCGGCGATCTATCCTTTGAAAATGCATGTCACCGGCGTGCTCGGTGAGCGTGGGACACCGGACGATGATGCCATTTTTACCGACATCAAGACATCCTGGATCATCGCTGGCATCGGCCATGGCCATACCGATGTGGCAGAGCCTGGAAAGGAAGCGCTCCTGCTCGACAAGACCGATGACCTCGTGGTCGCCAGCGCTGCCGTGGTAGAATACAATGAAATCACCGACGCCAATATTGCATCCTTTCATTTCCATGCAGACCGCCAGCACCTGCCGCTGACATCGGTCATCTACATCCCCGATTCGCCGAAGTCAGCCACGATCCTCAAGGGCAGGTTCAAGCTTTCCAAGACCCTGCAGATGCTTGAACCGAGAGTCGTGCTGGAGGAACTCATGGGCATCGTGTTCCAGGTAAAGAAGTTTTTCGATGGCAGCTTTCTCCTCGTGTTTGCGACCACCGCTTTGTTTCTGGTGTTGGTGGTGCTGCTCTCCCTGAAGCTTCGCGAGCGTGAACGTCAGGCATTGTTTCGCATAGGATGTAGCCGAGGTGTTGTCTTTTGCATGCAGGCCACCGAGCTACTTGCACTCATCGTAGTGAGCGCGTTACTTGCCGGAGCGGCTGCGATTGCTCTTGCCGAAGGCTTGTCGACGCTCGTGCTCCGTTAGCTACTTTTTGCTCATTCTATAAACCCGATAATCCTGTCAGAAAATGAATTGCAGTTACGCATTTGCCATCGCCACTCTCACCACTGGTGTCGCGCTGAGCCTTTCCAGTTGCGATTCTTCCAGCTCGAATACCACGACTACAGCAGCGGCAACCGGGGAAAAGCGATTGTCCGGGCAGCTCAACATTTTTACCACCTTTTATCCAACGCAGTATTTTACGCAGAGGATCGGTGGCGATCTCGTGAAGGTGACTTGTCCGGTGCCTGAGGATGAAGACGCCATCTTCTGGATGCCGGATGCAAAGGCGATCGAGCAGTATCAGTCGGCGGACTTGATCGTGCTCAATGGCGCAAGTTTTGCCAAATGGGTCGACAAAGTGAACCTGCCAGAAAGCCGGATCGTGAATACCGCGCTGCCGCTTGAGTCGAAGCTCATTAAATTCAAGGATGCTATCGTGCACAGTCACGGCAAAGAGGGCGGGCACTCCCACGAAGGCATCGACGGCCACACCTGGGTGGATCCAGAGAACGCGAAGATACAGGCTGGCGAAATACGCAACGCGCTCATCCTGCGTCTGCCCGACGCTCATGCTGCGATCGAGGCGAATTACGTGGCGCTGGTGGCCGATCTGGATGCGCTCGATCAGGAGTTCAAAGAAATTGCCGATGCCGGGATGCCCCCATTGCTCGCTTCCCACCCCGCCTATAACTACATCGCCCGGCACTACGGATGGAACATCGAGAATCTAAACCTCGACCCGGCTGAGGCACCATCTGCCGAAACCATGGCAGAGATCTCGGAGAAACTGAAATCACATCCAGCCAAGTGGCTGCTCTGGGAGAGCGATCCTACACCGGAAGGCGCGCAAATGCTGGAATCAGAATTCGGAGTGAAGAGTATCGTTTTTTCCCCCTGTGAATTGCTCCCCGCCTCCGAACAGAAAGCCGGCTCCGACTATCTTACAGTGATGCGCACCAATGCAGAGCAGCTTCGGCAGGTGATCAGTCGTTGATCACCCCATCTTTCCAATAAACAGGCGGGTGTCGTATTCAAAACGGACCTGTCCGGCGATTTCGTGTTTAGCGAATAGTACCTCCGCTGCCTCGATCAGGCCCGTATGTTCCAGCGATCCGGGTGCCGGGGTGTAAGAGGACGACTGCATACGACCGAGGAAGCTGGACTTGTCAAAATGTTGCGCGTTCTCGAAGCTGTAGGTTTCCAGTAGTGCAGAATCAAAGAAGCCGGCGATGACACTGTCCGGGAGATTCATGTGATTGGACGTGCGATACTCCGGCGCGTGGTGGCGCAGTAGCGCATCGTAGTCCTGCAGGAAAGACTGTTGAATCTTCCTCTGATTCCAGACCAGCGCCACCCAGCCATCTGCCCTGAGGATACGGCGGAATTCCGCTTGCGTCTCGCTATGCCGAAACCAGTGAAATGCCTGGGCGGCCACCACCAGATCCACAGAATTGCCTGGCAGCCCGGTCGCTTCCGCAATCCCGTCCCCACAGGTGAATCGCTCGTAGCCTGACAGACTCGCTTCAGCCGCCCGGCGCATTTCCTTATTGGGTTCAACAGCTACCACGCGCAGACCTCTGTCCAGTAGTTGCCGCGTGAAGATCCCGGTTCCAGCACCGATATCGGCAACGGTCGAATCTCCGGGAAGCTGGCATCTTTCGATCAGCGTATCCACCACTCCATCCGGGTAAGACGGCCGATAGCGCACGTAATTTTCCACGCGATCCGAGAAACGTTCAGTAGGGTTTTTAATCATCTGATTGACGCTACCCACTCTGCTGAACTCCAACTCGAAACACAAGTCGTCATTGCCGGCGCTGGAATGAGAGCGGCTCCCTCCTTAAAACATAAAATCAAAACGACGACCAATGCTGGCCCGTTTGAGACATATCAGTCGGCAGCATTTTCCAGATACACAATGCTTGCGCAGTATTCGGCGTGAACTATTCTGGCACGATGACGACGCGAGATCTAATCTGGAAATTCGTTTGGGCTGTTTGGATCGGTGGGGGCGCGGTGATTTCTCTCGCACTGACGAACGCGCAAGCAGGGAGAGCAGGACAGGAAGATCTGGAATTCGATAGCGGATTCGCGCAAGTCAGAGCGATGACACGGCTAAGATCCGGACAGCTTATCCTTGCTGGGGCGAATATGACAGTGCCTCCAGAGGCGACTTCAAGGGAACTGGTAAGTATTGGGCCGAATGGCGCAATCGACACATCATTTGCAGCCGGGAAAGCCGAGCAAGCAGGCCAGGCTGGAAGTGTCGACGGAGTGATTGAACTCAGTGATGATCGCCTTTTTGTGTTCGGCACTTTTTCCACTTTTGGGGGACATGTAACGTTCGGGCTTGCACGCCTTCATGCGGACGGCGCTGCCGATACCACTTTTGAGATGCCAGAGGTGGAGGCGTTGGATGTCATCGGGGGATCACCACAGTCTGGCCTGGCGATCAAGTATCGAACGGAATCAGGGGATATCGCTGCGGGTATCGTTCCTCCCGGGGCAAGCTCGCTGGGTGATCTCATCGCTTTGGATGAACTGGCAGAGTATACGGAAGTCCAGTTTCAGTCGGACGGTGCAATTGTCGGCCTGGCAGACAGTCTTCGGAGCATTCGTCGACTGCTTTCTGATGGTTCGATCGACCCTGCTTTTGAGATCCCTGTCTCTCCGGAAGGAATCCAGGGATTTAAGGTAATCGAAGATGATTCAATACTCGTGTGGCCTTCGCCTATTGATGAGATCGCCACCCTTGGGATGGTAAAGTTACTACCGAATGGAATGCTGGACACGACGTTCAATCCTGTGGCGACCGCAGAACTTATTTCTGTGCTGCCAGATGGGCGACTCCTGGCCTACGTGGGTGAACGGGTGCTGACGATACTGGATGCCAATGGAAATGTGGACAAGGGGTTCACTTCTCGCCCGAATTTTGACATCGTGGAGGCAACTGTCGATGACAATGGCGACATTCTCGCGCTGTTGCCGGAGTTCGATGGTCAGGGCAAGTTGATTCGCCTTCTGGGAAAGTCAGATCCGCTGGAGGCTCCATTGTTGACTGGCAGAGCGATCGGAACAGGACTTACGCATCTTTCGTGGTCGGGGGTGGAAGGTGCGGTGACTTACATCGTCGAGCAGTCAGTGGACGGTTGGGTGAGCGGTCAAAAAGATGTAA
>JAGROY010000184.1 GCA_020439995.1 Verrucomicrobiia bacterium
TATTTATTTATTTCCGCGTGCCTAACGCCAAAGTAAGTTAGTCAGGAGGGCATATAAAATTATTATTGGAAGTTAGATCGCTTCAACCATTGCTTTCATTTTTTCGTGGGCAAAGCTGTGGGCGGCTGTGACGGTGGCGTTGGCTGTGGCGGGATCGGCGGCGATCTTGAGGAGGGTTGCTGCGATGTCCTTTCCTTCGACTTCTTCGATTTCGTGAATCCATTGTGGGACGCCGATGTCGCGATACATCTGCCCTTTTCGTGTATCGGTGGGTTGGCGGAGATAGACGGCGGGGACTTTGTGTCCGATGGCAAGGATGGGCGAGTGGCACTCGAAGGAGACGACGGCGGCGGCCATGGACAGGGTAGAAGCGGCTTCTGCTGTAAGCCAGTAGCGATCCATCATCGCAACCTCGGGTTTCACGTCATCAGGGAGTCCATCGAAGAGAAGGGGCTTAAGGAGGGAAACGGCATACGACATTTCCGGGGTAAGGAAAACTTTCATGCCTGTCTCGCGAACCCAGGAGGTGATGGCTTCGCGGAGCTTTGCATGATCTTGCTCGGCGAATTGCTTATTCACTGCGTCCCGCTCTGCATTGATGGGCTTGTGGTGGATTTCCCAGTAGGGTGTCCAGCGGAGGCGTGGGATGGCGCAGAGATATTTTCCGGGTTCGAGGCCGTGCTGGGCGAGGAGTTTTTCGGCGGCGGGCTTATCCGCAAGATCGACTGCGAATGTGGCGTCAGGGCCGAACATTGGCTTGGGCCCGGAGTATGCGGATGCGTTGAGTGCTTCGAGGGACTGTGTGTCGCGAAGGAAAACGAACTGCGCACCCTCGAGGAGGGCTCGGTCGTTTTTGATTTCACTATCGTTGAGGGTGATTCCGCCGAAACCGTACGGCTTCCCCGCATCCTGCGCCTTGAGCATATCATTTTTTCCCACGATGCCAGGGCCGGAGCCGTGGAGGAAGAAATCGCACTCATGGAGAGCCGCAAGTTTCTCTTCACGGCTTTCAGCGATTTTGAGTTTTGGAAAACGGGCGAGGAGAAGTTCTTTCACGCCGTCCTTGACGGAGGAAGGCCAGAGGGTGATCTCTGCTTGTGGCTGGTATTTTTCCAGGAGGACGAGCATGCCCGGCGTGTGGGCGATATCTCCGATGTTGACCGTCTGCCAGGAGGAGCGAAGGGTGATTTTCTTTGCTGGCGAACCATCGGCCGCGCGGATCTGTGTTGCCAGGGTGGCAGTGAGGGTGGTAGTGAGGAAATGGCGACGTATCATGGGGCGAGTCCCGTTTCGTTGGGATGGTATTGTAAGTGTTGCGACATGCTGCGGAAACAGCCACTTCAATCGCGCCATCTCCAACCACCTTTGACTGCGCCTCGGCGGGAATTCGGCAACATCCTGTGCGAAGAAATCCGCCGCCCAGTCGTCGAATGACGAACAGGGCGACGGAGAAATTCGCTATCTCCTCGGACGTCTGCTCGGTTGGAGCCTTAGAACGACGGCCAAGAACACTGGCTCCGAAGGGTCAGTGTGGCTGCGAAAGGTATTCCAACAATGCCTTGATATCGTCAGCTGGTAGAGCTTCGAACCCGATCGGCATGATGGACTGTTGCAGGGCTTCCATGGCTTCGATTTCCTTGCGCTGGATGATGTGCTTCTGCGCGGCGACGTCGAGAAGTTCCACCGTCGTTTGCGTTTCGGCTTCCAGGCGGCCTGCGTAGCTGTTGCCGTCTTTTGTGGTCACTGTCCAGAGTCGGAAGTTCGCCTCTACCGAACGGTTTGGATCGAGTATTTCTAACAGGATGTCAGAACGATCACGTGAGCCAATGCCGGTGAGATCCGGGCCGACCGCACCGCCCTCAGTGCCGAATTTGTGGCACACGGCGCAACTGGTGGTGAAAACTTCCTTGCCGCGGGCGGCGTCGCCTTTCTCTTTCGCCAGGGGCAACAGTCGCTCGACGACGGCGGCTCGATCTGCGGACACTTCTGCTCCCGCATCCGCCAGCCGATTGGCCCGAAAGCCAATGCGACGATCCCGGTTTCGGCGCAGTTGTGACCAGAATTCCGGGGCGATGTCTGTGCGAGCGATGGTTTTCTTCCCAACGGCGTCGAGCATTGCCAGAGTCCACTCTGAGCGGCGCAAAAGAACACTGGTCGCAGCACGCAGCACGGTAGGTGTGTAAGTTGGCCAGTGCTTCATGATCACCTCGCCCGTTGAATCGTTGCGGCTTTCGCTCAGGGCGTTGACTAACCCTGCGGACAAGGTTGGCGACGACAACAGCGTGACGTGACTGAGGATCGCATCGGCGACTTCAGAGGTGTCTTGGAGGGCGATCCATCGCTTCGCTGCGGCGGCCCTTGTTTCCTCTGCGGCACTGGCGTCAGCCACTTGTTCTTTTAGAGAGGCCACGATGGCGTCCAGGCGTCCGCCAAAGAGACCGGGCACATTCCAGCGCGAGCCGAGGCTCAGCAGGCGATCGCGGACGAGTTCCGGCAACGCATCCATGACCGACTCAAGCTGCTGTTCGTCTGCGTCCGAAAGATTTGGCGCTGAATCTTTTGGCCAACCTTCCATCAGACCGTCGAGTACAGCAGTTGCCACATTCGGGGCGGCGCCCTTCAGCGAGGCGAGAGTGGCAACGATGCTCTCGGTGGCTCCGCGACCAGCGTAGTGAGTCGTCACGACTTTAAGGACATTGCCCAGTCCGCCTTTGAGATTCATATCAGCGGCTCCCGCGTCGGTGAGCATGGCTTTGATGAAGGCCGTATCGTGCTTCGCTGCGGCAGCGGTGGCAGCATCGGGAATCCAGCGGTCATCCGCATTGCGTGGTTCCTTGAGCGCGGTGAAGATGGCCACACCAGCGGCATCACGGGAAGGCAATTCGGCTAAGGCAAGCATCGATGCCATGCGCACCTGAGCGTCGTCGTCCTCCAGCAATTTGCCAGCGAGCAGGGCGTCCAACGTGGCTTCGGTGCGCGGCAGCACCATCACCGCAGCGCGGCGCACGCCAGCGGACGGATGCTTCAAGGCGGCGAGCCCGGCTTCCCTGGCCGCGCCCTCGTCCATCGCGCCGAGGCCTTGCAGTGTCCACAGCGCATGAATCGCGGCGGGATTCAGGCCGAGTTCGTCCACCGAGTTGTCCTGCACGAGGGCAACGAGTTGTGGCACGACGTCTTGATTCCCACGTTCCACCAGCAGGCGCTGCGCGTGGGTGCGCCAGAACATGTTGTCGTTCTTAAGCCCTGCGACCAGGCCTTCGGCGTTGGCGGGACTGAGGTCGGCTTTCGTCGATGGTTTGCCGTCCTTGTAAGTCACGCGATAGATTCGGCCATGCGTCTTATCACGCAGCGGCGTTTCGTAGGCGGAGCCACGACCCGTTTCGAAGCCCTTGGGCGTCGGGTTGTGCTGGATCACATAGTTGTACCAATCAGCCATCCAGACAGCACCGTCCGGGCCGACTTCGCCGTAGATGGGCGACGTCCATTCGTCATCGCTGGCGACGAGGTTGCGGGCATTGAGCGCGGCAAAGTCTGCGCCATCGCGATTGAGGAAGAACAGACCAAGCACGTGGCCGGTGGGTTCAGCGACGAATTGCGCGCGGTTCCAGAAGGCTTTGGGGAAACTGCGTGCCGTGTAGATCGCACTGCCGCAGCCCGCTGTGTAGCGACCATGATAGTCGACTTGGCGGATCTTGTCCGTGATCGGGTAAAAGTTCTGGCTGCTGGCGATCGATTCCAGACGCGCCGCCGACCAGCCGTTCACCGCTTCGTAGTAGCGGTTGGGAATCGGCATGTACATGCTTGCGTTGCCATTCGCGGTGGAGCCGATGATGATGTTGTCTTCTGTGAGTCCGAGGCCCCAGGTGTTGTTGTTGCTGGAGCGGATAAATTCAAGTTTGGAGCCGTCCGGCTTAAAGCGGAAGATGCCCTGGCCAAAGCGCACGTCTTCTCCACCGACAGTACCTTCAAATCCAGAATACCCAACCGTTCCCCAGATCCAATTGTCGAAACCGTAGCGCAAGTGGCTGACCGTGGCGTGGGTGTCGCGCATGCTCCAGCCTTCGAACAGAACCTTGCGCTCGTCTGCTTTGTCATCGCCATCGGTGTCTTTGAAAAATTCGGCGCGCCCCGAATGCATCACGATCACGCCTCCATTCGAAAAGATAAAGCCAGTGGGAATGCTCAAGTCGTCCGCGAAAACCGTGAACTTGTCCGCCTTGCCGTCGCCATTGGTGTCTTCGAGAATCTTCAAGCGATCGCGGCCTTCGCCAAGGTTTTGCAACTCATTCGGGTAGTCGATCGTTTCCGAAATCCACGCCCGCCCGCGCTCGTCAAAAGCGAGCCAGAGCGGCTTGTAGATCTGCGGTTCGGAAGCAAACATCGAAATGTCGAACTCCGGGAAGGTGACCATGTGCCTTGCCGATTCCTCGGGCGAGAGCGGCTTCTGCATCGTGGTGATCGGCTCGCCCTGGGTGCCCCATTGCGCGTTGGGAGTATAGTTGGGCAGTGGTGCCGGGGCTTCCATGTATTCGAATGGAGGCAAGCCGGATTTGGCCTGAAGCTGGGTGTTCTCGTAGTCGGTAGACTGGGCGGAAGCGATTCCACAAGTGCCAAGAAGCAAGGCTGCGGAGAGGCAGGTCTGAGCAGTTTTTTTGATTTTAGTCATCGTTCAATGTTAGTGTAAATGTTATGCCGACGGCTTTGTCTTGTAAGCGCGTTCGTGATATTTAAAATAGTCAAAGTCCGCGGCCAGCATCGTGCCAGCGGAGTCCTGGCAGGCCATGCCGACGAAGGCTCCGGTAAAGTTAGGAAAACCCGGAAGCGATGCTTCATCAGAGAGGATGCTCGTGTCAAACAATTGCGGCAGCCAGTTCCAGTCATCGTCTACACCTTCGACTCGGTACGCAAAACGCAGGCGTTCGAAATCAACGTCGACGCGAAGTCCTACCGGTTTGCCAGAAGGAATCGCGATAGGCGGGGTGAAGGCATCGGTCTGCGTGGAATCGGGCGTGCAAGACATGACGCAAAGATGCTTCCCAAGATGCTCGTCGTGCGTGATGTGAAGGTAGTGGAATTTGCTGCCGTTGTAATAGCAGACCAAGCCCGCCAGTTGCTGAAAATGAACAGGTTCGAATTCGACGACCGTTTCCGCCGTGTAGCAGTGGGCCTGCTGGCGGCGGGCCACCAACGCTTGACGAAAGTGACTACCGATGGTTTCCCGTCCACGTAGACGCAGGTAACCCGGCCGTTCTGTCAGGGAGAAGATCTCGTCTGGATAGGGCGTGCGCAACCATTGGAAATCGACTGGCAGCCCGGGGCCCTCGAAGTCTTCCCGAGTCGACGTCTGGGGGAAGCAATGCTCCGGCAAGTTCGGCGCGGGGGTGCCCGTCGTTGGAAGTCCCTGACCATCCAGGGTGCGTAGCCAGCCGTCTTTATCCCAAGTCATTTTCTGGATTGCCGTCTCGCGCCCCAGGGTGCAGCGACCGCGGTTGCGCAGCGGTCGACCACAGAGGTAAACCATGAACGTCTCGCCATCCTGTGTCTCCACGAGATCCGCGTGGCCGGCCCGTTGCAACTCGACATCGGGCCGATCCCGCGCCGTCAGCACATGGGTGTCGGGGTGCAATTCATAGGGGCCGCGCAAATTTCTGGATCGCGCCATCGTTACCGCATGCCCCCAGGAAGTTCCACCCTCGGCGGTGAGGAGATAGTACCATCCATCCCGCTTGTAGAGGTGCGGAGCCTCGGTGAAACCAATAGCCGTCCCATTGAAAATAACCTCCCGCTCGCCGATCAGTTTGCCCGCGTTCACGGAATACTCCTGGAGCACGATGCCAGCAAAGCGGTTGCGGCCCGGTCGGTGATCCCACAGCATGTTGAGCAGGTGTTTGCGTCCATCGTCGTCGTGGAAAAGGGAGGGATCGAAACCGCTGCTGTTGAGATAAACGGGATCCGACCAGTGGCCGTCGATCGTTTCGCTGGTGACGAGATAGTTGTGGAAATCGCGCATGGAAGCACCGGCCGCGCCGCCGACCGTCGTGCGTCCGAAACGCTTTACGTCGGTGTAGACGAGCCAGAACAGGCCATCTGCGTAGGTGAGGCAGGGCGCCCAGATGCCGCAGGAATCGGGATCGCCCAGCATGTTGAGCTGGCTGGCGCGGGTGAGCGGACGGGTGAGTAAGCGCCAGTGAACGAGATCGCGCGAATGATGAATCTGCACGCCGGGGAACCACTCGAAGGTCGATGTGGCTACATAGTAGTCGTCTCCCACGCGGACGATCGAGGGATCCGGGTTGAAGCCGGCGAGGATGGGATTGTGGATGATCCTGCTGTTCATGTTGTCAATTCAGTCGCTCCTTCCAGCCACGTGTCAGCTTGTAGAATTGGAGGCAAACCAGCACCAGCGTGGCCGCCACCACCGTGGAGCCCGCGAAAACAAGGACGATGCCGAAAAGCGCCCGGTCGGTCTGCGCCACATTTGCCTGGTAGCCGAAGAAGCCGAGCAGCCAACCGGTCAGGCTGCCTCCGATGGCGTTGCCGGCTTTGAGGGCAAAGAGGTGACCTCCGCAGAACATCGCCATCGCCCCCTTACCCATGGTGCGGATGCCGTAGTCGACAGTGTCCGGCACGGTGGAGAAAAGGAGCGGCACAAACATCATGTGAAAGAAGTTCGACAGCATTGTCAGGCTCAGCGCCTGGAAGATCCACTCGCGCGGCACAAAGAACAGCATCCCGTTCATCACAATGGTGCCGATGAGCGCCAGCTTCATCACCTTCACTTTGCAATGATTGCGGATCAGTCGGTTGGCCGTTACCGCACCGGCCACGCCTGCGAGCATGGTCAGTCCCATGAAGAGCGAAAGCAGGTTGCTCGTCTTGGCGAACGTTCCCGTCAAGTTGTTGATGAGGTAGTAGTCGACGAAATACGGCTTGGCGGCGCTCTGCATGGCACCGCGCGTCATGATGATGAAAGTGGAGAGGGCGATGATCAGCCATTGGGAATTGGTGAACATCGATTTCACGTCACTCACCGGATTCCCTTTGGGCAGATTTTCGTCGTGGTAGACGTGTTCCTTTGTCAGTGCGAAACAGCCGACGAAGCACGCCACGCCGATGATAGCCATCACGATCATGGCCAGCGGAATGCCCAGCTGCTGGTTGTCGCCACCGAGCAGAGCCGCCAGAGGAAAGATGGACGTGGTGACGAGGAAGCCGCCGACCATCGCCATCGCGAAGCGCCAGGTCTGCAGGTTAGCCCGCTCTTCACTGTCGTCGGTCATCACCCCGCCAAGGGCTGAATAAGGAATATTCACCGCAGTGTAAGCCGTCATCAGCAGCGCATAGCTGATATAGGCGTAGACGAGTTTCGTGCCCATGTCGGCACTGGGCGTGATGAATGCTGCCACTGCCAGAATGCCGTAGGGAATGGCTACCCAGAGCATCCAGGGACGGTAGCGACCATGCTTTGATCGGGTGCGGTCGGCGACGGCTCCCATGACCGGATCGGTCACGGCGTCGAAGAGCCGAACGACGAGCATCAAGGTGCCCGCCGCTGCCGCAGTGATGCCGTAGATATCGGTATAAAAGTACAGCAGGACGTTGATGACCGCCTGGTAGACGATGTTGCTCGCGGTATCCCCGAGTCCGTATCCGAGCTTTTCTCTGAAGCTGAGGTTTTGTTTCGCCATGCTTTTTCTTTCGATAGTCAGTCGGTATGAAAGGCGTTGAACAGGTTAGTGGTGATCAGAAAACATGATCTGCGCTGTCTGGTAGAGGTAACGACGCCAGTTCAACCACTCGTGACCGTGCGAGCTGAGGACGGAGAAGTTGCGGATGCCGTGCTCGTTGAACACGGCCAGAGTCTTCATGCTATTCAGGTAGGCAATGTCGGTTTCGCCAACGCCGAAGTAGATCGGCATGGCGAACTTCTCATTGATCTCCAGATCACTGAGGAGTGCCTGAATGTTCTCCCGGAAAGCCGGCAGCATGTCCGGCCAGTATCCCGAACTGAAGACGTAAAGTTCGCCGAAGGTTTCGAGGTGTGTCAGTCCCGTGTTCAGCGTGACGAATCCACCCATGGAAAGCCCCGCAACCGCACGGCTCTCCCGATTGGTCAGCGTGCGATAGTGGCTGTCGACGAATGGTAAGATATCGTTGAGATACTCCTGGGTGCAGGCATCGTCCTCGCCCGGCTTCGGAGGCTTGCCGGAAACGACACCTCCCGTGTTCGGCATCGCCACGATCATTGCTCGGGCTTTGCCGTCCGCGATGAGGTTATCGAGGATGTTGTGGGTAAAGCCACTGACCGTCCAGTGACTATCATTCTCGCCGCCACCGTGATTGAGGTAAAGCACTGGATAGCGCTGATCTTCGTCGGCATCATATCCAGGAGGCAGATACATGTGCATGCGTTTCTCGATGCCAGCGGCAGTCTTGTAGTGAACGACCTCCACCTTGCCGTGAGGGACGTCTTTCTCAGAATAGAACGATGTATCGTCAGGCTCTGGCAATGCCGGAAGAATCGGGATCGGATGCAGCGGAGGCTTGGCAACAAACCGTTGCCGGGCACGCGGCGGGCGGGTCGGAGCCGACTCGGCAACGCTCACGGTGTAGCCTTGTAACGGACGCTCTTCGGCGTCGAGAAAGCGGGCGCAGAAGTCGGTAGCGCCGCCACCATTGATGACCGCGCAGCGCAGAATGTTGGTTCCCTTTTTCAAGGTCAAGCGCTTGGATACGCCATCATCAATGACCGTCTGTCGGTCGCCGTAAACGCTGGCGACTTCCTCTCCATTGACCCACCACACCGACGCTGCGTTCGAACCAATTGCGAGCCGCACGTTCGTCAGTTCTTCGGGACAATTGACGATGGTCACACCCCAGAAGAGGACGTTGGAAGTAGGTTTGCCGAGCGCGTAGGCAAAGTGATAGAGGTTGACGTTGTAGAGCTGGGTGTCGACCGAATGCCAGACGAGTTCTGCGTCATCGACCGTAACCTTGTCGCCGTCCTTCGGCAGCACGGTCAGTTGATCCGGAAAGTAGTCTTTCTCAATCGCGGTGCGCACGGCACTGTCCGTGAGGCCGCTGGAGGGAATCGGTTCGAGGATCGTCCACCGTTGAATGAAGCCGTCGGCGTCAGGCGAACGTGCGGCCGATGTCGGGCGTGTCAGGGTAGATGCCGATTCAAGGCCCTGGCCGGGTTCGGCAATGCCTTGCAGGGCGGTGCTCGCCAGAAAAGCGAGCGTCGGAAGAAGAAATCGAAAACGTGTGTTCATATCAGGGGGCGGTGATCAGCCAACGATGTTTATCGCTCGCCGGAGCGAACTTTCCGAGCGTCGCGGAACTGCTGCCGATGGCGGAAAGGGCGAGCGATTCGTCTGCTCCAGGAAGACCCTTGGGCATGAGCCGCCAGGTGCCATCCGTGAGTTGATCGATACGCCAGAGTTGCTCCGGGCCGCCGGTGTATTTCGCAAGGGCGATCAGCTCACCATCGGCGGTGGCGGCGAGCGTGCGCTCGGTGCCTGCGATGGTGATTTTGAAATACGGCGAACCAAGGTATCCGCCGACGCCTTTGACCGGGGTGATTGTCCATTTCTGTTGTGCCTGGCAAAGGTAATTGGCCATACGAACGGGGACGTCGCCTTCAGGCCAATTTCTGGAAACGGCGGCGACGTCCTGATCGGCGATCACGCCGCCCGTTCCGGCGAACGGACCGCCGCCACCTGCTCCCGGGGCACCAGGCCCACCGCGTCGACGAACTCTCCGGCCGCCTACAGGTTCGCCTTCCACCGCCATCTCAAGCGTGGTGCCGGTGCGTGCGGACGTGATGCGATAGCTACCTTCCGCGAGATTTTCACCCGCGACAGGCCAGCCATCGCGCCAGAGCAATGGACGGATATCCATCACACTCGCGCCGCCTTGATCGAGATCGGCTTCATAGTGGCAGGAAAACTTCTCCACGCCATCCCCCAGATCGATCCGCCCGAAATGACCCGGCCCAATCACGCGCCCACCAGAACCGACGAACAATTTTCCCCCGCCCTGCAGCATGTCGATGCCTTCGTGATCGAGAAATGGCCCCGTCATTTTTCGGCTGCGACCCATGCGAATATTGTAGCCTGAATCCGCTCCGCGACAGCAGCTCCCATGCGTGGCCAGGAGGTAATACCAGCCGTCGTTGTGAATCATGATCGGCGCTTCGCAATTGATGGCGATGTCCACCGGCTGCTCATCCGCAGCGAGGCGTTTGCCAGTGGTGGGATCGAGTTCGACAAGACGGATGTAACCGAAATAGGAACCGTAAACCATCCAGAGCCGTCCATCGTTCGGATCCTGGAAAAGCCCCGGATCGATGGCGTTGCAATCTTCAACACCGTCGGACGAGGCGACCACGCCTTCCTCGACCCAACGGTAGTCCGGCGAGTCGGGATCGAGGGTCTGGCTCCAGATCAAATTGATGTCCGCCCTTGGCTGCGCGCCGACATTTCTCGCCACGTAAAGACAGTAGCGATCGCCGAGCTGGACGATGTCTGGAGCCATGCCGCGACGGGCTGGCGTCACGCCCCGTCGCCAAGTCCAGCCGTCGTCGGATACCAAAGTCGTGCCGCCCGTGCCGTAAGTATAAAACTTGCCGCCACACTGAACGAGCGTGGACGGATCATGAATGCGGAAATCCCCCTCAAGCGCCAGGAGGGGCGACGTGAGCGCTACCGAAGCCGTGCAGAATGCTAAAAGCTTCATGGTTACTCGGCGACGTCTGTTTGTGCTTTCAGTAAGGACAACATCGTCTCCGCATAACGTTTACCCAACTCGCGATAGCCAGCGGGGGTGAAATGCAGATGATCACCGCGGCTTTCGCAGCTTTCCGACGCAACGACATGCGCCGTGGGGATGACTTCGGGCAGCGTGCGGATGATGGTGTTCATGCTGGCGCAGGCACCGCCCTGATCCTCGGGCACCAGTTCACCCGCTAAGAGCGGCACGTCTTCGGCTTTCAGGTCGAGATCGTGAAGCAGGTTTTCGTAGATGGCTTTGACTTTGGCCGGCCAGTCTTTGTCGTTGGTGTTCGACTCGCCCTGGTGAAGCAGGATGCCTTTGATGACGCCGTCCTTCTGCGCGCGTTTACCCATTTCAACGAGATGCGCGTAAGGATTGCCGCCGTAGGCTTCGATGATTCCTTTCATCCAGCCGGGAGCCGTGGCGGCATAGGCTTCGCGAGTCTCGCTGCCAAACAATTCGATCTTTGATCCTGCCACGGAAACATTGACCACCCCGACGCGAATTTTTGTCGGCAGCTGGGAGACCAACGTTCGCCCAAAGTAGTCCGCCGGACCAATGCCTGCGCGAGGTCGGCACAGAGGCGGCACGGAGCGATACCAGTTCCCTTTGCTTCGCTCCATCTCGGGAAAATCGACGGCCGCGAGCATTTGAAATCGTTCGTCGACGCCCTCTTTGTCCTGTTCTTCGATGCCAGGAAAGCCTTCCATGTTCGACTGACCGAAACAGAGGTAGATGTGGAAATCTCCATCGACCTCGGACGTCGTCGCCGTCTTGGCGGTGCCGATGACGGCGCCGAAAGCAGGCTTCGGTTGATTGTTCCCGTCGAACAGCAGCGGGTTGCCACCGCGTCGCCAGGACACGGCATCATTCGCTCCCCAGAAGGTGACCATTTCCACCGAATCGCGATGTTTGACGAAGGCCTTGAAGATTCCCTCGTAGGCATCCGCCAGTTTGCGATTGGCTTCCTCAACAAGTCCGCCTTCGGTGGCGGCGGCGTTGTTCGCAATGTCTGCACCGGTTCCACGCTGGCCACGCACGGCACTGTTCACGTCAAGCTCGGTGATGTGAATGGGCAGGCCGAGCGTGGCGATTTCGGTCAGGCACTGATCCATCTTTTCGAAGTTCATCGAAACATTGAGATGCGCCTGGGAGCCGATGGCCATGACGGGCACGCCCTGCTCTTTCAACGATTTGATCAGTTTGAGCAACTTGGCGCGTTTGTTGGGATTTTCGAGTCCGTAGTCGTTGTAGCGGAGCACGGCTTCGGGGTCAGCCTCGTGGGCGTATTCGAAGGCTTTGTTGATGAAGTCCGGGCCGATGATCACCGACCATGGCGACTTGCGCAGGACTTCATCGCCATTATCCGCGATCGCTTCATTGACGACGTCCCAGACTTTGACTTTGCCCTTGTAGCGTCCCACCACGGCGTGGATGTGGTCGCGCATGCGCTCCAGCAATTCCTCCCGTGAGGCACGCGGGCCGTCCAAATTGAATGGACGAAAACGCCCGAACCGACCGCGCCCGGGAGGAGCCGGTTCCGCGGCTTCTGGCTCGGGGGCTTTGTCCACGCCCGGCGGCAGATGCGTCCCCTCAAAGACCCAGTTCGGAGTCTGGCTGTGCCACACGAGCGTGTGACCGGCGATTTCCATTTGGTTCGCCTCGCCGAAAGCGACCAGCGCATCGGCAGCGGTGAAGTCGTAGCCATCGGCACCCGCGCGCGGATGGAGCATCATCCACTTCATATCGTTCTCGGCGACGATCTGGTTGAACTGGGCTTTCACCAAAGCGATGTCACCCGCGACAAGATCGGCCTCGCGACGGAACCCGGCCTGGCCGGTGACGATGGAACGATTCACGGCAGTGCCTACGAGGAAGTGATCCTTGAAGGCGTCTTTCAAAGCGGCCGGTTCCTCTGCCGCCAAGGGCGAGACGAACACACCCACACCGGTCAGGCACAGGCAAAGGGAAGGAAGCATCTTCATATCCAGCGTTATTTAAAGAGCTTCTGAGTGAAGTGATAGAGATTGTTCCTCCAGTGGGTAGGATCATGGGCGTTGCCATCCACGTTCCAAATGTGCGGAACGTCTTTCTCTTTGAGATAACGCTGCACATTTTGGCTGATGCGGATCAGACCGTCTTTGTTGCCGCAGGAAAGCCAGAGCAGTTTGAGTTGTTTCTTGGCCGCCTCGGGATCGGGCACCAGTTCCGCCGGTGCCTTCGTGTTCGGCGCGGAAGAAAAGCCGCCTACCCAGGCGAAGGTGTCGAGGTGTCCGAGGCCAAAATTCAGCGACTGCCCGCCACCCATGGAAAGCCCGGCGACGGCGCGCTTTTCGCGGCTGGTATCAACGCTGTAGCGTGACTCAATGGCCGGGATGACGTCGTCTAACAAATCACGCTCAAAGACGGCAAACGCTGGCGCGGCAGCCATCACGTTGCCTTCTGCGCGGTCGTTCTTCTGGGCGCGGCCGTTCGGCATGACGATGATCATCGGCTCGGCCTTGCTGTCGGCGATGAGGTTGTCGAGCAGCACGTCGGGCGTCGCAAAGCGCTGCCATTCGGTTTCGTCGCCGCCGATGCCGTGCAGCAGATAGAGCACGGGATATTTCTTGTCGGTCGTGTAGCCGGGAGGTGTGTAGACATTGAGTTTCCGCGTGGTGCCCACTGTCTTCGACTCGTAGTCGATCATCTCCAGCTTGCCGTGCGGGATGTCCTCACGCTTTGCCACAATGCTATCATCTGGATCTGGGTAAGTCTGCTTGTCGTCAGGGCCGAGTTCGATCGGGCCACCAAATCCGCCACGGCGTGGACGTTCGCCGCGATTCACCTGGGGCTTTGGTTCCTCCATTTTTGCCACGAGTTCTTCCTTAGCGACATCACCTACCTCACGGGTGAACTGGATCGTCTTACCAGTGATCTTTCCTGTGTAGCGGATCTCAAGCTCATTGCCGCGAAAATCTAACACTTCAACAAAAGTGACGGTGTCGCCGTCGACTTTGCCATCTTTCAATTCCGACTCGTTCTTCGTGTCGCCGATCTCCGAGGTAGCTTTGCCAGTGAGTTTGTCACCGTCCTGCTTCAGTGAGTAAGTGTATTTCTGCACGCCAATCTGAGTGTCGAACTCCGCCTTCCAGGTGCCGGAGATGTCGGCAGAACGTGGCTTGAACAGAATCGGTGCGAATTCGCGCAGGCTGCGACGCCAGCTTTGCCATTCGTGCGCGGTGTCCGGGGAGACGTAAAACACGCTGTGGATGCCTGCTTCTTTGAGCGCTTCTGTGGCTGCCTTGGGATCGCCACCGCGACGACGGTCGCCGCCGAGTTCGCGGCTGCCGTAGCTGACGAAGACGAGTTTGTTCTTCTCTTTGAACGCAGCCATGTCCGAGATATCGTCGGGACTGATGCTGCCGCCGCTGAAGAGGCCGATGTGCGAGAAGGTATCGAGGTTCTTCAAGGTGATCGTTTTCGTCTCCATGCCACCCATCGAGAGGCCGGCCATGGCGCGATTCGGTTGATCGGAGAGCGTGCGGAAGTGGGTATCAATGTAAGGGATAAGCTCGTCGATGAGCACGGCCTGGAAGGGCTCGATTTTGAAATCCCGCATGCCGCCGAACTTGATGTCGTTCGTCATGCCATAGGTCATCACGATGATGAATGGCTTGGCCTTTCCTTCCGCAATCAGGTTGTCCATGATCACATTCGCGCAGCCTTGCACGCCCCAGCCGTATTCGTTTTCGCCGTAACCATGCTGGAGATACAGGACGGGGTAACGTTCTTCCGAGTTCTGGTCGTAACCCGGTGGCGTGTAGACAAAGGCGCGGCGTTCGGAGTCCGTGCTTGGCGAATGGAAGAACACCTCGCGCAACTGTCCGTGCGGCACCTTTTTCATCGCATAGAAATCCTGATCGGGTGCCGGGATCTCGACACCGCTGCCCCAGCGGTTGGCACCGAAGAAATACAGGCTGTTAGGATCCGGAACTTCCGCGCCGTTAATCTTCAGCATGTAATAGTGGAAGCCAACATCCAACGGCCGGGTGTAGCCATACCAGGCGCCATCGTCGCCTTTGGTGAACTCGCTGCTCTCGCGGAAGGTGCAGCCGACATTCGTTGCCTCGGGCGCGACGATGCGGAACTTGACTCGGCCTTCCGAATTCACTTTCGGGTATTCTTTGCCGTGCTGGTTGGTCGTTGCGGGTTTCCAGTCGTCGACGGGTTCGGTTTGTGCCCAACTGGGAATAGTTGCTAACAGGAGGGTGATGGCTGCGTACGGGAGTATTCGTTTCATAGGAATGTGTCAGTCGTTGGATTCGGGAGTTGTCGTGATAGCGCTATCACATTGTGGTTTGCCTTCAGCGTAGAGGGCTCGGATTTCAGCAGGGCCCAGCGCCCGCTTGAAAAGGAAGAACTCGTCAAAGACACCGCTGAAATTGCGGACGAGAGATGGATCCTCACTGGGACTCCCAAACCCCTCGGCATTCCAGTTTCCCAGCTCAGCCGTGCCGATCCGGTAAGGTGGAGGGATGCGGAGTGACTCTCTGCCGATGGGGCGGCCATTGACGTAGTGCACAACACGACCGGCCTTGCCATCGACAACCACGGCAAGCTGGAGCCACGAACCCAATTGATCGAGAGTGACGACCGGATGTGTCGCGAGGATCTGGTAATCGAGCGGCTGGTGGCCGATGACCGTAAGCCCCAGCACTCCGTCGTCCCGAATCAGCCAGTGGAGGGTTCCGTGTTCGAAACCATCTGACATGAAGAGCGAGTTGATCTTACGATCCAGTCCCTGCACGCGAACCCAGGCTGCGAGGGTGAGTTCGTCGTATTCTCCGGGAACACTCAGCCGCACGCGATCGCTTACCCCCTGGAATTCGAGCGCGCCCTTCTCCGGCCAGCGTCCACTTGTTCGCTGGCAGCCGACAATCGTTGCGTCCTGAATATCCACACCTGGATGACCCACGTTGGGAAGTGTCCAATCGCTCTTGCCATCGCTTTCCTCGAAGTTCAGGTGCAGCATCAGTGACTGGTCGCGCTCCTGTCTCAGGCTTGCCTCGCGCCATTGATCATAGCGCATAGCCTCGGCGGCCACCGATTTGGTCTCCATTTCGAAGAGTGACGCAAATGACGCTCGGTCAATGGCGATCGCCCGTGGTGTTCCTGCATGTTCGACCACGGCGCCTGCACCAGCGGGAAGTTCCTGTTTGAAGCTGACAGCCTGGTCGGCCGACTCGAGGTCGACGCTGCCTTTGAAGACGTGCACTTCGGTGTTTCGAGCGTCGACGACAAGGCCAAACGACGTCCCCAGATCGATCACGCTCGCTTGCGGCGTGCGGACACAGAAGCCTTTCGCCTGGGGAGGCACTTCTGCGGTCAAGCGCCCGCTGCGACAGACCACTTCGTTGGCAGAAACGAGTTCCAATTCCGCCGGGCCCTGCAGCACCACGCGCGTACCACTGTACAGGACGATCTGCACCAGGCCGGATTCCAATCGCAGTATGCCTGGATCCAGAGGGGCACCATTGACAATGTTACCACGATTGCTCTGCCACTCTGCACCTAAGGTCGAGCCTAACATTGCCACCGCAGTGCTGGTCGCGCCCGGTTTCACTTCGACCTGATTCGGCTCCGGCTGTGGCGGCCACCATGCGATCGTAGCGAGAATGGCGAAACCAGCGGCGGCGGCGAAGCCCCAGGCCAGCGTGCGTCTCCAAGGTGGCCGGTCGGGAGGTGTGAAGAGTGCGTTCTCGCCACCAGCGGTGCCCGCCTTTCCGGCAAACAGGTCGGGTTGAGATGCCAGGCGCGAATGAATTTCCAGTGCGAGCAGGTACGCATCCCGAGCAGCGCTGTCCTGACAAAGCAGCACATTCAACGAACGCGCCTGGTCCTCGGAAACAGTGCCATGGCACACCGCCGCGACTGCCTCATCGAATTCAGAGGATGGAAACCGGATCGCCATGACTACGAGCCAGCTCCCTCTGGAGCGGCAGAATTCTCAATACAAATGTGAAGGTTCTGGCGGATGCGCTGAAGCGTCTTGTAGGTCGCGGCGACGGTCTTTCGAGAGTTCCTGGACAGGGATTCCACGCTCTCGCGACGGAAGTAGTAGCCCTCCACGAGCGCGCGTTGCTGGTCTGGTAGTACGGAAAGACAACGTTCCAGATGCCTCAGTTTCGTCTCCCAACCCGGCTGCAGTTCCGCGCGACGCTCGGCCAATTCTTCCGCGAGGCCGTTTTCTAACAATGCCCGCCACCGCTGACGTCGCTCGATCCATTGACGCGCCTTGTTGAGCGCAAAGCGGCAAGCCCAGGGTGTAAACGGGCGCGTAGGATCGTAGTCGTCAAACTTCTCCCACAGCGCCAGCGCCGTCTGCTGAACAATGTCGTCAGCATCCGCGAGATTCGGAACCAGGGCGACGACGTAGCGAAAGATCTCCCGTTCGCTACGCAGGAACAGCGAGAGAAACTGCTCCTGTGCAGGGTTTGGATCCATTGGGCGGTTTTGGGACTCGGGGGGCATTCAAAAGATCTTCCTATTACTTCCGGCCATTCCGGAATTTTGGACAAGAAAACTTCAGAAAGTCAGGGTAAACGGTTTTGGGTCACATTGGGACGATATGGTACAATGGGACTTCGCCAGAATCTGCAGGAACTGTGAGCGATCCTCAGGTTTTGCGGTGTCGCAGTCCCCAATTCCCGTCATTTTTCGCATCTGCTCCCCTTCCGTGCTTGTTTTTGTTTGGGAACACTAGAAAAAGGGGCTCTATTCGTGTAAACAGACAAAAACGACGATTTACGACAAATAATGGACACGCTTCGCAGTTTCGAATCACCTCTCCACGCAGACGCCAGCTACTACTCGCTCCCCGCACTTGAGGAGCAGGGGCTGGGCAAAATCTCCCGCCTTCCGGTCTCGATCCGCATCGTGCTGGAGTCTCTCCTGCGCAACTGCGACGGTAAGAAGGTCACCGAGGACGACGTCAAAAACCTCGCCGGGTGGAACGCAAAGAATCCAGGTGACTACGAAATTCCATTCACGGTCGCCCGCATCGTCCTGCAGGACTTCACTGGCGTGCCGCTGCTAGTCGATGTCGCTGCCATGCGCGATGCCGCTGTCGCCCAGGGTGCTGATCCTTCTGTTGTGGAGCCGCTGGTGCCCGTCGATCTCGTCGTCGACCACTCAGTGCAGGTGGACTTCGCAGGCAGCCAGGTCGCGCTTGATCGCAACATGCAGATCGAGTTCATCCGCAACCGTGAGCGCTACGAGTTCCTCAAGTGGGGCCAGCAGGCGTTCGAGACATTTTCCGTTGTCCCTCCCGGTATCGGCATCGTGCACCAGGTGAACCTTGAGTTCCTCGCAAAGGGTGTCCTTTCCAAAGGCAACGTGTTTTACCCCGACACGCTGGTTGGCACGGATTCTCACACCACCATGATCAATGGCCTCGGCGT
>JAGROY010000185.1 GCA_020439995.1 Verrucomicrobiia bacterium
TTCCGGGCTTGATGTCGCGGTGCAGGATGCCATGCAGATGCGCGTAGTGAGCGGCGTCGGCGAGTTGTGCCATGAGCCTTGCGGTGCCCTGCCAATCTCCGGAAAAGGCTGGGTGCCGTTCGGCGAGAGTGCCGCCGCGGGCGAGTTTCATGGTGAACCATGGGAGGTCTTCGGTGTCGCCAATACTGTAGACGGGAAGGATGCCGGGATGGTCCAGAGTCGCTGCGGCCCGCGCCTCCAGGCGGAAGCGCTCGCGCATTCCAGGTCGGTCCGCGATGTGTGGCAGCAGCATTTTCAATGCAACGTCACGTGCGGCCTCGGTATCAAATGCGTGGTACACGATTCCCATTCCGCCACGTGCGAGTTCACCCTTGATCTGATGCCCTGCAAGTGTGCGCACCTTCGCTTCATCCGGCAGTGCGTCCGACATATCATCGCCCCACAGGCAGCGAGCACAGATTGCGCCCTTATAGAAATCAGGCATCGTCAATCCGCATTCCGCACATGATTCTGTAGCATGGTTGGGGCTCATCCGGTCAGTAGCTCGCGGAGATAGGCGAATTCCTCATCCAGTTCGTGCGGGGCCGAAACTGTGCGTCGAACCTCGGCCCGCAGGCATTCGCGCAAGCGTCGACGCCAGTGCAGCACTTCGCTTTTGAAAGCGGAAAGGCTGAGGCCAAGGCTGCCTGCGGCCGCTTCGTAACTCACCAGTTCTCCAGATCCTCCCAGGAAAGGGGCCAGCATCGTCCCTGCTTCCGCTCCGCGCTTGGAGCCGCACTCGCTCAGGACGATCTGCAGGGCTGCCTGCATCGCGGCGATAGCCCACTGCCGGTCGAACTCGGCATCGTCGTGGGCATCGGTGTCACCAGAAAAATCGATCTCATCAAAGGACAGGTGCTCCGTGCCGCCTCCGCGTTTTTGAGCGCTGCGCCGCTCCCATTCGTGGGATAAAAACCGGCGCAGCACCGTTTTGAGAAATGCCCGAAAGGTTCCCAGCTCGCGTTCAGCCTGCTGCATCAGCCGATTCTCCATGAGGTAAACGAAGAATGCCTGCGTGAGATCTTCCGCCTCGTTCGCGGACCATCCGCGATGTCGAATGTAGCCGTTCACTGGCTTCCAATAGGTGCTGCACAGTGCATTCATGGCGGCACGCCCATCCGAGTCGCCACTGAGTGTGGCTTTTGCCAGGAGTGTCCACTGGGTTACAGGAAAGGCCATGGAAGGTATGCGAGTGAAGTGCCGAAGATTGCTGATGTTAGCCAGCGAGCAGGAGACGGCGCCAGCGTGATCCGCGGAAATCTTAAAGTTTTTTTCAGATTTTCTCCAACTCGGGCCTGCCGATTCGGAATCAGCAGTTAACCATGAAGAAGCCATCCAAGTTTTCAGCAAAACACACCGCCGCCACCGTTCTCGGATTGGCAATTCTAGCTTTCAGTGCCCGCGCTCAAACTGGACGCGACACTACTCCCCCGGAACTTCCTGATCTGGAGGACGTCACAACATTTACCTCCAGTGATGGCGCGCATGTGCACTTCGATGCGGTCAATGTCACCGACGACACACGCGAGCATGTCCTGCTGTCGTATTTGCCTGAGTCAGGCAGCTTCTTCCCGATCGGATCGACACCAGTGATCGCCCGGGCCACCGATGCTGCGGGCAATGTTGCGGAGCGGCGATTCATTGTGCACGTCAAGCTGGCGCAGGCAGAGGTGCGTCGCCGGGCTGGGAATCTTCAGATCGACGGGCCGACCGGCTGGGGCGTGATGGCCTCGGATTCGCTGGACGGCGGATGGTCGCCACTGGGTGCCATCGATGTGCCACTGGAAGTTCCCGTGCCTGATCCAGGTGATCCCTTGCCACCGGAGAAACAGAAGTTTTTCAAACTGGCACCGCCGGATCTACAAACCGGCTTCGACTTCAACAAGCCGGAAACCGGAGAAAACATTCGCTACGTGTCAACCGGTCTGAAGACGAACTGGAAGGCGATCAAGCTGGTCAACGAAATCAAATGGTTGGAGCAAACCGGCCCACTGAATCACAATCAGGATGATCTCGACGAAGCAGGTTCGAAGGTGATCCTCGAGGACGGCGATGAAAATCGCTGGTCGGCCGGGGCGAAGCTGCCGTTCCCATTTTACTTCTACGGTAAAGGCTTCACTGAATTCTGCGTGACCCGTACGGGGCTGCTTACTTTTGACACCAGCGTCGCAGGGAAACTCCATACGGATACGCCGAATGACATTACCGACAGCGGTGGTGCGCTGCTTTACAGAGCACCCAACCCACTACCGAATCCGGAACTGCCCGACTACACTATCGCCGGCTATCAGGGATTGCAGGGTGCCCCTGTTCTTGATCAGCGAGTGATCGGATGGGTTGAGGGCAAGGCACCTTACAGACAAGTCTGGATCGTCTTCGCCACCGATTGGATTCTCGGAGGCAATGGTTCTCCGCTGTTTCCGGCGGACTTTCATCGTCGTAATGCGATCGTGCTCGAAGAATCCTCGAACCGCGTCTTCATCGTCGATATGATGCAATCTTATGATCTGCCGAACCAGTATGTGGTGGGGGTGCAGAGGGATGCATCAATGGCTGTCAATGCGCGCTCCAACACCATGGCGGCTCCTAATTTCCGCGTGCGGCCGATTCCGATGGTGGATGCCAACAAAAGCGACTACCGGGACAACGACTACTGGCTTTTCCAACCGTTCACTTCACGTGTCATGAAGGTGGGGAAGTCGGTAGTCGCCCTCGACAATGTTACTGATCTCGATGAACAAATGTCTGATTTTATCGAGGGCAGGAATCTGCCTGGCATGAGCGTGGCTATCGGTCTTGGCGGGCGGATGATCTACGATAAATCGTTCGGTTTTGCGGATGTTGAGGACAAAGTGAAGCTGCAGCCCTGGCACCGCATGTGTATCGGCAGCACTTCGAAATTGTTCACTGCTGTAGGACTTTTCAAGATGGTCGACCTTGGCCTGATCAGTCTCTCTGATCTGGATGATCCCGTATTCGCGGAAGGCGGGCTACTGGCAAATGACAACCTAACCAAAGCGATTTCCGATGGAGTAAAGAAAGGCACGCACACTGAGAAGGATCAAAGCATACTGGAAACGATTACTCTGCGACATCTCGTCAGCCATACATCCAGTTTGCCCAGTACCGGTGACGATCTGGCAGCCGCAGAGGCTTACCACGATGGCAATTACAATGCCACCGATCTTGAGAGCGGGCTTCGCTGGTTCATGGAGAATCGATCGAGAATCAAAATCAGCGGTACTGAAACAAAGCCTCTGCCGGGGGCTGTCTACTCTTACTCCAACTCTGGCATGGGCCTGGTGGGGAGGGCCATCGAGCTGGCCACCGGCGACTCCTACCCTCAATTCATCTATGACAACGTGCAGATTCCACTCAAAATTCTTGGAATGAATACCGCACGGGTGCCCAAGAGTGCCAACACTTACATTGATACAGACCGCTACGAATTTTATGAAGGAGGGCGGATCCATCCGCCAAGCAAGTTCGTAGGAATTCCCGGCCCCATCAACTATGACTACACCAAACTCTACGGCCCGGCAGGCGGCTGGGTGGGTACCGCTCGCGATCTTCTGCGGTTTGCCTTCGGGTTCGATGGCATGCCTAACCATCCCGACCTGTTGCCCGCCAGCCTGCGTGATGCCATGTTCACGCGCCCATTCCCCGGCGCGACCACCATTGGCCTGAATCCCACACAGCCGCCCATGCACGGCTGGCAGTTCAATCCAAACCAGGAGCTGATCTGGCACAATGGAAGTCTTCCTCAGGGCGGATCTTCGTACCTCGGAATCTGGATCAATGATGGTGTCATTGATGGGAGGCTCAATTTCAACGAGAATACCATCGTGGTCTCCTTAGTCAGCAACTCCCGAGCTGCTGGTGCGATGGGCGGGTTGGCCAGTTCGACTGCAACCACCGTGGATGGCGTGAAGGACAAGATCGCCTATTGGCAGGATCTGATGGATTGATGGATCCACTCACGGTCCAGGATTCGTTACAGCAAAATTCGCGTTTACCAGACGCGCGTGATTGACCATGTCTTCCGGATTGCCTACCGTGCTCTCAAATGAAGATCCCCACCATCGCCAGTCTTTTCGTAATCGTTTCGGCCTTAGGCAGTCTCGCTCAGGATGCAGATAACAATGGCAAAGAGGCTCCGGCCGAAAGGCAGTCGAAAATCTATTCGGGCGAGCCGATCAAGGCGCTGCTTATCACCGGTGGGTGTTGCCACAACTATCTTTCAATCACTGGCGCTGACCACCGGATCGGAGAGCATGGCGGACATCGAATGGACAGTGGTCAACGAAGGTGGCAATGGGACGAAAGCGCAGATCGATCTCTATAAAGATCCTGAGTGGGCAAAGAAATATGACGTCGTCGTCCACAACGAATGCTTTGCCGACACGGATGATGAGGCCTACGTGAAGAGTATCACGGCCGGACACAAAGGAGGCGTGCCTGCTGTCGTTGTCCACTGTGCCATGCACACCTATCGCGCGGCAAAGTTCGACGACTGGCGCGAGTTCCTCGGAGTGACCAGCCGTCGGCACGATCATCAAAGCAATTATCCGGTCAAAGTCGTCGCCGAAGATCACGAGGCGATGAAAGGCTTTCCAAGAGACTGGATTTCGCCGAAGGATGAACTCTACATCATCGAGAAGCTATGGCCAAAGGCGACCGCTCTGGCGACGTCTGTCAGCGAACAGGACAAGATGGCCTATCCAGTTGTATGGACGAATGACTATCACGGGACACGGGTGTTCGGCACGACCTATGGTCACTCCGATGGCACCTTTCGCGATAGCGCCTTTATCCAGTTGCTGACGCGGGGGATTGTCTGGGCCGCGAATAAGGGCAAGTAGGAGTACCAATAGTCAAGCCTCCTCCAGTGCGGATTGGCCCACCCATCTCGGTGGGGCGAACCTGACTACAGTCGCAGTGACTGAGTCGTAGTCCCAGCTCGCGTGCCCGATTCCACTTTCGCCGCGACGGCGTTCACCGTGGCCATTCCTGGCTTTTGAATGCGGGAGCCTGTCCAGCTGGCTGCCGATTTCAGGCCTTTCATCACTGCCAACGGCAGTCCCCGGAATGCGAAAATCAGGACGGACTCCAGAATTGTTCTCCCGAATCTCCCGCACCGCTGGAGCAACGTCATTCGGTAGGGTTTCCATCCAACCACTGTCAATGGACGATAAATCGCCTGATGAGACGGATTGAAACTGTCATACTCTCGGCTCACGGAATTGGAACTTCTCATATCGATTCTTTGTTTACCACGGACGACAGGTTAACCGAAAATCGATTATTTATCAAATGTCATTCTCGTTCTCGATACTTGTCGCAAATGTGATAAGTTTCTGATTTGTTAACAATTTGTTGCCGCAGTGGTGTGCGAGGGGACTCCGGGCATGGTAGAAACAGCGCATATCTGGCAGATTACGGGGCAAATGTTGGATTTTTCATTTCCAGGCACTCCCGGCAGCAATTCCATCCGCCGTAGCTGTGGGTTAAGTTGGTTGTCTGGCATTCTGACAATTCTTCTGGCCGCCCAGCACGCTACGGCTGTTGACGGCGCGGGCGATGCATCAGTGATTTCCTTTGATCGGGACGTGATGCCGGTGTTGTCGAAGGCCGGGTGCAACATGGGTGCATGCCACGGCAACCGAAACGGAAAGGGCGGATTCAAATTGTCCCTCAGGGGGGAATCGCCGTCGCTCGACTACGAGCAAATCATTAACGGGGACTCAGCCCGGCGTGTTCAAGTCGATGCCCCGGACGAAAGTTACCTCCTGCGCAAGCCGACCCGGCAGGTCGGTCACGAAGGCGGAAAGCGCTTCGAAGTTGGCAGTCCTGAGTACGAGGTGCTGCGGAAATGGATCGCTCAGGGGGCACCACCAGAGCCTGACAACGCTCCAAAGCTGATAGCGCTCGACGTCACTCCGCCACAGCAGGTTCTCGTAGCACCGGACTCGCAAGTGAAGCTTCAGGTCACGGCAACGTTCAGCGATGGCCAGCAGCGCGACGTCTCACGCTGGGCAGTCTACGAGCCATTCAGCCTTCACGCGTCGGTTACAGAGGACGGTCTGGTCGAACGCGCTGCCTTCGGCGAAGTGACGATTGCCGTGCGCTTCCTGCATCTTCAGCAGCCAGTGCGGCTCGCCTTTGTAGAGTCCCGGCCGGACTGGCAGTGGGCTGCACCTGAGCCGAACAACTTGGTCGACGAGCATGTTTTCGCGAAGCTTCGCACACTGCGAATGAATCCATCAGAGCGTTGTTCCGATCCGGAGTTTGTTCGCCGTGCCTGGCTGGATGTTACCGGACGCCTGCCCAGCTCCAGCGAGGCGTTCGCATTTGTGCAGGATTCGGATCCGCAGAAGCGGGCAAGGCTCATTGACCATTTGCTAGAGCAGCCGGAGTTTGCGGACTACTGGGCGCTCAAGTGGGCGGACATCCTGCGCATCGAAGAGAAGGTGCTGGATAGCCGTGGCGTGGAGGCCTTTCACGGATGGATTCGCGACAGCCTTGCCAAAGGGACACCAATGGATGAATTCGCCCGGCAGCTTTTGACGGCGACCGGCAGCACTTACCACAATCCTCCTGCGAACTACTTCCGCGCTCTGCGCAATCCCACGGCACGTGCGGAAGCCGCCGCGCAGGTGTTCCTCGGGACGCGGCTCCAGTGTGCCCGTTGTCACAATCATCCATACGAGAAATGGACGCAGGATCAGTATTATGAACTTGCCGCAGCATTCGATTGTATCGACTACACGATCGTATCGAACACTCGCAAGGACGGCCTCGATAAGCACCAGTTCAACGGTGAACAGATCGTCTTCCTGTCTGCCAGGCGGGAGCAGAAGCATCCGAACACCAACCAGTTTCCGGAGCCAACATTTCTGGGGCTGCAGCCGAAGAAGACACCGCTCGCTGAGAGATATGCTCCGACATCCGGCGCGCTGGACACTTTCTCTGCCAACCTGGCGTTCTTCCAATCCCTGCGGACGCCCGAACCGGAGCGTGATCAGCTACAGCAACTGGCGCGGTGGATGACGTCTCCGGACAACAGGTTGTTTGCTCGCACACAGGTGAACCGTATCTGGTATCACTTGATGGGGCAGGGGATCATCGATCCCGTAGACGACCTTCGCTCCACCAACCCGCCCGTCAATCCAGCATTGCTCGACGCGCTGGTGTCGGATTTTGTCAGCAATGGCTACGACCTCAAGGCCACGATTCGCACCATCATGACCTCGCAGGTGTACGGGCTTTCGTCGATGCCCAATGACTCGAACGTGAGCGACAGCACCAATTTTTCTCATGCTACGATCGCCCGCCTCACGGCTGAGCAACTTCTCGACGGGATTTATGAAGTGACTGGTGTTCCCCTGGAACTCAAGGACGAGGAAAAGGGCAAGCGGGCGGTGCAAGTGGCAGGAGTTGCCGCAGTAGCGGCGCGCGAACTCAAACCCGGGACCTGCGAGCAGTTCCTCAAAGTGTTCGGCAAACCGGAGCGCCTGCTGAGTTCTGATCTTGAACGTACCAACTCGACATCGCTGGCGCAGATTCTTGAACTCACCAGTGGCCGTCCTGTTCACCGTGTCCTGAGGGAGAGGGACAACATGATCGGTCGTCGGCTCAATGAGGGGATGCCAGTAGATCAAATCGTTGACGACTTCTTCTGGCGTGCGTTGTCGCGTGCGCCCGGCAGTGAGGAACGGGCCGCCCTGACGGAATACGTTTTGGCTCAGGAAGACCGGCGCGGTGCCCTGGAAGACGTCGTCTGGAGCCTGATCAATTCGAAGGAGTTTCTGCTTCGACATTGACGTGGTAAGGAGGGCTGTGTTCTATCACGAATCCGTATGACCACTGGTTCCACTAGCTCCAATCCGCACGATCCATTTAAAGAAGCGCGTAACACCAGGGGCGTTGCTCGCTGCCCGTTTCAGGGGGAGGCACTGCCAATGATTCTGCGCCACGCGGATGTGCGTGCGGCCGCGCGTGACTGGGAAACCTACAGCTCGGACGCTCCGTTCCGCGTGCCTATTCCATCGGAAGAGGAATTCCGCACGATGCGCCAGTTGCCCATCGAGACCAATCCTCCAGAGCACACAGAATACCGGTCGATTGTGGAGCCCTTCTTCCAGCGCTCAAAGTCACCTGAAGTTGTGAGCCAGGTCGAGGCTCTCATCACAGGCAGGCTGCGCGATGCTCTCACGTGCGAATCGATTGAAATCGTCAACGGCTTTGCTCTGCCTATTCAGTCGCACGCGCTCACCTATCTGTTGAATGTTCCCGAGTCCGAGGCCGACACCTGGATTGACTGGGGTATCCACGTTTTTAAATCGAAGGATGATCCGAGTGACTGTGGCAACCGGCTGGAAGACTACCTCGCCCAGCAGTTCGATCTGGCAGAAGCAAATCCCGGTGCCGACTTTTTCAGTGCCCTGACACAGGCACAATATCGTGGGCGAAACCTGACGCGGGAGGAAATGATGGGCTTCGCAAATCTCGCATTTGCGGGCGGGCGCGACACGATCATTCACAGTATTTCATCAATCATTGCCTACTTTAGCGAGCATCCAGAGGCCCTCGATTACCTGCGGGAAAATCCTAAGCGGATCGTCCTTGCGAGCGAAGAGTTCTTTCGCGTCTTCATGCCGCTGACCCAGATTGGACGGGTCTGTCCGGTCGCAACCGATGTCCATGGCATTCCGGTGCCGGCAAATGGCCGCGTCTCTCTTGGATGGGCATCCGCGAACTTCGACGAAACCGTTTTCGAAGCCCCTGAAGAAATCCGCCTCAATCGAAAACCCAACCCGCACATCTCCTTCGGCTTCGGCCCTCACCTGTGTCTGGGGGCACCGCACGCACGTTTGATCGTTCGCACGCTGCTTCAGGCGCTCGTCGATCAAGTGGCCCGGGTTACTGTGACCGTGGCCGAGCCTCACGTCGAAAAGGAAGCCGGTTACACCCGAACGAACGGCTACGATTCACTGGTTGTAAGTCTGGAGTAGAAATCGGGTGCGGGACGAAGCGTCGAAGGGTGACTGCGGGTCTCAGATTGACAACACATTTGATTATTTCATCGTGTGGTCTGGATGATAGAGGAACAACGGTGTTTATGTTAGGAGCTACCAGATCTGCGATGATCTACCACTTTATTTGATTGATCGCCGATGCGAAAATCGGATGGATTCTGGCACAAATCCTGAACGACGGCACGGGCACTCCTCAAATGCCTAAGCTGACGGCGATTAAAGGGCCTACACACCCATTACGGCAAGAAAGGCTCAAGTGGCGCAGAGCAATATCACTCTCACGGAACATCGCACTGGATGGTCCAAGCATCCGATTTCCTCTGAAACGTGGGCCTGATGCTGAGCATACGAGCTACGCGGAACGTGGACAGTACGATTGGCCGTTTTTGTGCCAGTTATCGCTAATCATTGCCGCTCCTTCACCTCGAGTCGCAAGTAGCCTTCCTGAGAGTCTCTCGTTACAATGGCAGTGCGTCGTCCATCTGGCCCAATTTCGGACAAGTTCACTCCAACGCTGCTCCAATTCTGCAAATCGCGACTGGCCTGGACGGCATATTCAATGTCGGGGCTTGAAGCGTAAAACGTCATAACCAAGCCGTCCGAGGTGAGACTCGCCGACGGCAAGTGTTCTGCGATAGCCCCTCCGGGATCGAGGTTCAAGGCATAGGCCATGATTAGGGATATGCCGTCACCATTGACGTCCTGGTTCAAGTCAGCATCGAGCGAGAAACCGTTTTCAAGCGACCACAATCTTAGAGCAGACGGAGGCGAATCGAGCATCACCGTCGAATAGGGGGCCCATTCTTCTGAAGCAAAACCGCTTCTACCAGCGAGGTAATAGACGGTGAATTCATCGGCAACATCCACAAACACTTGCTGTGGAGAATAGATTTTCGTAAAGTCACCGAGGAAGAGAGTGCTTTTGAGACCAGTGCAGCCATGGAAGGTTCCATCGAGGAGGTAGGGAACCCCGGCAGGAACGATGAAGCTCTTCAAGCTGGTGCACCCTTTGAACGTTCCCCTGCCGATGAAGGCGACGCTTTCCGGGAGGGTGATAGTGACCAGGCCTGTGCAGTCCTTGAAAGCTCCGTCGTCGTAGTCGGGTACCGATAGTTCATCGAAGCGGCTAATGGAGACAATGCCTTCTGGAATCGCAAGACTGGTCAGGCTGGTGCAACCGCGGAAGCTTCCCTCTTCGATGGAAGTAATCCCGTTGCCCAGCTCCACTGTGTCAAGCCCGGAGCAACCAGAGAATACTCGTTTTCCCAGGGAGGCAACGGAATCGGGAATGGCCACGGAGGTAAGACTGACACAATGCGAGAAGGCTTCGTCTCCGATGCTTGAGAGGCCGTTGGGCAAGGAGATCTGGGTCAGCTTTGAGCAGTTGAGGAAGGCCCCGTCCGAAATGACCTCGACTGAATTCGGGACGGTGTAGGAACCTTCCTTTTCACTCGGGTACACCAAGAGGACTGTCATTGCCTCATTAAAGAGGGCACCATCAGCACTCGTGAAATCAGGATTGGAGGGCGCAACGGAAATCGATTCCAAGGCTATACAGCTCCTAAAGGAATTCGGATCGATCTGATGTACCGTTGAGGGAATCGTGACGCTGGTCAGACTGGCACATCCTTCGAATGTGCCCAGGTATCCGCACGCTAAGTCTTCGCAACAATAACTCGGCGTCCCGAAATAGTCTTCTATGGTCAAGACTCCCTCGGGAATGGTCACGCTGGTCAGCTTGGCACATTGGTAAAATGCCGCGCCCTCGATTTTCGTGACCGTATCTGGCAATTGAAGCGAGCCTGGCTTGCCGTTGGGCCACTTCACGAGCGTCTTCAAGTTTGAGGTGTAAACGACGCCATCGACGCTTGAAAGTATCGGATTGGATGGATGGACGAGGATGGATTCCAAAGCTGGGCATCCGCGGAAAGTGCGGCCGTCGACTCGCCCGACTGTCGAAGAAAGCGAAACGCTGGTTAGGTTTGTGCATCCTTCGAACATCCCGTAGGTCGAGC
>JAGROY010000186.1:0-13691 GCA_020439995.1 Verrucomicrobiia bacterium
CCTGCCCGCGTTGTTGGCTGCTACGCTGCTGACTTCCCAAGTCCAGATTTTCGCTCAGGATGAACCCGATCCGGCAGACCCGTTTGCTGCTGAGCGAGCCCGGCTGCAGGAAATCCTGCGCGGCGAGACTGGCGGAGACCCGCAACCGGAAAAAGCGGAGGAACCCAAAGAGGAGGAAGGGCCCCTCGATGCGATCCGGAAGCTTTTCAATTCCGGGAAATATGATCAAGTCGTCGAGGAACTCGAAGCCAACGAAGAACTGCAACTTTTCTTCACCGAGGCCGAGGAGCTGCTGGTGAAGTCACTCGTCGCCCGTGGAAAGTACGAAGACGCAATCCAGGCGCTTCAGTTTTCGAACAGGATCAGTGCCACCATGCGCGGAGCCTACTACCAGTGGGAGATCCACATGCGACTTGGGAACAAACAGTATGCGGACCAGCTTCTCTTCAGACTGGCAAACCTCGACTATGTGCCGGAGGAACCCGGTGACATCCTCGCGGTAGGCCAGGTAAAGTTTCTAAGGGGGATGGAGCCAAAGGACGTGCTGGACACCTACTTCACCAAAGTCATCAAGAAGTTTCCGGACAATCCGGAAGGCTACCTTTACGCGGGGCGACTGGCGCTGGATAAATATGACGCTCGCCTGGCATCCCGACGATTCTACGAAGGACTAAAAGTCGATCCCAACAACATTGAGCTCAAGTATGCGCTCGCCAAAGCCTTCTTCCAGAGCGATCGCGGCGAGGCCCTCAAGATCATCGATGAAATTCTAGCACTGAATCCCAATCACGTGCCCACTTTGTTTCTCATGGTCGAACACCTGCTGGTGGAAGACAACCGCGAGAAAGCCGAAGAGCTGCTCGGACGAATCGAAGACGTCAACCCGCGCGATGTGAAACTGTGGGCAATGCGCGCAGGACTTGAATTTGTCGAAGGCGACAAGACCAAGGGAGAAGAATTCCGCGAGCAGGCACTGGCAGACTGGAGAAACAATCCCGAGGTCGACTTTGTCATCGGCTCGCTCCTGGCGCAGAAACTTCGCTCCGAGGAAGCGGTCACCTTCCTGCGCAGCGCCCTGGAGATGGACAAGGATTACCTGCCCGCCGATCTCGAACTCGCTCAGAGCCTCCTACGCACAGGCGATGAAGAGGAGGCGTGGGAGCGCCTGGAACGACTCGCGGAAGTAGACCCTTACAATGTGCCAGTGTACAATCTGCTGACTCTTTACGACGAAATGAAAAAGTTCGTCATCCTGCGCCGTGGCAATTTTGTCCTGCGCATGGATCCAAAGGAGGCCGATCTCTTCGGTGACAGCATCCTCGATCTTCTCGAACGCGCGTCGAAAGAAATGCACGACAAGTATGGCTTCAAGCCGCGCAAGAATGTTCTGATTGAGTGCTTCCCGAACCAGGCGGATTTTGCCATTCGAACCTTCGGCGTGCAGGGAGGCGACGGCTTCCTTGGCGTCTGCTTTGGCTACGTGATCACGATGAACAGCCCCGGCAGCCTGGGATCGAAACTCAGCAACTGGGAAGTAACCCTCTGGCATGAATATGCGCATACGGTAACGCTCGATGTTTCGAAGATGCGGGTGCCGCGCTGGTTCACGGAGGGAATTTCCGTGCATGAAGAGGGACACTTGAACCCTGCCTACAAACGCCGCCTCACCAGTGATTACCGCAAGGCGATTCTGGGAGAATTCCCGGCCAATATGCGCCCGCCCGGCGCTGGTGACGACGACTCTGACACCGCGCTCATGAAGCTGCCCGATCTGAACCGAGGCTTCACCAGACCGGAATCCGAATGGCAGATCATGTTCGCTTACTTCCAGTCCTCAATGTTGATCGACTACCTCGTCGATAAACACGGCTACGAATTCATCCAGAAAGTTCTCGCCGATCTGGGCGAAGGTGTCCCCTTCCCCAAAGCCATGGCGGACAATGGCGAGCCCCTGGGGGAACTCGAAGTCGCCTTTTTCAAGCACGCCAAGGAACTGGCAAAAGGCGTCGGCCCGGACCTCGACTGGGGATTGCTGCAACCGGAAGTGGCCGACAGCTCGACGGAAGATCTCAAGAAATACGTCGAAGAGAATCCCAAAAAATACTACGCCCGCATGCTGCTTGCGAAGAATCTGCTAGACGCTGAGGAAGCAGAAGAAGCCAAGGTGCTGCTACAGGCCATCATTGCAGACTACCCCGACAACTCGGAAGCCGACTCCCCGTACTGGCACCTTGCCCGGGCTCATCGCCTGCTTGGTGAGCAGGACAAGGAACGCGAAGCCCTCTCCAATGTGATGAAACGTACCAGCGACGCATCGCAAGCAGTATACCGCCTACTATCCATGGAAGCCGCTGCGGAAAACTGGGAGGAAGTCCTCTACTGGTCGGACCGTGTTCTCGCCGTGAACCCTTACATCAAGCGGGCACAACTCTCGCGAGCAACCAGCCTTGAGAAACTTGGGCGTCCCGACGAAGCGATCGAGAACTACCAACGCATCCTCGCGATGGGAGCCGACAACCCCTCGCAAATTCACTATCGTCTGGCTATCCTGCTGCGGGAATCGGACGCGATCACCGCAAAACGACACGTGCTCGATTCCCTCATCGGCTCCCCCCGCTTCCGCGAGGCACACAAACTGCTACTGGAAATGGCCGACCAACCTTCCTCTTGAGCTAGCACCCAAATGACTGCATCACCTCGCCTCACGACCACCCTGCTCACGGTTGTGCTCATATCGATTGGGGTCTCACTGGCGCAGGAGTATCGAGAGCGGGACGGGAATCGAGGTCGAAGGCGGGGAGGTCGCGATGATCGCGCCGCTAGCAGAACTGGCATCCCTGACTGGGGAAGGAAGCAGGCCCTACCCGACGACGTTTTCACGTTCGTTCGGATTCAATATCAAAGTCACAACGACTGGGGTTGGCGCGGTGGAAAATGGAGGACGGACTACCCGGACAGCGATCTCAATTTCTCGTATAGACTCGAGCAACTGACCTCACTGGATGTCGATCCTGAGGGCAAAATCCTGACACTCACAGATCCAGAACTGGCGAACTACCCGATGATTTACCTCATCGAACCGGGCGAGATGGCACTTGAAGAAGCAGAACGCGAATCCCTGCGTTCTTACCTGCTCAACGGAGGCTTCCTGCTGGTCGATGACTTCTGGGGCGACTGGGAGTGGGAGAATTTTTATCTGGAGATGAAGAAAGTATTCCCAGAGAAAGAACCAGAGGAATTGACGCTCGATCATGAGATTTTCCACTGCGTCTTCGATCTCACGGAGAAACCCCAACTCCCGAGCATCAGCGTAGCTCAGCGGTATGGGATCACTTACGAACCAGGCAAACCCGGTGCCGAAGAAGTTCACTACCGGGCACTCTTTGATGATGACGGACGCATGATGGCGATCATCTGTCACAACACCGACCTCGGCGACGGTTGGGAGCGCGAAGGCGAAGATCCGTGGTACTTCAAAAATTTCTCCGAACCCAAAGCCTACCCGATGGGCATTAATATCATCTTCTACGCCATGACGCACTGAGAGTTCTCCACTCGGAGGTACTTCATTCCGCAGCGCGGCATTCTTCAATACGCTTCCTTATAAAATCTCGCTCAACGGGAAGCAATGCCAGATCCTCGGCCTTGCGAAAATGGCTGAGAGCGTCAGTGAGACGACCCAGCTCCGCAGCCAGAGTTCCCCGCATGGCATGGTAGAGATGGCGGTTCTCGAGGACGCTGCGGTGCGAGATGGAGTCCAGCGCTTCCAAGCCAGCTTCAGGCCCGTGGACTCTGGCGACAGCGAAGGCGCGGTATGATACACACTGAGTTCATTGCCGCTCGCAGCCAGCCTGAGGTTCTCAATGCCCCGTGCAATCGAATGGGGTTCCCAGGCGCTCCGGTTCTGATGATGCAGGCTAAGGAGATTTCCTGCATCATCTGTTCGGGCCGACAGGCGGGCAGCATTCGGGCACATCAGTACCAGTAAAGCGAACGATCGCGGCGTCCGTGTGACGGGATGATCGACTACCAACTGCATCAGCCCAATGGCCTCGTAGCACAAGTCCTCGCGAACCAGTCGATCTCCAGAGGATGCCTTGTAGCCTTCGTTGAAAAGCCTGATCCAGAGACCGTAGAGCATCACGCCCGGATGGAATTATTGCATCGAATGAAGGCCGATCATGTTCCCCTCTGTATCATACGCGAGGACGATGAATCCATATTCGCCGATCGACATCTTTTCCCTCTGAATCGACCCGCCGCTCTCAACCACGCAGGCTGCCTCGACAGCGTAATCCTCGCAGGAAAAGTAAATGAGCGTCCCTCCAGCGCCGGAATCCTTGCCCTCGTATTTCACCAGTGCACCGCCGCAACCGGGAAGCCCAGGTGCGTGTGGCGCGGCGGCTGTCGACGATGAATCGAAGTACATCAAGAACACGACAAACAAGTGACACCGCCGAGGACGGTTTTCTCAAAAAATGTTTGTCCCCTGCGCATCTGGCCACGGCCAATCTACGAGACTGAAGGCCCAGAGCAAACGGCCTTGAAGAAGAATTCCCGAAACCCATTTCCAAAAGCCAGAACCGAGCCTAAGGTCATTAAACAGAAAGGCTGCAAATGCCAAAAAGTCCAATCCATTCAAATCACAACAGAATTCATGGGAAGATCACAAGAAACATTCAGCAAGAAAGAAGTAAGGAACAAAAAGGAGAAAAAGCGGAAAGACAAAGAGGCCAAGATGCAGGCCAGGAGGGAGAACGCTGATCCGGGCAACGCGCAAACTACGATCGCTTACGTCGACGAAAACGGAAATCTCACTACCACCCCTCCCGATCCGAATCAGAAAAAGAAGGAAATCGACCTGGATTCGATGGAGATTGGCACGCCAAAGCGGGATGATTCCCGGGGCGGTAATACCGATAGAAAGGGAGTCGTCACCTTTTTCAACGACTCCAAAGGATACGGATTCATCAAGGATGCCGACACTCAGGAGAGCATTTTCGTTCACGTGAACAATGTTGCCGGAGAGATCAGCGAAGGCACCAAAGTCACCTTCGAGATCGCGATGGGGCCAAAAGGGCCCGCAGCTACTCAGGTTCGAATCGAAGAATCCTGAGCCACCCAGCTCAAGATGTCCCTCTCTCGGTAAGCGCCCTGGAGTGTGGGATGTGGCTGGCCACCGCCTTCTGTGTGCAAAAGGTGGAAATTGGTTCCGACACTTTCTCAGGAATGGATCACTGCCGCTGGTCGCGCAGCGGATGCCGTTCAGGGAGACTGAACATCTGACCTATCGCGACGCCCAGACGCGACATGTTCTGGCCCGCCTAGCGGGACGTTTGGGCAATGCCCCAACGCCCCAGTGGATGACTCGCCAATGGGATCCCGACGGTCCCGGCGGCCTTTCGGCTTCGCAACCAGAGCTTCACTGACCGGCGGGGTGCACGGTCTCACATTCACAAATAACACCCACCCTGGTTGGCGGAGAGGTCGAGCTAGTCCGCGCTTCCTGCAGCATCCTCAGAATCAGAACCACGCAGTCCCACGACCCGGTCTGTTTCAATCAGGCTGTCCCGAGTCCATGAAATTGCTTTTGAGTCCTTATAGCGCACTTCTCCAAACCGCTTCGAAGGCCCAGTAGAGATAGATGCAGTCTTGATCTCACCAGGCTTAAACTCCTCATTTTGAAAGACAATTGCATTCGTGTTCGCATCCTCCACTGACCAGCGTTCGACCAGCTTAGAGTCATTACGAAAGCCTACTTTAATGTTGGCAACCCCTGGATTCGGATCCGCTCCTTTCTGCAAGGAGCCGCACGACGAACTTAAACCAACAAGAAATACAACGATTGAGAAACTGGCCTTTGGAGACATTACGATCTTCGATTAATGATTTGAATCGAAGCAACCCCTGCACTAGCCGAACCCTCACATTACATGCGGAAAGAGAGCGGTTTGATTCGACGAATCGCTTGCGAAAAATGAACTGAGTCCCGTCGGCGCTACAGCTGAATGAACAACTCTTATCAGTAAGTCGCCACCTTACCAGAGGATTGGTGAATGAACCGATCCCAATGTGACAGTGTAGCCACTACCAGACACCCGTTCATCCAAACAGCAAGCGAATGCTTTCACTCATTTCCGACACGAATGGGGAAGATGCTCAAGAGAATCGCCGAATCACTGACCTAAAGGTAGTCAGTCCGCCCATCCCTGCGGATGTATTGATCAGCTTCGGGCATGCCGGGGACTTTCATGCTGGGGCCGTCCCAGTCGATGCTCTTCTGCAGTCGCAGGGCGACTATACCTGCCAGGCCGATCTCGGTGAGATGACCACCGTGATCAAAATCAGCGAACACTCTGGGCCCGCCAAGGCAGGCATCTACCCATTCGTTGAGGTGCCCCTTGACACGCGGGATCGTCATTGGGATTTTTTTCGCCTCAGGGTGGTTGTCGGCACCCGTGAATCTCTTGTCGTCGTTGAGTTTCACATAGCAGTCGGAATTCCACAGACCACTCTGGAGCTGCCCTTTGTCCCCGACGATTAAGCAACCGGTTCTGGGCAGGCTGCCAAAGGTTGCCCTCAGGTCGGCAGTCAATTCTTCGGAAGGCAAATCGCCCCCCGTGTAAAAGATCATCTTCACCGGAGCGCGATCGCCCCGTTGCGGAAAGTGGTATCGCACGGTGCATGATGCGGCGAAGCTCTCCTTGCCGAGGCCTTCGCCACTAATATCGATTCTGTCTGGGTAGTCGAGGTTCAAGGCACGCATCGGCAGGTTGAATCCATGGCAGCAGAAATCGCCGAGCGAGCCATTGCCAAAATCATACCAGCCGCGCCACTTTGCCGGATGGTAGATTTCGCTTCGATAAGGGCGCACCGGAGCACCACCGAGCCAGAAATCCCAGTCTAGTCCATCGGGAATCGCGTCTGCCGCCTTTGGTCGATCGACGCCACTGGGCCAACTGTGCGTTGGATGCCAGACGTGGATCTCGCGGATCGGCCCAAAGAAATCCGCCGCGATCAATTCCATACTGCGACGAAGATTGGTCGACGCACTCCCCTGATTGCCGGTTTGGGTGACAACGTTAGAGGCCTTCGAAAGCTCACGGATCTCTCGCGCTTCGGCGACCGTATGCGTCAGCGGTTTTTCACAATAGATGTGCTTGCCCGCAGCCATTGCCGCCCGGCAAATGGGAGCGTGCCAGTGATCGGGCGTCGCGATGACCACGGCATCAAGCGACTTCTCCTTCTCCAGCAAGATACGGTAATCATTGTAAGATTTTGCCTTTGCCAGGCCATCGCCGTGCCGCTGATGGGAGCTGGCGATCTGCCTGGAATCGACATCACACAGCGCCACGACATTGTGCCCAAGTTGGAGCAAGTTGCTGACATGTCCCTGAATCTGGCCACCCATTCCAATGGCAGCGACGTTCAATTTCGCGCTCGGCTTTGGCTCCTGTCCGCGCACGATGCCACTCGGGAGAATGAGCATCGATCCGGCAGACTTCAGAAACGTGCGTCTTGATAGAGGGGACGGAAGAGTGTTTTTCATCACCATTTCAGGCTATCCAGAAGTTTTGGCGGTGGCAATAGGGATGTTTCACACAAGATCCGTCACCGCCGTGTCGATTGACAGCTTCAGATTACTGAGACACGTTCGGAGTCATGATCACAGGCGTCATCGACTACGGAGCAGGCAACCTTCACAGCGTATGCAATGCGCTGAAGCTGCTCGGGATTGAAAACAGACTGGTGGCAGCTCCGGAAGAACTGGAGTCTGTCGATGCCCTCATTTTCCCTGGCGTGGGAGCTTTTGGCGATTGTGTGCATCACCTGGAACAACAGCAGCTGGTAGCGCCAATTCGATCGTGGGTGCAGGCGAACCGACCATTTCTCGGGATCTGCCTGGGATATCAGGTGCTCTTTGAATCCAGTGAAGAATGCCCTGCCACTCCCGGCCTGGCGGCTCTTGCGGGCAAGGTGGTTCGCTTTGTCGACGACGGATCGCTGAAAATTCCGCACATGGGGTGGAATGTCGCCCGACCGGTGAATTCCACCGATCCGCTCTGGGATGGTCTTCCTGAAGAACCTCACTTTTACTTCGTGCACTCGTATTATCCCCGGCCTGATGATTCCGCTGTAGTCGGCTCCTGGACGGACTACGGGACGCGTTTCGCCTCGGCGATTCGCTTTGGCAATATTGCGGCCACCCAGTTTCACCCTGAGAAGAGCCAATCGGCAGGCCTTCAGCTGGTGGAAAACTTCGTAAAGAAGATCGCCGCGCCCGCTCTGGAGATTGCAGCGAAGCCCTGAGTCAGGCAGAGTGGTCACCCATGACCACTCCCGCGATCTCCATCATTCCCCTGCCCCGAAGCATCGAATTCGACGGAAATTCCCGCTTCGAACTCCCCTGCGCGCCTACCATAACCGGAGGCCTTCCCGTCTCGGCGCTCGCCTGCAAACAACTGTCAAAGGACACTGGTCGGCAATGGCAGATCGCCGACGCTAGCGCTCCCGCGACCGTCCTCTTGACCAGAATCGAAGAAACGGGACTCGGCAGGGAAGGTTATGATCTGGACGTGACCGATGACGGCATCACGATCAGAGCATCAGCCGATGCCGGGCTTTTTTACGGGATTCAAACACTAGGGCAGCTCTGCTTTCCCAATGAGGAAGGTGCTTTGCCTCACTTGCGCATCAAGGACTCGCCAAGATTCACCTGGCGCGGCATGCACCTCGATGTTTCGCGGCATTTTTTCAATCGAGAATTCGTCCGGCGCTACATCGATCTGCTGGCCCGACACAAGCTTAACGTCTTCCACTGGCATCTTACCGATGATGATGGCTGGCGAATTGAGTTAGATTGCTTTCCTGACCTCACGGAGCGCACAGCGTGGCGCGGAAAGAACGAGGCGCTGCCACCCAGCTATGACACGGGCGACGAACGTTACGGAGGTTATTACTCAAAACGCGAGATAAGTGATATCATCGAGTACGCTGCCGCGAGAAATGTGATGATCGTCCCAGAAATCGACGTTCCCGGCCACTGCAAACCCGTTACCGTATGCTACCCCGAGTTACTTTGCGAAGGTGAGATTTCCTCATTTAAGAGCGTTCAGGATGTCAGTGAAAATTTGCTCTGCGCAGGACGCGACGAAACCTTCGCGTTTCTGGCGGAAGTTATCAAAGAAGTGGCAGCGCTGTTCCCCTCTCCCTACATCCACATGGGGGGTGACGAGCGACCAGAGGGACCGTGGGAGCAATGTCCGCTGTGCGCACACCGTATCGAAGCAGAAGGCCTTGAAAACATTGATGCGCTGCAGGGTTACTTTATGGAACGCGTAAGAACTCTGGTAGCTGACCAGGGTAAAACCATGGTCGGATGGAATGAGATTACGCACGGGGAAAAGGTGGATCAGTCGGCGATTGTGACCGCCTGGCAGGATCCAGAAAAAGGCATAGAAGCTGCCAGGGCAGGCTATTCCGTGATCATGGCACCGGCACAGCACACGTATTTCGACCTGGCCCAGAGGGACGACCCATCCGAACCCGGGCTACGCTGGGCGGGCGTAGTAACGTTGGCCAAGGCCTACGAATGGGAGCCGATTCCAGATCCAGAGTTGGCGAAACGCGTTCTGGGCATCCAGGGCTGCCTGTGGTCCGAGACCCTCGTAGACGAAGCAAGGGCTGACTACATGGCCTTCCCCCGGCTTTGCGCTCTAGCGGAAGTCGCATGGACGCCAGCAGGCCGACAATCCTTTCTCGACTTCAAGGAGCGCCTCGTACCGGCGCATATGTCCCGCCTCGATCTTGCTGGCGTGATCGAGCACGGCTCCGTATGACATCGCAAACGCTGCTCTCGAAAGTGACTATTGGCACCACTTATTTACTCGCACGTTTGATAACACTGGAAGAGTTAGTTAAGGAACCCTTACATTTTTAGCGACTAATAAGTCTCTAAAAAACGATAACGACGATAGTTTAATCTTGAACGGGACTCCTACTCAGCCTATTGTTGTCGGTTTCTGTCATCCATGCGAATTCCGACCCTAACAGGCACTCTCTCCGTACTTGCAGGAACGTTCTTCCTGCTCCTTTGGGCATCCGACGCACCTGGTGCACCTGGGAAATGGCGCAAGCTGGCAGCCAGCCCGAAATCTACCTCTCTGAAGCCGCGCAAAGTTCTGTTTCTGGGAGACTCGATGAGCATGGGTGCGTTTGGAACGACCCTCGATCAGGCGATGCGGGATTCCGGACTCGAGGTGTACACATTCGTGACTGGCGGTGCCACGCCATACTACTGGCTCAGCGATTATCAGCCCATTTCATCAACCATCGGCCACTGGATGCGCACGCCAGATGCTGAAAAGCGCACGTCAATGATCAAGAGCGTGCCAAAGGTGGAGTCACTGATCAAAACGTACGACCCTGACATCGTCGTGGTTCAAACAGGAACCAATATGTATGCGTCCTTGCGGTCAAAGCGCAGGAGTGAGGAGGCGAACGAAAAGGAGGTAGCCTACGTGTACGAAAAAATGTGTGAACGGGTGACCGAAGGCGGTCGGCGCTGCTACTGGATAACCCCCCCCAGCGCTCATCCAGATCGTTACCCTGAAGACCTGCAAAAACGCATGGGTGAGATTATTCAGAACACCGTCTCGAAGTACGGCAGAGTATTCAACAGCTATGCAGTGACAAAATTCACCGACCCATTCCCCCAGACCGACGGAATCCATTACGGCTCCGAAGATGCGAAACCCTGGGCAGAACTGGTGGCCAAAGATTTCATCGCTTTTGCAACGGATGGCGATGGCATTGGCCGCAAAGCGCTGGTGGTGGACGAACCAACTGAAAAACGCAAGAGCCCCAGATCCCAAGCCCCAGGACCGCCCATTGCTTCGACCCAAGAACGGGCAAACCCGAAGGCCGGCGAAGCACTCAGCAATGATCCCATTTCTGTCCGGATGAAGCTGATCGCAAAGTCGACGATTACCGATATCAATGAAGTGACCTACAAGCGCGCCTGGGCGATCGACGAATACGAAGTGATCTCGGTCGACAGAGGTTCCTATCCATTCAAAACGGTCAGACTTGCAGAATTTATCGTCGAGAACCGGAAGATTGTGTCCTCAGTGCAAAACCGCCCACTCGGCGCGTTCCGGAACCTGGATGTGGTACCCCTCAGCAAGTATCCCGGCTTGAATCAGCTGGAGGTGGTGGACGATCTGCCAATCAATTTCGACCTTCCGATTCTTACTCCCAGCATCGACTAGAGAAGCTCTAGACAGGTTTGGCTTGCTCCTGGAGCGGGAAAATGGAGAATCCTTGTATGATTCTCCGCCTTCCCCAGCAGCAGCTCCTCAGTCTCATCGCATTCACTGCTCTTGCTCAAACGGCAGCGACTTTACCCTCTGCTGCGGCAGAGAAGAACGTCATTTTCTTCGTCACTGATGACGAAAGCCCAACGTTGGGTTGCTATGGCGATCCCGTGGCCGTATCACCAAATGCCGACGCGCTTGCCGGAGATGGCACCCTTTTTCTGAATGCTTTTGCCACCACTGCCAGCTGTAGCGCCAGCCGTTCCGTGATCCTTTCGGGGCTGCACAATCACAAGAACGGACAGTTCGGCCACCAGCATCACTACCACAAATTTGCTTCGTTCCATGATGTTGCCAGCCTGGCACTGCCACGCGTGCTGGGAAATGCCGGATACAGGACAGCTCGCATCGGCAAGTATCACGTCGCACCAGAGGAAGTCTATCAATTCGATAAACAATTGGCGGGAAACCCAAGAAACGCGGTGCAAATGGCCAATAGCGCGAAGGCATTCATCAGCGATCCTGATCCCCGTCCGTTTTTCCTCTACTTCGCGACTACCGATCCCCATCGAGGAGGCGGTATCGATAAAACGTCAAAGCTGGATTTGAAGCCGGATTTGTTTGGCAATAAGCCAAACGACGGCACCTACGACGGAGTCGATGAGACGTTGTTCGATCCAGCGAAAGTCCCCGTGCCTGCATTCCTCACTGACAATGCGGAGACGCGCGAGGAACTGGCGCAGTACTATCAGTCATGCGCGCGCATCGACCAAGGCCTGGGGCAATTGATCAGTATTCTCAAGGAGGCCAACCTTTACGACAAAACCATGATCGTTTTCACCTCCGACCACGGCATGGCGTTCTCCGGCGGCAAGACCACCGTATATGAGCCGGGACTGCGCGTGCCCTTCATCGTCCGCAATCCCTACGAGGCCAGTCGCGGAATAAGATCCACCGCAATGATCAGCCACATCGACATCACGCCATCGCTACTGGACTTTGCCGGTGGCCTGGATGTGAAGATCAATGGCCCGAGCAACTGGATAGCCCCCAAAACACTGTGGAAAGGCACTCATGCGGAAAATGAGAACCGCAATGGAGGCATGGCCTTCCGTTCCTACCACGGCAAGTCGTGGCTCTCGATCCTGGGAAAACCCGACGCCACACACTGGGACACCATCTTCGCTTCCCACACTTTCCACGAGATCCAGATGTATTACCCGATGCGGGTCGTGCGTGACCGCAAGTACAAGTTGATATGGAATATTGCCGCCGGCCTGTCCTACCCTTTTGCTTCCGACCTCTGGATCGCATCCAGCTGGCAATCACAGTTTCAGAAAGGTCTCGCAGCCCCATACGGAAACAAAACCGTTGGCCAGTACATCCATCGTGAGCCATTCGAGCTATTTGAAATCTCCAAGGATCCCGACGAAGCCAGAAACCTTGCCAACGATCCGGCATACGCCGAGGTGCTCGCCGACTACAAGTCGAAGCTGAAAAGGCACCAGACGGAGATGGAAGATCCCTGGGTTATGAAGTGGGATTACGAGTAGACCAGCCGAAAACGCCGACGCCCCCGGGCCTCTGAAAGCCGGAGACGTCTCGTTTGCTTGCTGTTCCGGGTGAACGGAAAGTAGCATGGTGCCTGCTTTCGACAAGATCAGCCTGTGGCTCAAACGAATCGATTACCGGACACCCGCCTTCGTGGTCGATCAGCGTTATCCCAAATGTCGCAAGTGCGGCGGGGCCCTGCTGCCCACCAGTGACGAAGTGCCCGATGATCTTCTTCTCGCCTACGCCCGGCGTTACTACCAGGAACATCCCAGTCACCGCCCCCGGGCACCCGACCACCTTATCATCACAAAGGCACAAGCATACGCACCAACGCGCAGCCTGACCGTGCCCCTGATCCAGACGTGAACAAAACCATGTTCCCACCGACAGGAAAGAACGTCAAAATCAGACCAGAGAGCTGCCTGAAGAAAAGATCTTCGAGCACGCCTTCAAAGTCCACGTCCCAGCATCAGGCATTCGAGCTCAACATCGTGAAAACTGGGCCAATCTCGCCACCGTCCTCGCTCCAAAGCCCCCATCGCGATCCCAAACCCTTCCGCCTGCGCGCCAGAATCGCAAACCTCGCTCACCCACGCCCAGCAAAGTCACCACCGACCGCCACCGGGCCCAGAAAGCTAACTCAATATGAACTGGTCATCCCCCTGACCAGCATGAGTGTCCACAGGGCGCTTCGCTCAATCTAGAGCACCCAAATCACCGGCGGCTCCCGTCCAACAAGGGATAACTATGACGGCGCTTCGCGGTCATAAATAGGGCCAGTCCCAGAGGCGGGATGTGCGGTAAAAATAGAGTCGGCGGCGG
>JAGROY010000186.1:13804-14746 GCA_020439995.1 Verrucomicrobiia bacterium
GGGCATGTTACGGGCAACTAGCAACCGCTGGGGGTTCTGCATTTTCGCCCTTTTAACTGTCAGTCGAATTTCTTCGCTTTCAACTCCGCGATTTTCTCCCACGAGAGTTCAATGCTCAGATCCACCCAGCGCTCCATCAGCTTCCGCCAGTGCTTGTATTGGTCGAGTTCTGCGCTGAGTCTGTCCACGTTCTTGGCCCGCACATACTCAGTCCGGCTCTTCATTTTGTGCGTGTAGCTCAGTTGGTAGTAGCCGCCAGTCTGGCTGGATCGATCCTTGTATTGTTTTGTTAGGGTTCCAGGCCTCATCGGCCCGATCGCCAGCAGTTCAACTTTGAGCGCTTCGATCTGCTTCTCCAGATCGGTGATCTGGTTGATTTGATTCTTTGACATTGGCTTATTCCATTTTCTCCATTTCCCATGCCAGCATTCGCTTTCCAGCTCCGTTTCCGCCTTCCTCAGCCCCACGTCATTGGCCACAAAGATTACCGGATCAAAGAGCAACTCTACGTGACCATGGATGACTTGCTGACTCGCTCCAGGCTTGACGAAATCTTTATCCAGCTCGCTCTGAAAAACCGTGACAATCTGCGCAAAGAAGTCCTGGCTCAACAACATGGGTGCGATCCGAAGGAACTCGATGGCCTTGATTTGACTGTCGATGACTTCATGCGCGCCCGCTTTATCGAGCACAGCCTGGTGGCTTTGAGGTGCAACATCATCCGTTTTATCGAAGGCAATTGCACTGCCCGTGGCCTGAGTAACCAACTGGCCGAAGTCCCCCTCGTGCAGTGGTTTTGTCATATCGAAAACTTCGGCGTCATCAAGCCGCCATCGAAAAGCACCGTAGACCGGTATCTGCGCTGGATTCCTTTTCACGATCTCGATCAACTGATCATGACTCTGGTGCGCAAGGCCGGACTCGCTCCCATGCCCGCAGTGG
>JAGROY010000187.1 GCA_020439995.1 Verrucomicrobiia bacterium
CAAAGAACGCGTCCGCTGAACGATAAACCTGGTAGGGCACTGCCATAAATATGAGGAAAATGCCAGAAGCAGCACCGCACCGCGAGCACTATCCGGCCGAACGCCCGATCCAGATGTCCTCACCAAAATGCGCCCGAAGCTCCGCTTCCAGTTCAGGCACTGCCGTCTGCTTCAGAAACGCAAAAACCGTCGCACCCGACCCGGACATTAGAGCGGCACTCACTTCCTCGCGCTCGATCAGCCACATTTTCAGCTCGGCGAGGAACGGAAATTTCTCAAAAACCGGGCGCTCAAGATCATTGACCAGCTCGCCGACTGGAGATGACTGCGGGGCATAGAGCACCCCCGGAATTTCGCGCGAGTCCTGCCAGCGTTTGTACGCACCGGGAGTCTCCACTCCAAAGGGAGGCTTCACCAGCAGCGTAGGAGGCAGCACCAGATCGCTTCCTTCATCGATCGGCTTGACCAGTTCACCACGCCCTGAGCAATCACAGGGGCAACCGTAGATGAAAAAGGGCACATCGGATCCTATCCGGCCGGCAACTTCGGCCAGGCGCTCCAGAGTCCAGCCAAGTTTCGCCATCTGATTCAAAGCCAGCAAAACGGTAGCGGCATCGCTACTTCCGCCGCCCAGTCCGGCACCACTTGGTATGCCCTTCTCAAGGACAATCCTCAGCGCCGGGAACGGCTGCCCGAGTACACCTTGCAATTCCCGCACCGCCCGCACCGCCAGATTCGTCTCATCCACGGGAACGTCTGGTTCCGAGCAGACAAGGGCGACCGTCCCCTCTTCACCACCATCGATCCACTCAACCTTGATGCGGTCACAGACATCTGGCACTGGCACCATTCGGGTTTCGATTTCATGAAACCCGTCGGCGCGGCGACGGAGCACTCTTAAAGTAATGTTGATCTTCGCCGGTGCGTTAAGATCAAGATATCGGGAATCGTTTTGCATACAGGATCGCGCGAAAATATTCACCCATACGCTGAATTTCCACCTGATCGCGAGCGAATTCTGACGGATTCGCCCCCGAGATTGCACTGATCGCACGAAGCGAGTAACGTATCACCCGTGGCACGACCCGACATCAAACTGAGCATCAGCAGAATCGTCAGCATTCTGCAAACGGCTTTGCTACTCACGCTGGCAGCTCAAACGGCACTGGCTGACACCCTGGAGATGTTCCGCAGTCGGCAGGATAAAGTAAAAGCCGTGGTCAAATCCGCAGTGGCAACCACCGTGGCCATTACCGCCGAGCAGCAGGGCGGAACCGGGAGTGGTGTCATCATCTCAAAAGACGGGTTGATTCTCACAGCAGCCCATGTCACCGCAGCCACTGGCAAGAAGCTCACCATCATTTTTTCCGACGGCAGGAAAGTCCCCGGCATCGCCCTCGGCTCAAATCTTACCCTGGATACAGGGCTCGCACGGCTCACTGAGGAAGGCCCCTGGCCGTTTTCCCAGATGGGTCAGTCCGACATTATTCCAATGGGCACCTGGTGTGTCGCCCTCGGTCATCCCGGCGGATTTATGCAGGATCGCCCGCCTCCAGTTAGAATTGGACGCATCTGGCATCGCGATCAATACGGTGCCCTCTACAGCGATTGCACTTTGATCGGTGGCGACAGTGGCGGACCGCTTTTCGACCTCAACGGGCAAGTCATCGGAATCCATTCCTCGATTGGCGGCTCACTGTCGACCAACCGCCATGCCGCCGTCGACTCTTTCCGCGAGCACTGGAACCGCATGCTCAATGGAGAAGTCTGGGGAAAGCTCCACCTCGATCCTGATGCCGGAGATCTCGCCACTATGGGGATTGAACTCGACTGGTCTAGCCAGAATGGTGCACTTGTAAGAGCCGTACGAACAAATGCACCAGCCGCAGCCGCCGGAATTCGAGCAGGAGATCTCATCGTTCAGTTCGCAGGGGAGTCGATCACTTCCAGTATTCAGCTGCTGCACAAACTGGGAGAAATGAAGGCAGGCGACCTCGCCAGCCTTACCGTTCACCGTGAGGATCAAGTCGTGGATATGGAACTGACTCTCACTGACTACAAATCACTGACAGAGCCTCCAGCCTCCGGTGCCGAGCCAGTCCCGGACTCTCCTTATCTTGGAATAAACGATCTGGAACAGACCGAAGGTGGTGTCCAAGTGGGCAGCGTTACCGATTCCAGCCCAGCCGCTGCAGCTGGCATTCAAGCGGCTGACATCATTTCTGCTGTAGATGATTCCATCGTCACCACTCCGGAGATGCTCGTTGAGTTACTGCTCCGGCGAACTCCCGATACGAGCGTCACTATCTCGCTCATGCGCGGGGAAGAAACGAAAATCGTCACCGTGAAACTAGGCCGTCAATGAAGATCAACCAGACACCACAGTGGAGATCAGCAGCATTCTGTGTCACGTGGGCATTGTGCTTTCCACTCGGCTTGATCAGCAGCAGCGACAACGCAACGCAGCAAACTGAGGAAACATCACAAGCCAACGAATCGATCAATGATTCGATCAACGAATGGCGATCCTTCCGCGAAGACGAGTTACGCCAGCTGGAACGACGCCGTGCTGACGCAAAACGATTCAGTAAATTCAGCGACGGCACGTTGAGCAGCCTCGCTCCCCTCACCGCCGGAATCAGGCCCAGCACCGTGGAATTCCTGAACGGTCAGAACCGTCGGCTTTGCTACGGCATCATCGTCGATCCCGACGGGCACGTTTTGACAAAAGCCAGCGAAGTCGCCGCTGCGGGTGACCAGTTGCAGTGCAGGTTTATTGGGGGCATCACCGTGAGCGCAGAAGTGACGGATATGTTCCAGCCGTACGATCTTGCTATGGTCAAAGTGAACGCCACCGGCCTTCAGGCAATCAACTGGGAACTTGGTGCGAACGAAGATCCCGGCACGATCGTCCTGGCGACAGGGCTTGATGAGCTACCGCTATCATTCGGCGTCCTAAGCGTCCACGCGAGAAAGCTCAATCAGGGATTTATCGGCGTTTCATTGGGCACTTCGCCAGATGGGGCGTTCGTTCGCGCGATCGTTCCCCATTCCGCAGCTGTGGCAGCCGGAATCAGGCTGGGGGACACCATTCGCGAAGTGGAAGGCAAACCGATTGCCGACGCGGAGACCCTCATCGAGACCATCAAGAAATTCAGCGCTGGAGATGAAGTCAGGATCAAAATCAAACGCGCGGACACCGAACTAGAAAAGCTGGTGCTGCTCGGCAGTCGTTACGCCGCTCTTGCCGATCCCAACCAGGACATGTTGGACCGAATGGAAGTACGGTTGAGCGCGAACCGTAGCGACTACCCGTCCGCTCTTGAGCACGACCTTCCGTTAGATCCCAATGAATGCGGCGGCCCTCTGGTTAACCTGGACGGACATGTGATCGGCATGAACATTGCCAGAGCCGGTCGTATCCGTTCCCTGGCGATACCCTCGGCAGATCTCGCCCCCCTTCTGAACACCACAGCAGAGGGGCAATTCTCGATTCCAGATCCAGAAGCACTGACAAAGCAACTGGCTGCGGCGAAGCTAGCCGTTGCCCAAGCTCAGACCACGCTGACAAACGCCATCACTACCGCCGCAAATCTGGAACGCGCGCTGGAAAACATTAAAAAATACCGCCTGCCCCCCATAAAGGATCAGGGAATCGCCGAAGAGAATTCTGAAGACGCATCACAAGCCTCGGCAAACGAAGATGCGAGTGATGAGGCGATCCCCCCGCCCTGTCCGTAAAGGCAGTGCCACACGCTCACGACCACAGCAATTGCCTCTGCTAGAGAGATTGGATGCGGAAGAACTTTTGAGCGTCTCCAGTCTGGATAGGAATACCAGAGGCAAACTGTGCGCCCGTAAAGTCGACCGAATTGGGGAAACCATTGAGCGTCGTGGAGCTTTGCAGGCGATAAGTTTTCGCTGAATCCAAGCCAACTGCTCGCAGGACGAACTGCCCATTGCCAGTGCGACTCAAAATGGGTGCAATGTTAGACATGTTTCCCCCTACTGACGGGGTTCCAGCATTCAGCGCCATCTGCGGACTGACCCCGCCATTGATTCCAGGGAGCTGTGTCACTCTTCCATCAGAGGTGCTAACCGACCTTACCAGAGACTGCTCCATCACAGGAATGTTAAGGACATTGATTCCAAAAGTTGTCTGCGGCGCGATCGAAACAATGATCTGCCCACCGTCGGCGGACCAGGTGAGACCCGTGGGAATATAGCCAGGATCAAAAGTCACAAGGTTTCGTGCGTTGGCCCCTGAGGCATCCGCAATCACCACAGTAGAACGGGCCACCCATCCTTGCGCTCCATCGAAATGAACAGAGAAATAAGCGATCCCCTGACCTGACGGAGAGTAACCGGGATAAGCCTGAGACACAGAAGACGGAGGGATCTGCTCATCCAGCGATAGCGGCGTGCTGAGAACCTGATTGGGCACCCACTGCCCGCTGCCATTTCGATCAAAGCGGACGATAGCGGTCAGGTTACCGGGGAGGCCGCGCTGCGACACAACAGGGACGTAAAAAGGAGTGATGAATGATGCCGCACGAGGCGACCACGAGATTCCTGCGAACTCCATCATGAGACTATCGGAAACAGCTCCCCCACGGAAGGCTGTGACATCCGCCACTCTCACCTCCGTCGCCCGATCGTAGATTTCCAGTACCCGCCCAGATCCATTCGAACTTAGACCACTGCGGAGCTGAATCTCGGTTCCCACCGCGACAAATTGATTGTCCAGTGAGACAGCGCTGGAGACGATATTGAAGAATCCACCCAAAGTGGATTGGTTGTCCACGAGCTCCCGCGTTCGTCCAGTGACGCGATCCAGCTCGAAAAGATTGGCACTGGGAACTACGGCACCGCCAAAATTGTCCGTATCGAGATCCGCGAAAGTTACGAATCGCCCGTCCCGAGAGACGGCCATCGCATTGTGGGTGGTGTGACCGGTGTTGATCTGGACGGTCTGGTTTCCACGCTGCTCGAAGAGGCCCAGGTTGTTAGTGGAGCCAGCGGTAAATACCACCTGTGCTGGACAGGCAGAGCCAATGAAGAAAAGCGCAAGGAAGATTCTGAAGTTCATGATGATCGAGGTGTTCCCCTTCTCTCTTTCCCATTTGGAGCCAACTGTGACTCAATGGAAATAGTTTTTACGGTCACACCGTAGCCGGATCATCAGAATGAATGCTCGATTCCCACTTACGTTTTCGGCAATATCCGGGCATGCGTTTGTCGATGATCGTCAACCCTCTTACGGATATAAACTTGCAACTGGCCGCCCAAGTCGGCGTTAGCGATCTGGTCGCAGTCTATCCGGGACCCGGGACTGCACCTTTGCTGAAATTGAAGCAACAGGCGGAAGCGGCTGGACTGAGGTTGACTCACCTCGAGCGCAAGGTCCCGCATGACCAGATCGTGCATGGTCTCGCTGGCCGCGATGCCCAGATCGAGCAGTTCAAAAACTTGATCCGTGACATGGCCGAGACCGGAATGGAAGTGCTGTGCTACAACTGGATGCCATCGGAAGACTGGTGTCGAACGAGCTGCGACATCCTCGAGCGCGGCGGAGCCAAAGTGACAGGCTTCGACGTTCGCGCCTGCGGCCCCAACGTCACCGATGCAGACGGGCGTCCATCTGAGCCGACGCCTGCAGAGGCACTGTGGGATCACCTTGAGCGCTTCCTCAATGAAGTGATTCCCATAGCCGAAGAGGCTAGCATCAAGCTCGCTCTTCACCCGGACGATCCGCCACTGCCGAACCTGTGGGGACATCCACAGATCATCACGGACCACGCGGCTCTGGAACGAGCAATCCGCCTTGCACCAAGCCCGGCGAACGGTATCTGCTATTGTACTGGCTCGCTCGGACCAACGGGCGAAGACCTTGTCGACGGGATCAAGCGACTTGGCCCGGCGATTCACTTTGCCCATGTGCGAAATGTTCGCGGAAGCCGCGAGCGCTTCCAGGAAACGTGGCACGACAATGGTGATCTCGACCTCTTCGCTGTGATTCAGGCCCTGCATTCCATCGGATTCGATGGCACTGTTCGCCCAGACCATGCGCCATCAATGGCTGGCGAAAGCAATGAAACGCCCGGCTACGAAATGCAGGGCAGGCTGTTCGCCAGCGGCTACCTTCGGGGTCTGATGCAGGCTGCGGCACGCACGTCTTCCGTGTTGCCGGAGTGGGAAACCTCACCACATTGAACCATGGTAGAAATGGACAACTCCACGCAGCCCTTCCAGCGGCGCAAACGCTATCGCGGTGCCCACCCAAGGCGCTTCGAGGAAAAATACAAGGAACTTAACCCTGACATTGATCCAGAAACGATCGCGAAAGTGGTCGCATCCGGGAAGACTCCTGCCGGCCAGCATCGGCCGATTCTCGTGGCTGAAATCCTTGAGCACCTGGCTCCCTCATCCGGCCAGCGCGGCGCAGACGTCACCGTCGGCTACGGTGGGCACAGCGAGGCAGTGCTGGGAAAACTGATGCCTGCCGGACAACTGCTGGCGCTCGATGTCGACACCCTACAACTCCCAAAAACGGAAGCACGCCTGCGCCGACTCGGCTATGGCGAAGAGGCGCTGATCGTCCGACGATGCAACTACGCCGGAACCTCAGCGATGTTGCAAAAAATCGGATGGACTGACGGTGTCGACTTTCTGCTCGCCGATCTGGGGCTTTCGTCGATGCAGATCGATAACCCGGATCGTGGATTTTCCTACAAACATGACGGGCCACTCGACATGCGAATGAATCCAGAACGCGGAGCACCTGCACGCGACTGGCTGGTGCACTGCAGCACGGAAAAACTGGCGACTGCCCTGGCGCTCGGAAGCGATGAACCAAACGCTCAAGCATTGGCCGAAGCCATCGTCGCGGCGCGGACGGAACAGCCTATCGAAACCACCGGACAACTGCGCAGCATCATTGATACCGCCCTGATAAAAATAAAGAATGAAGACGATCGCAAGACAACGATTGCCAGGGTATTCCAAGCCATCCGCATTGCCGTGAACGAAGAATTCACTGCGCTGGACACTTTCCTGCAGAAGCTTCCGATGTGCCTTCGCCCCGGAGGGCGGGTCGCCATCCTCAGCTTTCATTCGGGCGAAGACCGACGCGTGAAACAACATCTGCGGGAGGGCTTCCGCTCAGGGATTTACTCCGAGATTGCCCGGGAAATCATTCGGCCATCGCCAAAAGAGATCGGCGAGAATTCACGCGCTGCGCCGGCAAAAATGCGCTGGGCGACCCGGGCAAAGTAATCACGCCAGCCCTTTGCGCTCGCAGTATCCTTTCCAGTATTGGCGGGAACCGATCCAGATGTAGACCGCACCTGAAGCGACGACGAAAGTGCCGGCGAAACTGGTTGGCCATTCGGGATGCGGAAACTGCAGCATCACCCAGCAGACGGCAATCATTTGCCCCACCGTTCCGACTTTCCCCGTCCAGTGCGGCCGCACTTCGATCGCCCCGCGCCTTGAATAGTTGATGGCGAATGCGGCAAAGATCGACAACGAGTTGCGGGCAACGACGACCGTGGCAAACCACAGCGGGAACCGCCATGCCGTGTCCTCGTACCATGAGACAAAGCTGAAAGTCAACACTCCCACCAGCAGTAAGGTCATGTCCGCCAGCGGGTCCAGCAGCCTGCCCAATTCCGAACGCTGGTTGTGATGTCGGGCGATGTATCCGTCGACGCCATCGCTGACGGAGGCGACAAAAAACGTCGCCAATGCCGCCCAGCGCCAGGCGTGATGAGGTTCACCACCCGCCAGACTCACCCCGTACACCGCGGCTGTAGCCGCGAAGAAGGGAATCAGGAAGATCCGGAAAAAGGTGATTTTGTTTGCCGTTGTCACGCCCGTGCTTATGAAGTGAGACGCATCATTCCCCAGCAACCGGACACCTTCAAGTGATGTCTCAACTTACAAATCTGTGAACGAATCTGCCCCAACCATTAGCGACATCATTAAAAAGCTCGACCTCGTCCCCAGCCGCAAGCTTGGGCAGAACTTCATGACCGACCGGAATATGGCGGCGTGGATCGTCAATGCGCTTAGAATTGAACCGGACGACACGGTGATCGAGATCGGCCCAGGCACAGGCGCATTGACCGAGCACGTGGTCGGCAAGTGCAGGCATTTGATTCTGGTGGAGGCCGACTCCCGCCTGGCCGCTTATCAGCGCGAAAAGTATGCCGACCGCAAGGATGTGACCGTTATCGAACAGGACGCTGTGCAATTTGACCTCCGGCCATATTTTAAAGAACAGCCCATCAAAGTGCTGGGAGCGCTGCCCTACTCCAGCGGCACAGAAATCGTGCGGACATTCATGCGAAATCCTTCGCCAGCGGCACGGGCAGTGTTCACTTTGCAGAAGGAGGTCTGCGAACGCCTGACCGCCGTACCTGGAACAAAGGCATGTGGCAAGCTCAGCCTGCGCGTTCAGGCGCGGTGGAATGTCCGCATCGTCAAGCTGCTGCCGCCCGAACTGTTCCTGCCACGTCCGCAGGTCGACTCGGGAGTAGTGGTTCTCGAACCCCGTGATCGCAGGGAGATGCCCTCATTCGACGAGACATTGCTCGATCGGCTTGCACGGCTTGGATTTTCCCAGAGGCGCAAGCAGTTGAAAAAACTTCTCCCTGCCCCGCCCATCCCGTGGGAGGAATTGGTGACAAAGTTAGGCACATCTCCCACCTGTCGTGGGGAAGAGCTGAATCTTCGACAGTGGATCGACCTCACGAATGTTTACGATGACCATCCGCTCAAAGACCTTCCACAAAGCGCAGCGGAATTATTCGACGTCGTCGATGATAAGAACAATGTGATCTGTCAGAAACCGAGGGGCGAGGTGCACGCACAGAAACTGCATCATCGCGCCGTCCACGTTTTTGTCCTCAATCCGAAAGGAGACCTGTTTCTGCAAAAGCGATCGCATTTAAAGGACGCCTTCCCGGGCGCATGGGACTCCAGCGCGGCCGGACACCTGGACGTTGGCGAATCTTACGCAGACTGCGCCGTCCGTGAACTTGACGAAGAACTGGGGATCCAGACCGACACCAACGCGCTTGCATACCACGCAACAATCGATTCATGCGAGAACACTGGCTGGGAGTTTGTTCAGCTCTTCAGCGTTCAGTACAAAGGCAAGCTACGCTTTCCCTGTAGCGAAGTGGAGTGCGGCAACTGGTTCTCCCTCGCCGAGGTAAAGGCATGGGGTGAACGGCGTCCGCAGGATTTTGCAGCCGGGTTCCTCGAGTGCCTGAAGCAGTTCGAGGCAACCGGCACGTAAACTACTGAATCCGGACGTCCGGCTCCTTGTCCTCGATCATGTCCTTCAATTTCAGAATGGGAGTCATAATTCCGTTTTCGGTCTGAAAGTCCATCGTTCCGACCAGCTTGTACCATCCCATCTCTTTGTAGGGCGGCGGCGTTTTGGCAAATTCCACCGCAATCGACACAGGCCGCGAGTCGGCTGCGCAACATTGCATGAACATCCTGAATGCACGCACCCGGGTTCCATTCGGGTTGTTCACAGCATCGGGAACCACCTGCGCCACCGTCTCCACGGGTTGTCCGTTCAGCACTCGCCGCACTTCAACATCACCCGCACTGTAGAAAAGCTCGATCAGCGAAATCATGAAATTTCCGTCATCACTGCGCTTCACGAAGCTCTCAAGATCCGCCAGTGTGAATTCAGGCAGGCCACCCGACTTCGGCGGTGTCGAAGCGTCGTCTCCTCCGGGTCCGCTAGTAGCAGGATCGGCCAACGGTGTGTTTTCAGATCTGGCGACTGCTTCTTTATTGCGAATATCAAACCGATCCGGCAGCGCCGCCTTTTCGGGGTCAATGATCGCCGACTTCTGCCGCGCCATTTTGAATGCATCACTGTAGTCATCCTTCGTGGCCATCGCAGCCGCCGTCACCGGGAGCAGAAGAATAATCAACATGGAAAGCTGACCGGAGATTGAGCGGTCGTCGTGGTGATGGTGAGCATGCCCGGCGTGATCGTGTTCGTGATCATGACCGCATCCTTCGTTGCATCCCTCATCGCCATGTTCGTGCATGTGACCATGGTCATGACCGCAATCCACGTGCACCTTTCGATTCAATACATTGAAGAGGCCGAGAACAAACAAGCCCAGGCCTGCTACTGCCGTCTGCACCCTGAAGGTTCCATCGCCGGAGAGGAAATGATCCACCCTGCCCGATCCGTAAAAATACAACAGAACGCCCCCCCACACGAACAGCGCCAGCACTTTGAGATAAAAGAAAAAATCCTGATCTGTATCGTGGTCATGCGCAGCTAGCGCGTCGCCATGATCATGGTCGTGATGACTGTGCCCATGGCAGCAACCACCGTGGCCACAATGCTCGCCGTGTTCATGGCCATGGTCGTGGTGTTGATGATCCCCTTGATGATCTTGATGAGTGGATGAATCCGGTTTCATAGCACGATGTTAGGTGGAAAAATATTTACCGCTGTGGCAGTTCCAGCACGATCGACCAGGGAATACACAGCAGGCCGATCAGAATAAACAACCCGAACACAAGGAACAGGACAAACTTCTTCTTGAAGACGCTGGAGTACAGGAACAGCAACTTCACATCCATCATCGGACCGTAGACCAGAAAGGCCAACTTTGATGTCAGTGACAGGGACGCATCCGCCGCAATGATGAAGGCATCCGTGGTGCTGCACAGTGACAGAATAAACGCAAAGATCATCATTCCTGGAACGGCAATGAAATCATTGCTGGCGAAGCCTCGGACGAGATCCTGCAGCACCGGACTGGTACTGAAAGTCGCAGCGATAACAACCCCGATTACAAAATACATTCCAGTCTCCAGAAAGTCGGTCTGAGCAGTGCGCAGCGCATGAATGAGTCTCCCCCCGGGGACTTGCTCAGTATCCTTCACCACTGGACTGGTATCCACTTCCGGCTCAACGTTTACACCGCCACCCGGCAACTCTGCCGCAATGTGATCAGACAGAATTTTCTTCGGCGCAATGCGGTGAATCAGCAAGCCCACAAATACGGTGACAATGTAAGCCATGAATAATCGGGACAATGTCATCTCAAGCGACACTCCTTTGAATGCCGAATACGTACTGACAACCGTGATCGGATTGATGATCGGTGCCGACAGCATATACGTGACAGCGCACGCAACCGGCAGCCCTTTCTTAACCAATCTCCGGATCACCGGGACAATCGCACACTCACACACGGGAAAGATCGCTCCGAGCAAACCGCTGACAAAAATCGCCAAAACGCGGTTTTTCGGCAACAATCGATCCATCGCATTCTTGGGCAAATACGCATCGATAAAGCCGGAAATCAACGTGCCAAGCAATATGTAAGGAGCCCCTTCCAGCAAAATACTGATAAAGGAACGGGCTACATCATGGAAGGCAGGGTTCGAGAATTCCATCGCTGCCTCTACCGTCGCGAAAAACCGGAAAAAGGCAAGACGCGAGCGACGCGTTCTGAGCGTGGCAGGAATGGAGTGAGTCCGCTCTTGCTTTCAGTCTGGCCACAACTTTATAGAGTCTACAGTATGTCGTCAGTCCTGGAGAAAGCTGATGAACGGGTGTCAGCGTTGCCGATGTTGGTTAGTGCTCTACTGCAATTTGGAACGATTCGGTTGACTTGCCGGGTTTATCGTATGCCCTGAAATTCGCGTGAACGTCGTCTCACCCGAACTGACTGACGTCACTCTGCAGGAAAGGGATCCGCGCTCCAGCGGAGCTCGACTTCATCGCTGGACCAGGGAGCAGTTTCCGAACTATGACGCGAGTGGGGTGATCTGGGAACGACACAGGCAATTGCAAGCGCGAGCAGGCAGCACAATGTCACGAATGCTGTAACCATCCAGCGTGTTGCTAGTGATGGCTTGGCCTGACGATTCCCATCCAGCAACCGACGGATGCGTTGTTCCAGCACGCCTGGCGGATGATCGTCGCTGGCCATGGCAAGTGCTGGGGAGAGTGAAGATGCCTGCTGATGAGACGAGGCAATTTCGAGCAGGTGCCTGGCGTAGATGCTTGGTCGAGCGCCGGAAGCAACCACCAGGGCGTCACAGGCTTCCTCCCGATGAATGAGCAGAGCCTTATGCAGTGACTTCACCAGCGGATTGAACCAGTACATGCCCCGCACCGCCAGGGAGATCCACTGTAGCCAGAGGTCACCACGCTTCATGTGTCCCATTTCGTGCAGCAATACCATGCGGCGGCGCTCCAAATCCCAGGCAAGCGCGCTTTTGGGCAAAACGATGGTTGGGCGCAGAATGCCGATTGCACAGGGCATGGCGCGTGAATTTGTCATTACTAATCGCGGCCGTCTGCGCAGTCCAACGGCAGCGGTACATTCCGCGACCAGATCGCTCCATGCAGCATCCAGCGACTGCGCATTCGTTAACTGTCTGCGTAGTTGCAACAATCCTGTGGCTAACATTCCCACCCATATGCAGTATCCGACACCCCAGATGACAAACAGTACCGGAAACCCCAAACTTACAGACCATTGTGCTTCAGCAGGAATAGACTCGACCGACACCCAAGGCAACTCCATGGCAACTCGTGCCGAAGGCTCACACATGAGCAGAGGCAGCAGCAGGAGCACCACCAGCGCCGTCAACAGGAATCTGCTCCGGACAACGGTGGCCCCACATTGGTTCAAGAGGCTCAGCCCCAGAACCGCCAACACGGAGATCGCAAAACTGCGCATTAGCCAGTCCTCAACTAGCGGCTGGATCAGTGAAAGAAATGGCTGATCAGTGGGCATCGTGTTACTGGCGCTTCAAGCTTACTCTCTCACACGGGCTACTGTTCCACTTCGCGTTCTTCGCAATCATCAATCAACTTTCGAATTCGATCAATTTCCTGCGGAGATAGTTTGAGGTCTTTGGGATCCAGCAAGGACGCGACCAATCGCTCGGCTGAATCATTGTAGAATGTAGATAATAGATTTTTGACAGCTGATCGCTTGGCTCGATCGGGATTGACAGTGGGACGATAGATATACCGTCGCTGGAATTTCTCATGTTTCAGGCACCCCTTGTCGACCAGAATGGCGAGCAACGCCCGCACCGCCGAATAGCTGGGCGCATTGGGCAATTCCTTCTGCACATCCGCCGCCGACGCTTCTCCCAGCCTGAAGATCACGTCCATGATCTGGCGTTCGCGACGAGACAAATTACTGGCTTCGATGGCCTCCATAAGTGCTAAAAATAGTGCACTACTAGATGATGTCAACACTTAAGCTTGACGTATGCAAGCTCAATTGATCTGATCTGCTGGTAAAACCGCATCAGCATTCCAGTGGAGCTGGAGGCCATTTGACTCTGAGAGGAGCAAGGAACACAGTGGTGTCCCCTCTACTCTACCCTACGATTAATGTCATGACCCGAGCTATCGTGACGCCCCGACAGATGTGGCGTGTCCCGCTCTCCCGCTCAGTTGATCATGGAAGTTCAGGCATGCTTTTCCGATTACGAAGACTCATCGAAGTTCGCACGCGTACCCAGCCGGACGATTGGGACAAACGTCCCTGCTCTGGATGTTGGCAGGTGTTCGAGGTGTTCGGATGGTTCTGGCCGTTCTGTTGCTGAGCAAGAAATGCCGTGGTGCTGCTTTACGATCTGACTACTCCTCTTCTTCTGACGCGTCAGTGCCTGATGGAGGTTGTTCGGTTGCTTCTGGGTGCTCAGTTGCTGTGCCACCTTCGCTCGACTCCTGGGTATCAGATTCAGCATTCGCTTCCAGACCAGATTCGGATTCGTCGTCAGCAACGTCCTCTTTTGGAACTCTCGCCAGGTCCTGCAGTTGCTCACCATCGGCAAGGTTAATGAGTTTGACACCCTGGGCATTCCGACCGGTTTCGCGAATCTCGGAAACGGGAATTCTCACACTCTGACCACTATTGGTCATGAGCATTAGCTCATCTTCATCGGTGACCGCCACAGCACTGATCACTTTACCAGTCTTCTCGGTGACCTTCATCGTGATCATTCCTTTGCCCCCACGTCCCTTAGTAGGGTACTCACCGAAGCTTGTCCGCTTCCCGAGCCCCCTTTCGGACGCAACCAAAAGCTGTGCCGACTCATCAACGACGACCAGAGCGACAAGATAGTCCCCTTCGCGCGGACGCACCCCCGTAACGCCACGGGAAGCACGTCCCATGGAACGGGTGGCATTCTCATTGAACCGCACAGAATAGCCATTACTGGTGATCAGGCAGATGTCGTTGTCACCATTGGTCAACTTTACTTCGATGAGTTCGTTGCCCTCTTCAATATTGATGGCCTTGATACCGCCCGCCCGATAGTTACGGAACTCAGACAGACAGGTACGCTTCACCCGCCCGGAGCGTGTTGCGAAGAAGATGAAGTAATCGTCTGTGAAGGTATTTCCTCGGTCATTCTCCCCTTCCCCGACAATGCGCAGGGTCGCCGCGATTTTCTCATCGGGCTGTAGATCCAGCAAATTTTTGATCGAACGCCCACGTGACGTGCGCGGCATTTCAGGCACCTGGAACACCCGCTCGACGTACACCCGCCCGGTATTCGTGAAGAACAACAGGTAATCGTGTGCCTGCGCGGTGAAGAGGTGCTCTACAAAATCCTCTTCTTCGCCTTCGTCGGTATCCCGCGTGGCCATACCACGCAGGCCTTTGCCACCACGACGCTGAGCGCGGTATTCCGCCACATTTGTTCGCTTGATGTACCCTCGATGCGTGAGAGTAACGACCATGGCATCATTGGCGATGAAATCGACGACGTTCATCTCGCCGGGATCAGCTTCGATGCGCGTCAGTCGTGGCGTTCCGTGTTTTTCTTTGATCTCGTTAAGCTCGTCTTTGATGATCTGAAGTACGCGCGATTCCTTCGCTAGAATATCGAGTAGATCCTTGATCTCTTCCAGAATTGCATCGTAGTCGGCTTTGATTTTATCCCGCTCGAGCGCGGTCAACTGATAGAGCCGCAACTCCAGAATGTGGTTCACCTGGACATCGGTGAAAACATAGCGGTCACCAACGATGCTAGCCTGTCCGCGGATCAGAATGCCGAGCGATTCCGCCGCTTCATGGGTGAACTTGTAAGCTTTGATCTTCTCCTTCGCTTCCTCACGAGATGCGGAATCCCGAATCATCTGAATAAAATCATCGATCCGCCCGAGCGCCAGAAGCAATGCTTCCAGTCGCTCAGCGCGCCGCTCTGCTTCGCCCAGTAGATAGCGGGTGCGGCGCAGGATCACCTGGCGCCGGTGCTCAATGTAGCACGTCAGAGCCTCCTTGATATTGAGGAGCTTCGGTCGGCGATTGTCGATCGCCAGCATGTTGACCGAGAACGAACTTTCCAGCGCCGTGTGTTTGTAGAGCGAATTGAGCACCACTTGTGAGCGGGCGTCGCGCTTCAGGTCAATGACCACGCGAGTGTTCTCATCAGACTCGTCACGCACGCCTGAGATCTCAGGCAAGATTTTCAAAGTCGCCAGCTCACCGATGCGTTCGCACAGGGTGGCGCGGTTCACATTGTAGGGAATCTCCGTGATGATGATTTGCTCACGGTTTCCCTTCATCTCCTCGATCGATGCGGTGCCTCGAACTCTCATGCCGCCGCGTCCCGTCTTCTGGTAAAGCTTGATACCATTGAATCCGAGGATGGTACAACCCGTGGGAAAATCCGGCCCCTTGATGATGAGCCCAATTTCCTCAACGGTGATCTGCGGATTGTCGATCTGCTGGCAGATGGCCTCGATCACCTCGACCAGATTGTGCGGCGGAATGTTCGTGGCCATTCCGACCGCGATACCGGTGCCACCGTTGACGAGCAAGTTTGGAAAGGCTGCGGGCAGGACGGTGGGTTCGGTATTCGTCTCGTCGTAGTTGGGGACAAAATCGACTGTGTCCTTATCCATGTCCTGCATCAGGGCCACGCCAAGGTGTGTCAAACGCGCCTCCGTGTAACGCATGGCAGCCGGAGGATCACCTTCGACTGATCCGAAGTTACCCTGCCCATCGACAAGGATATCCCTCATCGTCCATGGCTGCGCCATGTTTACCAGAGTTGGGTAAATCGCCTGGTCACCGTGAGGGTGGTATTTGCCCATGGTGTCACCGACAATACGAGCGCACTTCAAGTGAGCCTTGTTCGGAGCCAGACTCAGGTCGTTGAACATCGCGTACAGGAGGCGACGCTGCGATGGCTTCAGGCCATCGCGCACATCCGGTAGAGCACGAGAAATAATAACCGACATCGAGTAGTCGAGGAACGAGTTCTTAATCTCGTCAGCGACGTTGATGGGCTGGATGTCTTCAGTGTGGTCGGGGATCGTCGGATCGTCTTCAGCAGCCATGGTAGAAAATCAAAAGGGAGAGAGAACAGAAATGGGGGATATTGTACCGATGTTAGATGTCGAGGTTACGGACATTGAGGGCATTGTCTTCGATGAACCGGCGACGCGGTTCCACTACATCCCCCATCAGCACGGTAAACATGCGGTCAGCTTCGACCTCGTTGTCTTCGTTGAGTTTCACTCGCAAAAGTTTGCGTTTCAGCGGATCCATGGTGGTGGAGAACAGCTCCTTGGCGTTCATTTCACCCAATCCTTTGAATCGTTTGATCGTCAGTCCGCGCTTTCCGATTTCAAGGACACCTGACAGGATTTCCGGTACTGCAAACACCGGATGGACTTTGGCATTTTCACCATCACCTTCGACAATTTCAAACAGCGGCTGATCCTGCGCTGAGTAGTGATCAATCCTCAAGCCAGCTTCTGCGAGCTGTTCCATCAGCTGGAGGATCGGCCGCGCCTCGTGAATTTCAATCACACGCGCCCGACGATTCACAACTGGCTGGTTTGCATTGGTATCTCCCTCGATCGGTTCATACCCGAAGAGGCGAAGATCACGATTTTCAGAAGCGAATTTCTTCACGTCCCCATCGGTGAGGAAGTAGCGGATGATTTCCTCATTTCCTTCCCGAATGTGCACCACGAACTGAGGAAACTCCCCATTCACTCCCCTGTGGGTGAGATAGGTTTCAAAGTCGCCTCCTGTGCGGGCGACAATATCGCTGTAGCGCGACAGCCGACTCAGGAGAGCAAGAATATCTTTCACTTTCTCAGATGGGATCACTACACCATCAGCGAGATTCCTGATCTGCACTTCATCAGCACCCAGGGAGATCAGAATCTTGTTCAATTCAGCGTCGTCCTGAACGTACTCCTGCCTCTTCTTCCGCGTGACAAGGTAAAGCGGGGGCTGAGCGATATATACGTAACCCGCACGAACGAGGGGTTCCATTTGCCGACAGAAGAATGTTAAAAGAAGTGTGCGAATGTGAGAGCCGTCCACGTCAGCATCAGTCATGATGATGATCTTGT
>JAGROY010000188.1 GCA_020439995.1 Verrucomicrobiia bacterium
AACCTTACCCAAGAGCACAAACCGCTAGAACTCATTTTGGCAAAAAATATCACAGCACGGTTTCTCTAAAATCCCCCGCCGCCCCCGACCACTAAGCAAAAAAAAATAACATTGATACCATACATCATACCAACCGACCACCCCCCACAATGAGTCACTCGCGCAGGCAACCTGCAAGCTCTATAATGTTTCGGAGGCGTGCACTATTTTCGCAATTTTCGGCGCAACAACAAAGCTAATAGTAGAGCCATCAGAGTTCCACCAACACCAACTTGGGGAGGTCTACTACTAGGATTCTCTCCGCTTTCACTTTCCGGGGCTCCACCTCCTTGAATCAGAGGATAATGATTTCCTGTGTACGCATCGCGCGTAGGTTTATAGCCTGCAGCATCGTCCGCAGTTACAAGTTCTCCAGTCAATTGCACTGCCTCTTCAAAGGTTAATGGAACGTTTTGATTAATCAGTTCTGCCTCTCCGCTGTCCAATTGTTGGTTCCTAAAATTCAGCCTGTCATCGATTTTGACCGGTCTCCACTCACCGACTCCTCTCAAATACTCCAATAGTAGCTTCTTTTCAAGAACCCTTTCGCTGCCATTATGTTCTTCAAGGGATGCTCTCATTCTAGCCTCATCAGAAGGATCGAATTCTTTCTTACTTTTCACCTCCCCGTCTCTGGAATATGCCACTAAGTAGGGCGTGAGGCCAGTGATAAACGCCCCGTACAATTCTCCCTCCTCTGTCCGTCCGCACCACACGTTATCATAGCTTACTACAATGCTCTTATCTATTTCCGGACTGTACCAACGCCTCTCCCATAGTCCTCCCGATAGCGCAAAAAGTGATCCTTCTTGGAATTGAATTCTGAATACATAACCTCCAGGTACAAACGTGGGATCGTGGCTGCTACCGTTTTCTCCATACAGCAACTCAATACTTTTTCGCGTAATGGGGCTGTCGCTCACTTCTAAGAAAAACGGCACGTAAGCAGTTGATTCACTGCATTCATAGGTGTTTTCCACAAAGTAGTCTCGATCCTCCTTTAACTTATCACCAATCCACTCCAGAACCGAAGCGCTAGCTTCGGAAATTAGTGTTAGCATGAGAATAAATCGAACAGTATTCATCAATCCAATTGGATGGCTACTATCTAACCTCCTCTGTCCGCAGCCGCTTGATGATCCCAGAATGATTGCGTATCAATGCGATGATCACATTGGTATCGAGACAATAAATCATCACAGTTCAATCAGATCTAACAAAATGTCATCCAGGGGCACGGCAACTTCAGAAGGATCCTCGATTTCAGTGCCACCGAAGTCCGCGATCGTCTCGAAGTAGCCGTCGGGCCATCCTTTCTTCGTCCGCGACGCTTCGGCCAAATGTTCTTTCGCCCAATCGGAAACAGATTTCCCGCAACGTTTGGCCGCAGTTTCCACGCTCTTTAAGGTATCTTTGTCGAGATAGATCGTCAAACTTGCCATACGCACTTATATGGCCTCTTATAAGTGTCGTCAAGATGGGGTGTGGCATTGCGGCATCGAAATGCCGATCTTGGAGCCTGGCATCAAATGTTGGCACAATGCTATCCGTTCTGACCTGGCAAATGACTTGCGAAATCCATGCTGTCGTGCAGCACTCGGATGACCTCAAGAACTCCATCGTCAGCGATCTGGAAGAACAAAACGTGCCGGGGATGTTTCACTACGCCGTGTGACATTTTGGCATCTTCCTTCCACAGCGAGAGGTGACACTTCCGCACCTTGCCAGAAAAATTCCGAATGCCCGGACGCTCGGGATCGCTCCTCAGCTTCGTAATCGTGACGTCCAGCAACCGCAAATAACGGTCGAGCGCCAGCTCGCCAAATCGCTCCGCCGTGTAACCTGTCAGGTTTTCGATGTCCCTTTGGGCAGCGTCCGAAACTCGGTAATCAAGCATCGCCCTGCCGCTGCATTGCCTTCGCCTTGATCTCGGTTAGAAACGCCTGGTGGTCGCCCTCTGACGAGATCGACCGGTACCGTCCGGCCTCCAAATCTTCGATCCCTAATCCGATCTCATTTCGGAGCCGTTCCAATCGCGCCTGGCGCTCTTCCTCGTCCCGTGCCATGGCAGCCAAGGCCGCGCGATGCACTTCGCTCGCGTTGTTGAAGAAGCCGCTCTCAACCTGATGCTTCACGAACAAATCCAGTTCGGGCGTGAGATTTACGTTCTGTGTTGGCATGATTCGATCAACTCTGATCAGTTTAGCGACATTGGCAAAGATTGTCAATTATCATCAAGATGTCCAACAACGCATCCGCTCGATCAGGAGTTTATGTAACTGCTGATCACTTGCCCTGCGAAAATCGATTCTCAGACCCGCCTTGATGGCTTCGCAGGACATCCGAAAAGCCGCGGTCTGTCCAGCATTTTCTCGTCCATTGTCGCGACCGCAGGCAGAAGGGCGGTAAGCAGAAAGGGGAGGTGCTGAAGCCATTGCTGGCGGAGTTTCTTGAAGGAGTTAGTCCAGGGTGATTTTCAGCCGGGCAAAGCGGAGCGATGCTGTTTCCTGGTTGGAAAAGGAAACTTGGCCACTGCTGGTTACCTGGATTCCCTCCACGGCGGAACTCCAGTTTCCTGGGGTTCCATGTGCGACGGTCTGCCAGTCGAACGAATCCGCTGCCGTCGAGATCTGAAGCTCATAGGCTACTCCGGAGAGTCCGGTCGGAAGCGTGAGTAACAGTCCACCGTCAGGACTCTGAGTTACGACCATCGGTTCGGGATCTGCCGCATTCGGGTTCGTGCCGGTTGCGAATTCCAGTGCCAGCGAGCGTGCGTCGCCATCGGTGTCGGCGTCGGCCGTTTGTCCTGTCAGGTTGTTGGCTGCGAGCCAATCGCTGAAAGTCATGTCCGCCGTTCCAGCGGTTACTGCCACGAGTTCTGGAACGAACAGGAAATCCGCATCATTTCTCATTCCCGTCATCGCGTGAACAGCCAGGATATTGCCGGTGGGAACGAGCAGTCCGTCTGGCAGAGTGAGTGGAAATTCTCTCAGGAGGACGCTCTCGCGATCATCTTCATCGGCGTCGAGGGCGACTGATTGGAAGCTCAGTTCAGCTGGGGCCGGGGCTCGCCATGAGGCAACGAGGGTTCCATTGATATAGATCGCGGCTCCATCGTCAATTTGCGCCCGGAGCAGGAGATGCGTCGCATCGGTCGGTGAATCGAAACGGTAGCGGACGTAGAGGCTTGTGGCCCGTGACTGCAGCGTGCGCTGGAGGTCGGTTTCGAAGAGCCCGATGAACGTGGTGCCCCTGTCGAAACCGAGGCTGCCGGGACTTTCATCCCAGGCGGAATCGTCGTAGTCCTGCAGCCGCCAGTCTTCACCATCGACGGAATCATTTCTAGCAACGAAGTAGCGGGCTTCTTGCAGTGGGACTGGTGCTTCCGATACGATACTGCCGTCATCGTTGATCAAAGTGATGCGCGTAACTGCTTCGACGTATACCGCGCCGCCACCGTTCGTGCCGGGTGCCCCAGCAACGATGCGGCCATCCACGATTGCCACGGCGGCCCCGAGGCGGTCGCCTTCAGCCGCGCGTTTTGCAAAATCCGTCGCCAGACGAATCTGCTCGGTTTCCCATTTTGCCACGACTTCATCATCGAACTCGGGTGCAATCGTGAAGCCCCCGCCATGCGGGCTGGTTGGTGAATCTCCCGGTGCACCGGTCACTAGAAGTGAATGCTGCTGCGAGTATGCCAGCGCTGAGCCAAGTTCGAATTCTGGCCCGTTGAAGAATTTCTGGCGGGTATCGAGCGGCGACCATTCGGAAGATGATTCCAGCCAACGATAGCGGGCGATCGAGCCCAGGCCCGGTGCTCCAACGAATGCGTAACTATCGCTTGCGGCTACGCTGCTCCCGAATCTCGCCCCTGCACTCAGGCTTCCGGGTGGCGAGAGTTCGCTCATGAAGTTTCCGTTCGCATCAAAAACGTAGCAACGACCAGTGCTGGTTTCGGCCGGGCCAGGGGCACCGATGAACAAGGCGCTGGACGAAAATGCAACCGAAGTCCCGAAGGCGTCCGCATCTGCCGAAGCGGGTGCCTGAATCGCGGCTGCGTGTTCCCATTGATTCGTGACTGATCTTTGAAAAAGGTGAACCTTACCGCTTCCTGCAGTGCCAGGTTCGCCGACGGCGATCAAATCCCCCGAGGGATCGGTGGCTACTGCGGCACCGAACTGGCCGGACGGAGGATTGGGAGGCGCGAGTTCGAGAGCCGAGCCGTCTGCGAGGTCGTAGAGGAATGCCTTGTTTGCGCCGGGTGCTCCCGCGATGACGGTACCATTGATCATCGCGATTGCGGAACCAAGGCGTGCGCCATCGGGAAGTGATGGGAATGTAAGGGGCTCCAGATCGGCCCAACTTCCATCCGTATTGAGAGATGATTGGAACACAGCTCCCGGCCCGGAATCTGGAGCGCCGACGACTACCGAACGCCCTTCCGTGGCCAGCGATGAACCAAAACCGGTTGCCGTTGCATCGGCGGGGGGCGTAAGCTTTGTGTAGGTGATCACCCGGTTGTCCCGGGCCAGTCTGAGAACGAATGTCTCGTCCGCCTCCGGAAATGTGTCACCAACGATGGGCAGTTCAAGCGTTCCCTCCGTGACGCCGACGGGCAGGATGAGTGTCAACGGCCCCTCGTTGAAATCACTCGGAGGCTGTGCCGTGACGCGTTCTGGAGTCAGTGTGATCGTTTGCTCAGAGAGCAGGGGAAACGAGAGGCGCCAGGGAATTCTTACCGTGCCAGCCGGACTGTTCCCCTCATTGACAGTGATGTCGCCAAGCTGTAGTTCGGGCAAAAGGTCACCCAGAAGGTTCACTCGGATCCGCTCGGGCGTGACGATTCCTTTGGGATCGTAGAACTGAATGTAGAAAGCCTTGTCCGGTTCCGGAGTGCCTCCATCGCCTTTGATCCAAATCGGAATGAATGCGACGCGATTGGTGTCGAACACGATCGTGCCGCGCGCATCGTAGTAGTCGATCCCGGGTTGAGCAGTATCTGGAGCAACGAGATATCCGAATGAGACCGGCAAAGGAACATCCGGTGAGGGGATGGTTACTCGAATCATCGCCTGCTGGTAGTCCGCGCCATCAGGCTCTTCAAGATCCTCGAGAATTACGAGTAGTTCGTCAGTAGGCTCAGGGGCTGTCGATTCGATGATCGTCGGCCGGACGAATTCTTTCTTGAATCGATAGAGAGTGACGCCCGAAGCGACGTAAATGGAATCGCCGAGTGCTGCCGATCGCACATTGCGTCCTGTAAACGGTGATGTGCCAGGTGCGGGCTGCATTTGATCCACGAGCTTCCACAGTCCAGTGCCGGGGTCGCTTCCGTAGAGGAAGTTGCTGCAAAGGATGCCTCCCTCATTCGGCAGAATCTCGCAGCACGCGTCGGTATTACTGGTGGCATTTTCCAGCCCGCTTTCCCGTTGCCAGGTTCCGTCAGCCCAGCGAAACACTGCTCCGGGCATCTGGGCTGCGCCGTTTCCGAGCACCATCAAGTCACCATCCAGATCGACTGTAGCGGGAGTGAACCCGGCGGGAAGAAAAGTTTCTACGAAAGACCAGGAACCCGGTGTGGCGCCGCGTTCGTAGATGTGCACTCCCTTTGTTCCGGTAAATTCATCAGAGGAAAGGACGACTGCTCGCGTGCCAGCGGGATCGATCGCCACTGCCCTGCCGAAGCCCACGGCATCGGCGGGTTCCTCGATCACTTGCACTCGAGTCCACAGACCACTGGCACGCGAGAAGACCATCACCCGGCCAGATGGGGCGTCGGCTGCGTTTGGATTGATCGTCACGATTGAGCACAGTACGGTGTCACCTGCGAGATCCACCGCAGTCAGTCGCTGCGTGCTGGGATCCACATCGGTGAGGGACACGGAGGTCACTTCGCGGTAAGTGTTCCCGTTCCACTCCAGAAAGAGCAGGACTGGGACGTTGTTTCTGGTAGCCGTGGCAACGACATAGTCACCGCTTGCAGTCAACGTCTCCAGAGAGAGGGAATCATCCGAAAGGGCGATGGGCGACTGGAGATCAGAGGATCGGAGGAGTGACGTTCCGCTTGCGATGAGCAACTCTCCACGATCCGTCGCGGTGATCGCGGAAATGGAACTGGCGAGTGTCTCCCGGCTTACCTCGCCCCAGTGTGGATCGGCAAGCTTCGCGTCATCCGAAGTAAGCCTCACCGGGAGTGCGCTTCCGGTTTCGAGGCCGCTTACATCGACAGCGCGCCGCAGGATTACCTGCTGCTGGCCGGGTGGGATGGTGACGATCCCGCTGAGCGTGTCCGCTTCCAGTGCGATTTTGTATTCGATGTCGATCACGGAGTTGGCCGCCCGATTGGCGGAAAACGTCATTTCCAGGAGGCCGGACGTCTTGTCCACCGTTCCCACTGCCGATGAAATGGGAAGCCCCGCTCCCGTTCCAGGATCGAGAATCGTCGCGGGAATATTTCCAGGCTCAAGTAGTAGAACAGCGCCTGTGTCGTTCTGGGCTGCGCTATCGATCGAGGAATCACCGAGGATCACTAGCTCGTTCTGCGACAGCCCACCAACGGCAGAATCATCGATCGGTGGCAGCGGCACGAGGTAGCGAAAAGGGGTGATCGCAGCCGCGTTCACATCCCAGATGCCAGCCTTACCCAAAATCACATCGGCTCGGAAGTCTCTCGGCGACTCGGGTAGGACGGCCTTGAAAAGCCAGCCGGAGATTACAGGTTCGAATACGTAAAGGTATCGGCTGGTGACCAGCTGGCTACCATCAAAGGCGATGATCGGCGAGTCCATTTTCTGGACGAATCGCCAGACTGGGGTTCCATCATCGGGATCGATCTCAGCCGTACGCTGGTAAAGGTCATTGCCGATCCCAAGCCACTCACCAGACATTGTCAGCTTTCCTTCAATTCCGAATTTTTCGATGCTACCAGTTGGCTGCCAGCCCAGCGCATCACGGTGAAAGAGCGAAACCTCGCCACTCGTGATCAAAAGAGCGATCCAGTCGCGGCTTCCCGTGATTCCCTGATGAGGCGGCAACTCAGCAGCCAATCCCCATGCTCCCACACCACCACGGTGCCTCTCGTAAACGTTGCTCGCGATCACCAGCGTGTCATCGAAAAGTGCGATCTGCGAGGAATGGGGTGCGCCTGTGTCCCAGGTTGATTCCAATGTTAGAGCGAGCGTATCCGGATCCACGCCATATACCTTGGTAGCACCTGACTCGACGGTGACGACCAGGTCACCGGAAGTCAGTATTCGAGCGCCGAGGTTGCGCGAAAAGGCACCTTCCTTCGGGCTCCCAGTGATCCTTTCTCGCTCTCGCCAGCCCGTCAGGTTCTGGACACCAGTGCCCGTGCTGGTTTTCAGAAAGAACGTCTCTTCAACGTCGTCATCGTCGGCGATCGTGTCCACCACCGCCAGTCGCGTTGGAATAACTGTGTCGCTCACATCAAGCGAACCCGAAACGGCGGTAAAATCGATACCGTCAACGGCGGTTCCAGCGACGGTCTGGAATGAAATCGTTTGCGCAGGATCGAGACCACTCCCGCCTACTTCGAACTCCATAGGATCTCCCTCGTCGGCAGAGGTGGCACTGGCGAAAATTCGGGGAGCACGCCACTGGCGGTCGCGTATCCAGTAGTTGACGGAAGCGCGTGCGATCGTAGCGCCTCGCGCTTCAAACAACTCAACACGGAAACTTTCGAGCGGTTCTACAATCGAATCGCCGATGAGCGTTACGCTGATATTCGCAAGTGCCGCCCCTGGTGCGAAGGTGAGCAGACCATCTTGAACGTCTCTAACGTCAAAATCAGCGCCCAATGCGGCAGTCTCCATTACGATCCGGTATAGAACCGTCGCGGGCACTTCTGTCGGCTCAGTCAGAAAAACTGGGATCTCGACGTAGGCTAGTTCACCATCGATCGGCTCCAGATAGGCATCTGCAAACCGGCCAAGAACGAGTTCACCTCCATCGGCGTCCGCCCACGAACCAGAAAGCAGGGCCACCGTTAAGAAGCCTAGAAGTAATCGACCACAACCACTCAAATTTTGCATGGACGGAGGGTAGTTTATGGCAATGGAAGTTCAATGAATTTTGCCTGATGGAACGGATGCACGTGAGCGACCGGCAGGGTATGACCGGAATCCTGAGGCGTATGGTGAGCCAGGGCTCCGCAGCAGAAGCCTCGCAATCTTAATCCCACTAGTGACCGGGGCGGTGGGGGATCGTTGAAGCCGACAGGGCGTCGGATCCGTCAAGGTAAATTCGTCGGCCTGTGAGTGCCGCGAAAAGACGCGCCGGGGGATGGCGTGGTGGTTGATTCTTGGGAACGTGCGGCATCCGATCGTTTGGAGTGCGCTGGCTCGACAGCGCTTTTTTGCCGGACTAACATTGCTCGAACAGAGAAAGCTCATGGAAGCCGGAGCACTCCAAACGAAGCGATCTCTGCCAGGGTTGGTGCCAGTGATGTTTGTCCGCCCTAATGGTAGTTCTACGGTGATAGGTTCAATGTAAGACCGTCTGTTTCGGCGGTCTTCTTCGGCGGCACCCGAGGTGGAGTTCCGGTGCCTGGGCTTCGCTCTCGGGTTCAGGTTCGGGCACCGGGGACTGGCGAGATGCTCAGTCTTACATTGCATTGGTGCAGTTGCGTCGGGCGGGGGATCTCATTTCGCTCACCCTTGGCCTGTAAGTGGCTGTGACCCCTGCCAAGAATCCTTGTGTGCGGTCGGCGTTGTGGTAGCGTCGTGCTGTGAAAACGAGAGTGCTTTGCTCGATAGTGTTGTCGATCGCCGGATTTGTGGCGGGATTTTTTACTGTGCAACAATGGAGTGGAGATCTAGGCAGAGCAGTGAGTAAGAACACTGATGAGGAGCTTGTTAGTATCGGAGCAGAGGGAGGAAGCGAGACAGCGTCTGTGTCTGGTTCCTTGGATCGGTTTTTGCGAAGTGGTGGGCAGTCGGAAAATCCGCTGAACTGGCGGGTGATCGAAGCCTTTGCGGCGCTTCTGGGCGAGGCTACTGCTGAGGACATGCCAGAGATCGTGAAGCGGGTGAGTGAGCAGAAGGGCGAATTCTCTGAGATGTATGGTATGGGACTTGTGCTGAAGCGCTGGGCGGAGCTGGATCCAGATGGTGCGTATGAATATGTAAGCGATCCGGCGAACTTTGATCCAAATACGATGGATCGTCTCGTTCTGTTGGATGCGATTGCCGCACACGATCCGGCAGACCTTTTCAATAGAATTCAGCAGGCTGATGATTCGATCCGTATTCCGGGAGGCTCGGTGTCACTCATGACCTGGGCGAAACGTGATTCTGCAGCTGCGTATCGTGCGGTGATGGGCACCGCACCTGATGACCAGGCCCGGTTTCTCGGAATCCTGATCGCCGCTTGTAGCCGTGATGATCCCGATCAGGTCTTGAGTATTGCCTGCAGCCTGCCCTGGACTCCTGAGTTCTCAAAGGTCGTCAGACATGGGTGGAAAACAGCCGGGCGAGAACTACCAAAGGAAACGCTGGAGGCCTGGCGGGAAACAAGTTTTCCTGACGAGGCGACGCGAAAGGAAATCCTTGGGCTGGTGGTTGAGTCAGCAGAAGGTGATGCCGAAGTCCTCCGCGAGTTTGCGGCATCTCTGGAGGATCCGGCTCTGCGGGCAGAGCTTGCCGGAGCAGGTCTGCGATATGCGAATCCCTCTGAGATCGCGGATGGCATTGATCAAATTCTTGATCACCCGGATGCTGCGAAGCGTGGAGAACTACTGGCAGCGGCGCTGCCAGGATTGTTCAGAGACAATCCTGCCACAGCGATCAATGTCATGGAGGCAGGGGTGCCGCCTAATCTTCGACAGGGTTTGATTGCTGAGTTCCTGCCGGGACGTTACAGCAAAAGCGGTCTGGAGGTTCCAGTGGAGACGCTGCTTCCGCTGGTGCGTCAGTTGCCCATGAAAGAAAAGTTCGCCGAATCATTCGCCGGTGTGTCGCGGGCAATTGCTGCGCAGCAGGGAGTCGATCAAGCTCTCGACTGGGTGAACTCTCTTACACCTGCCGTGAAGCCGCTGGCGACTGCAGGTGTGGTCTCGATCTGGGCAGAGACGGATTCCAGAGCCGCCGCCAGGTATGTGACATCCATCGCCGACGGCGCTACTCAGGGAGAGGCAGCAAGCGCCTTTTTGGATAAGGCTTTTCCCGATGACGCATGGCCGCGCGAGCGACTGGACGGATGGCGAGCATCACTGTCGAAAGAAGCAAGAGACCGCACGGAAGGCGACTTCTCAGAATGAGCGTTAACCAAAATCAGCGTTCCGTGTTTCGCGCCTTGGTTGTCCTGGCTCCGGTGGGTGCAATGGTGGCGGGCATTCTGCTCGGTTGGGTGACCCTGCTCTCAGGAAAAGCGCAGCCTGTTCTCGATTCCGTCGTTGTGTCGCCATCCGTTTCCCTTGGGGCAGGGTCTGACATTGATCAAAATCCTGTCAGCTCGTTCTTGATCCCGGGCGATCCAGTAGGCTCAGTTCGCAATGCGATTCAGGATAAGAGTCTGCCCGACGGGTTTGCAAACTTCTTCGCGCTGCTTCCGCATTTTTCGGCAGAGGAATTGATCAAACTTCTGGAACAGCAGGATAGTGACGATGAGAGCGATGGATCGCCGAAGCTCAATAATGAAAGCCTCTGGCTGTATATATGGGGCGCTGCTATTGACCGCCTGGCGGAAATTCAGCCGGAAGCAGCCTTGGGCTTTGCAGGTGAGATCGGTCAGTGGGCGGCACCGGAATACCTGTTGCTATCGCTCGCCTTCAGAGACCCTGATTTATTGTTTTCTGCGCTCAAAGACGAGGAAGACGAAACCGACAAGGCAAAGATCCAAGTTGCCCTCGCGGCGAGTCTTGCTGCTGTTGATCCGGGTGAAGGTCTGCGGATCCTTACAGATTCCGGCTGGGTCGGCGATGGTTTCCTTGAAGGCATGTTGGGTGCAGGTTTTTTTGATTTGTTCAGCGGCACTGGCGAGCAATTCGCGGAGCTGGAAGGTGTCCTGCAATCGACCGCTTCAGACGCCAGTCAGCGTGACGCTATCTTTCGACATTTGTTCGAACGCTGGGTGAAGGTGGCTCCCGATTCTGCTCTGGAGCGGCTGGGAGATTTTTCTTCCGGTGCGATTAGTGAAGAAATGGATCAGGCACTCGGGACTCTGGCCTGGCGGCAGCCGGAGCGCTTACTTGCACTCATGGAGTTCCGGCCAGATCTCGATATCCCGTCGGCAAGCTCGGCCGCAGTGGCGACCGCACTCAAACGCAAGTTTGGCTCCGGTGAAACAGATCAAATGTTGGATTGGATCAATGCGCATGTTGCAGATGCAAACTCTCGGTTTGCTGTAGCAGGCAGGCTCGATCTGTCGACGGATGCCTTGGTTGGTTTTCTCGAGGACGCAGATGGCAGAACCTTGGATGCACTCTCGATCACTGGACTCGAATCCACTAGTCTGATTGTCGGGGACTTCTTCGACAAGTCTGGGGTCGACCCTGAGACGATCACTGAGGTAGCCGAGAGACTTGCACGCAGGGACCTGGCTGGCACTCTGGACATTATTGCCGGGATCACGAACAGCACAGTGCAAGCTGCAGCTGGCAAGGCTGCCCTTGATACCATCGGAGGATCTCAGGCAGAGGAAGCAACCAGGGCGCTTGCGGGAAGGGTGACAAACGAGACACTTGCCGTCGCGATAGGCAAGTGGGCGGAGCGCTCTCCCGTAGACGCAATGGAATGGTTGAGTCACGACTACGATGGCTTTGCCTTTGCCGAGGTCGTTGAAAAGAGCGGCATCATCGGTGCCATGGCGAAGTCCGATCCGGCAACAGCTGCAGAGTGGCTGGGAACATTGCGGGAAACGAAGGCATATCCTCAGGCGGCGACCAGCTACGTGAATGCGTTGGCCAGCATTAATCCTGCAGCGGTAGAGCAATTCATGCAGGAGAACCTCACTGGCGATGCGCTATCGGCGGCTGCCGCAAGCTACTCCGAGAAGATCATTGAATGGGATCCGCTCGGTGCTTTAGAATCGAGCGCTGTGATTCCTGATGCTGCACTGCGCATGCAACGCATGGAGCAAGCTGTGGATGCCTGGGGAGCCTACCTGCCAGGCGGTCAGCCTGATATTGCGAAGGTGATTGCTGATCTCCCGGTTTCTGAAGGCGAGATGGGTGCGCTCATCGAGCGGAGTGAGTTGCGGGATACATCTCGATCTGAACCATCGGCTAAGTGATCAAGGAATCTCAGCCGTTTGGGTGGCTTTCAGTCGTAAATAAAACGTGCTGGAAACGGCGCTGGAATTGAAGGAGAGCGTCCACTGTTCGACTGGGGCGCTGGGATCGGTGGTGCGATCGGTGAGCTCAAGGTTTTTCCCGGCGCTGCGCCACGATTGGAGGTCGGTGGAGATTTCCACGTCGAGATCGATGAATGCGGTAAGACTGCGCTGGATGGAGAGGGCAGGAGGTGTGCCTGGAGTGATCGTGATGGCGTGGTGGGCATCGCTGGGATTGCTGTCACTGGTGCCGAGTGCAAATTCTAACAGTGCGCTTAATCCATCACCATCGTTGTCGGCGTCAGGATCGACGTCAGTTGGGAAAGATTCAAATTCAAAGGTCCCTGGCGTCGCATTCTGGAGCGGGATCCAGGATTGCGGGGAATCCGGTGCGCCCGACGATGCGAGCTGCAGGCTGCCGCCGTTTCCATCGGCTGCGGGTGGCCAGGGAAGTTTATCGTTGAAAGTAATTTCGACGATGGTGCTGCCGGACGCGTCTTCTAGCTTAATGCGCTCGCCGCTGTTGCTGAGTCCCGTGCCATTTTCGAATGTTCCAAATACCGCTGTTGTTGCCACAGAACCAAAGGCGCTTTCATACGCCATGGGATCTTCGACGAGAACGATGCTCTGGCCTGGAGCGAGTTCTCCAGCGTCAGCAGGAAAAGTGAAGTCGACACCTGCGGTAAAGTGAACGCCGGCCAGGGGGATCGCAATGTTGTCGCTGAGATTGGTGAGTTCGATGAATTCGGCATCTCCATGGGGCTCCATTGGATGATACATGATTTCGGTGATGCGGAGGTAGCGCTGCGCGTCTGACAGCATTGACTGAGTCTGTAGGCTGGCGGCGACGATGCCTGTGGGATTGATCAAGGTGATGGTCTCCCCTGTGTTGGAAATGTGCCCGCTGTAGTTGCCGACCACAAAGCGGCTCGCATCCGGGAGCGGGAAATCCGGTCGGGACCGAAAGGCGAGGACGCTGGGTGTCAGGTAGAGGCGATTTTGAAACGTCGCGGCATGGGTGTTGGAAGCAATGACGGTGCCTGGAGGCAGTTGGAAGTCGACCGCTCCCTGCAATCGCCAGCCTGAAATGTCTACGGCGAAAGTGTTAGGGTTGATGAGTTCAATGAATTCGGCGTCTTGATTGCCTCCCGCAGGATTCGCGTCAACACGGCCGAATTCCAGTGATACTGCTTGAGGTTGCGCGTCCGGGATCAGGCGATCTGGTCCGGTTGCATAGTCTTCAAACAGCTGCTGACGCCTGCGTTCCAGCGAGCCGCCAGTGCTGGTGATCGATCGAATGTCGGAGCTGAGCGTTGGAATGTTGACTCCGCGGGTGCGCCAATACTGGCGGTCGTTCTCCGCTTCGTCAGTGATCTCGTTTTCGATGTCTGTAAACAATCGATCAAAGTAGCCGGAGCGGTCGGGGTTTCCGCTCACGAGTTCCGCTGCTACAAGCAGATCACTTCCTCCGGCGCTGGTATTTGCCACTTGAATGGCGAGAACATTTTCGCCCGCGACTAGAAGATCGGCAAAAGCATTGAGCGTGAATTCCTCGTAAACGATAGCTTTCGAATCCGCATGACTGCTGGATGCTGGAGTGTTCCAGGAGGGGGCACCAGGTGCCATATTGGCGCGAGCGATCTCGGTTCCATTGATGTAGGCTACAAATCCATCATCGTATTTCATGCGCAACGCCCAGTAAGTAATGGCTTCCGGTTCTGTGATTGTGAACGGAATGCGCAGGTAGATAGAAGTGGATTCTGCGGCGGTGTCGGATGGCCGGATGTTCGTGGTGATGATATCGGCGAAGTCCTGGCCGAGTGTTTCAAAGCCGAACCCAAGGGCCCCGCTTTGCCAGTCCGAGTGATCGAAATCTTTGAGATACCATTGGTCGTCCAGCGTCGGCCCGGAGGGGACTTGGAAAAACGCGGTGGTGGCTCCTTTATTGCCAGAGATCAGGATGGTTTCCGGTTCTGCGGGATCCTGGGCGAGAAAGGTATCCATCAGCGTGCGCATGCGACGAAGGTACATTTCGCGCGTGACTGGATTGTCGAGAACGTTTGCGTGCAGGTGATTCTGCCATTCTGGATTCGGGCGATTGTTCTGCAATTCCTGCGTGTGATCTTTGTCGCCGTAGAGCGGGCTGGTCCAGTTCTCCTGCGAATTCTTCGGTCCGGTAGGGAAGGCCTGATCAGCGTCCCATGGAAAGCGGAACCACTCGGCCCGGTTTGGATCTCGGTAGAGGTAGTAGTTCTTGGTGAGTTGGTCGTGATTGAAGGGGACGGCCATGGAGGCCATCACATTGACGTAGTTGGGGACGTTCACGTTGTCAGCGAAGAAGTCGAAGCGCTCCTCGTTGCGGACATTTATCCCCGCCGCGAGGTTTCTAATATCAGTGTAAGGCTGATCTTCCTGCAGATGCTTTTCATACAGTGTGGCGCTGGGATTGAGAGTCATGGTGGCTGGCACTTGCGCCGCCTTGTAGAGGGCTCCTGTGGCATCAAACCCGGCACTGCGCAGGAAGCGCTTGTCGACTTGCTCAACAAACCCAAAAAGTCCGTAGTAGTCACCGTTCTGACGGACTTGCAGGTAGAATGTTTGTGGTGCACGGGTGCCTGCGGCGTTCAGATAGGTGAACATCGCTGGCTCGCGGCTGTAGCCGCGCAGAAATGAATTCAGGTTGAACTCTTCCGACTTGGGAAAGTCGTCCGACCAGTAAAAGTGGTGATTCTTGTGGAAGTCGAACTTGTACTTAGGTTTCTCCCAGTTGGCGGTCGACTGACCGCGGGTGCGACAAAAGATGTTGTCATAAAACTGACCGAGGTAGAACACAGATGCCTGGGTGCCAGCCCTGCTGTCAGCGCGAGTGGGACGTTCGACGAACCAGTGCAATACAGGTAGTTTGGTGGCGATGTCAGGATCCTGCGCGACGGTGCCATAATATTGAGGGGAGTCTCGCGGCAGTAGAAAGGTAGGCTCGTTTGCCGTGAGCTGGGCAGAAGTGGTCGCTTCGACTCGCCAGCGAATCATGTCGCCTGCGGTGAAGGCCGTCCCTGGAATGCTGGCGACAAAGGTCTCGACGTCAGCTTCGGACGCGAGCGTCATTTCTAGCATCTGTTCGTCGTCGAAGTTGATGCGGTAGAAGAGAGAGACGATCGTTATGCTGGAACCTTCACGGAGGGGGGCGACTTTTGCCTGGACGGGAATCGAATCACCGACTGCCGGGGGCGGTGGGTTCTCTGTAACGTTCCAGATGCGAGCTGGGATTTCGGCCAGAGGCGTGGAGCTGTTTGCAGCACCGGGAGTTGGCTGTAGATATTCCCAAGCCGTTCCGCCAGAAATCCGGCCCCATGCGATATCTGGAAGCTGAGGTGGGTAGGCAGGTGCAATTTCATCCACAATTTTGCCATCGGGTGAAACGAGCGCCAGATATTCGCCACTCGCATCGAGTTGAAAGGTTGCATCCAGTGTGCCTTTGGTTGGATCGTTGTCAGCGGTAATGACCAGGAACTCACCTGGGCCGATCTCGATGTCGGGAAACGGCCACTTACGCGGCTTTCCTGAATCGTCGGTGAGATACCAGCCGTTCAGTGACGCGGCTGTCGTAGCGTGCGTGTTTTGAATCTCGATCCAGTCGCTGTAGTCGCCAGTAGCATCCTTGCGAGACGATTCATTGCGCGCCACCAGCTCGGACAGCTGCAGGCTCTGGTCTTGGGCGAAAACTCCGCAGGCTACGGCGAAGAAGGTGACGTGAATCTGGAGAAGTCTTACGAGTGTCGGAAGTTGCATCATGTTGTAGCTGGAAATGGCAACGTGTTGGAGTCTGCTTGATTCAAGAGCATTGCTGATGCCATGACGGTTCACCTTGTCATAGAAATGCTGAGGGCTCCATGAAATCAGCAGCTGCAAATAAAAAGGCCGCCCATGTACGGGCGGCCTTTTTAAGGTGATAGAATGAGGCAGACTACTTGAGCAAAAGAATCTCTGCGGGCACCTGGGCTTCGCTGAGCTTCTTCGCACCATCGGCCCCTGAATCCACCCACCATTTAAGAAGAGCGATTTCTTTTGCGGTGAGCTGCTCTTTCTTCGCAGGTGGCATGTGGTCTTCGTCATCTTTCGGCAGTTCGATGAGTTTGATCAGAGTGCTTTCGCCGGATTTCCCAGCGACGACTACTTCGCCATCTTCGCCGCCTTTCATCAGGGCTGCGAGTGTGTGCAGGGCGAGGTCGCCTTTCTGCTTTTTCTCGCCGTGGCAACCGGTGCACTTGGCTTCAAGCACCGGGTGAATGAGTTGGCTGTACACTGTGGCGTCAGCGGGAGCTGGTTCTTCCTTGGTCGGTTCCTCTTTAGCTGGCTCTTCCGCGATCACTGGGCCATCGACTTTGGCGATGACCGGCTTGTTGCCGATTTCTTTGTCCCAGCCCAGGTTAATCAATACTTCGGGTAGTTGCTCGGCAAGTTTCTTTGCCCCTTCCTCGGTGACTCCGGTCTGCCAGAGATAGACACGCTTGAGCTTTTTGAGCCCGGCAAGTTTGCCAAGTCCAGCATCACTCACCTTGGTGCCGTAGAGGTTGAGGTATTCGAGATTCGCCAGGCCGCTCAAGTGGTCGAGCCCGGCATCGGTGACGCCGGTGAGTTCAAGGCGAAGGTTAGTGAGGTTTGCCATCTTCGCGACCGTCGGCAGTCCGGCATCGGTGACCTGGGTGCGGGCGATGTTGACTTGCAGGAGATTCCCGGCGATGGGCTCGAATCGGGCAAGCTTGGCATCATCGAAGTCCTTGGCCACATTGACGGCTGTGAAAGTGAGGCCGGGATTATCCTGCGAAATTGGGAGAATGACGACGCTCAGATCTTCCTGGATCTTGGCGATCGCTGTTTCCTGCTCGGCAGTGGGTGCGGGGACAATTGGACCGAGGTCCTTCTTCTCTTCCGTGATGACGACTCCTTCGGGATTGTCCTTGGCAATCTTAACCACCAGTTCTTTGATCTCTCCGGGGATTTCGGACTCGACGAGTTTTCCGTCCGCGCTGGCACCGGAATCGATCCACCATTTGATCACTGCCACTTCGTCCTTTGACAGCTGATCCTTGCCTTCTGGAGGCATGTGGTCGTCGTCGTCCTCAGGAAGAATTACGCGATTGTAGACTTCACTCTGATCCGAATGATTTGGAACGATGCTGACCTCACCACTGTCGCCTCCTTTCATGAGGAGTTCGAATGTGTGCATGGCCATCTTGCCCTTCTTTTTGTCCGGCCCGTGACAAGTGACGCACTTGGCCTGAAAGATGGGGGCAATGACGTTCCCATAAACCGTTGGCTCATCAGCGGCATTGGTGTTGCCGACTGCAATCAGGCCCGCGACAAGGACTCCGCCGCTACAAAGCGCGACGTTTCGGAAGTGTTTTTCAGCGATCATTGGAATGGTAAAAAGCTTTCGTTATTCAGGTACTGATTAGAAGTTACCAAGGTTTGCGGTGTCAAGTTCGCTCACTTTGTAATAATTGCGAGGAGTCGTTGACTTGTGACCTCGAAACCAGATTTGTCACTGATTGAACAATGGAACGAGAAACCCCGATTTCCCAAGCTGAGCCGGCCTCAGATCCGATGCATGACATGCCCGTGCAACCTTCGACCCCCTGCTGTGGGAAAGCCTGGGTGATTGTGGGTAGTGTAGCGGCAGCTGTGATCGCTCTCGTTGCGATTGCCGTCCCTCTGCTCTGGGAAGGGCCAGACCCGGGGAAGCTGAGTCCTTGGACGGAGTATTTTGGCACGTTGCACCCGATGATACTGCATATGCCCGTGGGCATCGTGATTCTGGTGGTGACCCTTGAAAGCCTGGGCTGGATGTCATTCGGTCGCTACAAGCCGCAGACGACTCTTGCCCTCGCTATTGGCCTGCTGAGTGCCGTTGCCGCTGCCACTTTGGGGTACCTGCTGTTCATGACTGGCGATTATGGCAAGGCGACGCTCGATCGGGGAATCGGGCAGCACTTGTGGGGCACGATTGCGTTCATCGTGCTACTTTCCGCTGCATTTGCAGTGAAGCTTTGGAACGATTACGATGGACGGAAGCCTGTGCTCTATGGATTTCTTTTGATGGCCGCTACGGGTGCACTCACGCTTGGCGCTCATGAGGGAGCGGTGATCACCCATGGCAGCGACCCGCTGGACGGGCTGAAGAATCTTCTCAATCCGCAGAAAGGAGCAGCTGCCAAAGAGTTGCCTGTGATTCCTGCGAGTTCCAAAGTCGCTGACTTGCTGGCCTACGATCAAGTCGTTGTCCCGTTGTTAAATCGTTATTGTTACGAATGTCACAGCGAAGCGGGAACCAATCCGGTGCACGCAGCGGGAAAAGTGAAGGGAAAGCTGTCGATGACCACGATTGAGGCACTGAAAAAAGGCGGGTCCAGTGATCTGCCTGCGCTGGTTCCGGGCGATGTGGCTGCCAGCCTCATGATCGAAGTCATGCGCTACCCGCTGGATGACGAAGAGCACATGCCACCTGAAGACAGCGACCAGCCGTCTGCGGATGAAATCGCCCTTCTGGAATGGTGGATCAATGCAGGCGCGCCCACAGACCAGAGCGTGGCGGAGGTTGGCGGGGCAGATGCGCTCTTTCCCGCGATTGAGGCCCTGCTGCTTCCTGCGGAGGCGGATGCAGTGTCGGAATAAACCGGTACCTCGTGCCCATAAGTGCGTAGCAGCAGTGTCAACAGAAAAGGGACGGAAAACAGAAAAGGGACGGGGCTTATTTGGAAGATATCCCGGGAAGATTTCCATCGCCAAATGGCGGGCATGGGGCTTTGATAGGGCGATGCTTCCAGAAATCGAATCACTTCTCATCCTGCAGAGCAAGGACCAGGCTATCCGTAAACTACAACGGGAACTGGCCCGTATTCCTATGGAGGAAGATAACGCCCGTTCACGTCTGAGCGATGATCAGGCTGCTGTTGCAGCAATTAAAGAAAAGCTGCAGGCCAATGAGATCGCGATCAAAAATCTCGAGCTCGACATCGAGACGAGGCGCACGACCATCCTGCGCCTCAAGACTCAACAGTTCGAGACCAAGAAGAACGATGAATACACCGCACTTGGAAATGAGGTCGTCCGCTACGAAGGGGAAGTTTCCGGCCTTGAAGACCGTGAGTTGGGGCTGATGGAAATTGCGGAGAATCTAAAGGCCAACCTTAGCGATGCCCAGGCCAAGCTGGCTGCCTGCCAGACGCTGGTGGATGAGGAATTGGGACAATTGGCAGAGCGGCGCAAAAACTGCGAGCAGCAACAGGCTGAACTGGAAGCCGAGCGCAGTGCAGCCGCAGCAAAAATCGAGGAGACACTGCTCTCCCGCTATGATCGTACACTCGCCGCCAAGAAAGATGCCGCGCTGGTTCCGCTGCAGCATGGAACCACATGTGGCGGGTGCCATATGAAAGTCACCTCTGCCACTGCCAATGGCACCAAGGCTGAAAAGGAAATTACGGCATGCGAGCAGTGTGGCCGGATCCTTTATCTGGACGAAGATTGATCGCCTGTCAGTTCGAGGTGTTTTGCAGGACAAATACGACATCATTGCTGAGCTGCCGTCGCGCTTGAAGCAGCGGGCGTTCGATATCGTGGTGAAAGTTGTAGAAGGCAACCGGGGTGAGTGCGGGAACTTTTGCGATGGTGCGGAAGAACTCGCCGGCTGAGTAGGTGCGGCAGTTCCAAACCGTTTCCAGCAGGCGTTCCCTCGGATCGTCATCGTGGCGGACGCGGAGTCGATTCCGCAACTTCTCGAGTCGGGTTCGGCGATCCGGCGGCCAGGTGCGCGTATTGCATACCACGTGGACCCCTGCATCTGAGCCAGTCCATCGCTCATGCTCGCAGTTCTCCCGCGAGTAGTCTGTGAGATGGATTCCCAACAGATAAATTCCGCCAGGCCGCAGGTGATTCGCGACGCATTGTAAATGTGACACCGCTCCTTCCTCGGTAAGGATGTATTTGAACGTGCTCACCAGGCAGTGAGCAATATCAAATTTGCCCTTCAGGGAGAATTCTTCCAGCGATGCGCGCTTTAGCGTACCACGGCAGTTCGCAGACTCGAACCGCTCCCGTGCGGCTTTCAGCATTTTTTCGTTGCGATCAAATCCTGTGACCCGATGACCGCGGCTCGCGAGTTCCTTCATCATCCGGCCACTGCCACAGGCGGGCTCAAGAATGCGCAGTTGTTTCGGGAGTCCTTGTATTGCAGAGTGCTTCTCCCAGGCAGCTTCGACAAAATCGGCTTCTACCACGGTGTCCTGATCAAAAATCAGATCGTAGTAGTGCGGGGAATCGTACCAGTCAGCGGCAATGTATTGGGGCTCTGGCATCAGGAACGGCGGCAGTGATCAATAAAACAGCCCTTGCTCCGGATCGGAGCAAAGGCTGTTGCAAAGTGTTGAACTGCAAGTTAACAGCAGCGCAATTGTCGGGATCAGCGGCGGCGCCGGAAAAAGAGTGCAAATCCACCGAAGCATGCAAGCAGCACAGTAGATGGCTCCGGCACTTTGTCACCGCCACCTTTTTTGGTAATCGATGTCAGGGCGTCGATCCGCAAATCGCCGAAGTCCTGGCCGGTCAACGCGGGGTTGCCCAGGAATGTGGCAAACTCTGGGGAAACAAACAGATTGGAGTCAACGAAGTGCCACTCTGATCCATTAAAAACGTTGCTTACCGGCGTGCCGATATCGAACAGAATCTGGGAGTCGAAGTCAGCGCCGTCGGTAAGGAAAAATCCGCTGTTCGCGGCCGTCATGCGCTCTGAATCAAAGGAAATATCGAAGTTCCCCAGAGTGACGGCACCAGCCGGTGCCAGTGCGGTGCCGAGGAGCAGCGTTCCAGTGTGCTCGATGAGCCCGGGCCCAGGAGTGAAATCTGGATCGGCGGTGAAGGTGAACTTTTCGGCCGCCGCAGTGGTGGTGCTAATCGAAAGCCCGGTGTCATATCCAACTGAAGCGGTAGTCGTGTCCGAAGTGCCGACAATTGTAAACCCAAGTGTGTCGAGAGCTGCTTTATGCAGCGTCAGGCTGGTCACGCCCGAATCAATCCCGTAAACGGTCTGCGCGGATGCTGCAGAAATGAGCGCGCATGTCGCCAGGAGGCCCGCAAGCGGCGCGATCAAATTAACCCTTTTTGTTTTCATATCAGCGAAGAATAGTAGTTGTTAACGCTGAACATTATGAAAAATCTCAGTAACCGCAAGAATTTAGTTAAGTTTTATTGATATTACGGGAATCTGTCGGAATGTTATGTAAGACGTTCTTGCTTTGAGATTTATAGCAGCCTTCAATCCCTGAACAGTGACTCAATCACTCCCTAAAATCGCCGAAACGATCGCCGATGTGCGCAAAATGGTGCGAGATGCACGCCAAAACGTAGTGCTTGTTCCTACGATGGGCGCACTTCACGACGGACACTTGGAGTTGGCTCGTGAGGCCCGACGACTTGTTGGCGATTCGGGGCTGGTGGTGGTGAGCGTTTTTGTGAATCCGACGCAGTTCGGGCCCAATGAGGACTTTGACGCTTATCCGAGGAACCTTGTCCGGGATGTGGGAATGTGTGGCAACGCCGGAGTCGATGTTGTCTTCGCGCCGCCTCCTGGCGAGGTATACTGCGGCGATGCATCGATCGACGTTGTTGAAACATCGCTTTCGAAGTTACTCTGTGGAGCGTCCCGCCCCGGTCATTTTGCCGGAGTGTGTCTGGTGGTGCTCAAGCTGTTCAACATCGTGCAGCCGCACCTCGCGGTGTTCGGCAAGAAGGACTACCAGCAGCTGGCGATTATTCGCAGAATGGTACGTGACCTCAATGTTAGTGTCGAGATCGCCGGGATCGATACTGTGAGGGAACCGGATGGTCTGGCGATGAGTTCGCGCAATGCCTACCTCAATCCCGAGGAGCGCCCACAGGCTGCGGCCATCCGCCGTGCAATGCTGGCAGCAGCGGATGCGAACTCAGGGGGGCAGCTTGCCGCCGCTGCGTTGGTAGAAATCGCGCGAGACATTATTGCGCGGGACGCACCGCTCGGGCGTATCGACTATCTGGAAGTAGTCGACGCCGAGACCATGCAACGTGTTGCTGCTACTACCCGTCCTGCGCTGATGGCAGTCGCTGTGTTCTTTGGTCGGTGCCGACTGATTGACAACATCGAACTCTTTACCTCCGCCCCAGTCATTCCTGACGCCGAATCGTTCTCATGACATCCACCAACACAAACACCGACTACGATTTCATCGTCATCGGCACTGGCATTGCCGGACTTAGTTTCGCCCTTCAGGCATGCAAGCACGGTAAAGTCGCGGTATTCACCAAGCGAGAGGCTCTTCAATCGAACACCGCATGGGCGCAGGGAGGGATCGCCTGCGTTACGGCAGCCGACGACACTTTTGAAAGTCATGTGGCAGATACGCTGGATGCCGGTGCCGGACTGTGTGACAAGTCGGTGGTGCGCACGATTGTATCAGAAGGGCCAGCGCGCATTCAGGATCTTGTGCAGCGTGGTGTGGATTTCGATGCAAATGCAGACGGCACTCCGAACCTTGGGAGAGAGGGGGGGCATTCGGAACGCAGGGTGCTTCATTCTGGCGATACGACGGGCCGGGAGATCGCTACCAAGTTGCTGGAAGCAGCGATCGAGGAACCCGGTATTTCGATCTATGAGCACCATTTTGTGGTCGATTTGATCACCACTGGGAAGCTGGGCCAGGCGTCCGAGGATCGGGTGATTGGCCTGTATGTCCTCGACAGCAAACGCGGGACAGTTGAAACATTTCGCTCAGACCGTGTAGTGTTAAGCACGGGTGGGTGCGGGAGAGTTTATCTCTACACAACCAATCCGAACGTTGCCACAGGTGATGGTGTTGCGATGGCCTGGCGTGCTGGTGCCGTGATCTCCAACATGGAATTCATTCAATTCCACCCGACGTGCCTCTATCACCCGGAGGTGAAAAATTTCCTGATCACCGAGGCTCTGCGAGGGGAGGGGGCTGTCCTCATCGGAGCCGATGGCAAGCCATTCATGAAAAAATACGATCCACGGGAATCGCTGGCTCCCCGGGATATTGTCGCCCGTGCCATCGACAGGGAAATCAAGAAAACCGGCAGTCAGTGTGTCTATCTGGATGTGACACATCAGTCGCGTGCATTTCTGGAGGAGCGGTTCCCTAACATTTATGCCACGTGCGCACAGCTGGGGATCGATATCGCGAGTGAGCCGATTCCTGTCGTGCCAGCTGCGCACTACCAGTGCGGCGGAGTAAAGACGACGATCGATGGGGCGACTAGTATTCGCGGGCTCTATGCCATCGGCGAGGTCGCCTGCACGGGGCTGCACGGAGCGAACCGCCTCGCGAGCAATTCTCTGCTGGAGGGAGTGGTACTGGCCCAGCGTGCGTGTGATCACGTGCTGCAGAAGCTCCCTGTTGATATGGCTGGGCGTGAATCTCTTGTGCTGCCCCAGTGGGAAAGTGGCGACGTGCAGGACGTGGACGAGCTTGTCGTCATCTATCACAACTGGGACGAGATCCGCCGTCTGATGTGGGACTACGTCAGTATTGTCCGCACCAGCAAACGCCTGCAACGGGCGGCTACCCGACTCGGAAACTTGAAGCATGAAGTCCAGGAGTTTTACTGGAACTTCAAGATCACCACCGATCTGCTGGAACTGCGCAATCTCGTGGATACGGCGGCGCTTATCGTGGATGCCGCTGCTGCCCGCAAGGAGAGCCGGGGTGCTCACTATACCCTGGACTATCCAGAGTCAGATACCTCCTCAGAGGCAGCTCCATCGATCATGCGACGGTACTAAACGTTGAGAACCCCTGGCTACATGCATTTGCAATGCGCGCATACCTGACCGAAGCTGGCCCTCACGATGGTTAAGAATTTCAGCCTGTTTCTGGCGCTGCGCTATTTGCAGCCGAAGCGTTCATTTGTCTCCGTGATCACCGCGATTTCGATCACTGGGGTCATGCTGGGTGTCGCTGTGCTCCTGGTAGTGATTGCTGTTATGGCGGGGTTTGAGGATGAATTCAAGAAGCAGCTGCTTGAGTTTGAGCCGCACATTATTCTCAAACCTAATCCGGAATTGGCTGGTGCCGAGGACGATGAGGGATGGGGGGAGCCGATGACGGATCCTGATAATCCGTTCGGTGAAGCCGAGCCAGCTGCTCAGGTGCCGCCGCCTGACGAGGCGATGTATCCGTCTGATCCCGCCGATTTTCAACCGACGGTGGCAAAGAACTGGCAAGATGTCAGGAAGGATATGATGGCGGCCTTCCCGGATGTCGTGCTTCACTGTTCTCCGTTTATCGATGCCCGTGTTGTCCTTGGATCACAGAACCCCTATAGTGGTGAACTCAAGGAAGCCTGCGCGCTGATCGGGGTCGATAAGAACGATGCGTATCAGGTAGAAAAGCTGGGAGGCCTGGTGACGTACGGAACATTCGATCTTTCTGGCTCTAACATTGTCATCAGTAAGAGACTCGCCGATCTGCTGCAGGTAGGCCTGAACGATTCGGTCGATGTCTACGTCCCCAAAATGTTCGATCGCATCCTAGAAATTCTGCAGGAAGTGAAGGACGAAAATAACAGCGAGCCTACTGAGGAAATTGCCGGGCTCGAGGAGTTTCGCGGATTGCTGGATGACTTGGACCCCAGTGCATCGACGGAGGCCAGCCGCCAGGCGATCGTGGAAGCCTATGAGAAAACACAAGAAGCTCTGCGGGACCGCGGGGTGAAAAGTTTCAGAGACAAGGTCAATGAGGTTGACCTTGAGAACACACTTAAGGTGGTGGGCATATTTGAATCGCCACAGCACGATGGCTTTGCCTTCATGCCGCTGGATGTGGCGCAGCGCATGATGTTTGATGGCTTCAGCGACACTGTGGACGGCCTGCAGATCATCACGCCGGACGCCTTTCGCGCCGAGGAATCCCGCCAGGCGATATTGAATAACCTCGACTACACCTGGACAGCACAGACCTGGATGGACAGGTGGCAGGGCTGGCTCGACATCCTTTCCAGTGAGCGCTCGATGATGTTCTTCGTGCTGATGTTCATCATGATCGTCGCTGCGTTTTCCATCATGAATACGATGATTACCGTTGCGGTGCAGAAGCGACGCGAGATCGGTATGATGCGGGCACTGGGCAGCAAGACCAGCCAGATCATCGCCATTTTTCTCTACAAAGGGGTGATCGTTGGATTCATCGGCACCATCCTGGGGCTCGTCGTAGGTCTGGCAGTGCTTTACTTCCGCAATGACATCCGCGAGGTCGCGGCGCTCCGACTCGGCTTGGAAATATTTCCTGCAAGCACGTTTGGCATCGCGAAAATCCCCATGCGTCTGGAGTCATCGATCGTGTTTCTCATCTGTTTCACAGCCTTTCTTTTGTCCGCTGTGGCAGCGATCATCCCCGCCTGGGGAGTGACACGCCTTGATCCAGCGAAAGCCCTGCGCAACGCTTAGGAACTACATCAACTAAATGGAATTTTACCTTCTAAAAGACGGCGAGCGCTCCGGGCCGTTCAAGATTTTTCACATTGTAGAAATGCTGCGTGCCAAGCAGGTGAACGAGACTGACCTCGGATGGTGCAGCGTCGATGACGACTGGAAACCACTGAAGGATATCCCGGCGCTCAAAGGGCTTTTGAGTGAACCGGCAGATGTGGTGGACGAGGATAAGGATTCCGTTGCGACTTTCCCGGTCACGAACTCGTCTGTGGCGAAAATGGTTGAAAACGCCAACGCCGCCCGGCCGTGGATGCGCTACCTCGCGAGGGTGTTGGATTGCTCGGTCATGTTCCACTTATTTGCGCTTATCGGGGCTCAACTGGGCTTGATCCCTGTGACGATATTCACGTTGGAAACACCCTCCATTTATGCTGGGGAAGGAATGGATCTCGTGACTTCCACTGGCCTCTGGATTCTTGCCACCTATGTCTGGGTGTTTATCGAATCCTGGCTCCTTTCCACATACGGCACGACTCCCGGCAAGTTCCTGTTCAACTTGCGGGTAGTGCACGAGGACGGCTCGCTGATGACCTACAAGCAGGCGCTGCGCCGCAGTTTAACCGTCTGGCTCCGGGGATACGGGCTGGGCATATTCCCCTTGCGCGAGATGCTCAGCGTCATGTCATTCATTGCACTCATGCAGGATGGCAAGACGCCGTGGGACGAACAGCAGTCACTCAATGTGGCCCACGGTGGCATGAAGCCGTTGAACTGGATCATGCTTTTGATCGCAATCATCAGCCTGATCAGCCTGAAGAGCTTTGTGGCTTACAGAATCGATCCGGCGTTTCGCGAGATGATTGACGAGCAGATGGAGGAGGCAACGAAGCAGGCGGAGAAAGTGGGCGGCACATCGCCGGCGGAAGGTGGAAATCGCATGCTTTGAGGCGGAGGCGTGAGGAAACGGGCGTCAGCGAATCCTTCGCAAACACTCCGATCGATTGGTGAAGACCAGTTGATCGCTCTTCTGACGAAAGGGCTGACTGCTGGCGCGGAGACGCTAGTCAGCATCGGCGATGACTGTGCTGTGCTGGGAAAGTCCGGGCAAAGGGCACCCTACACGCTGTTCAAAACGGACTGCATCGTTGAGAATGTTCACTTCCTTGCAACCGCCGATCCAGTGCAGGTGGGCTGGAAGGCGATGGCTCGCGCGGTCAGCGATATTGGTGCCATGGGAGGATGGCCGACCGCTGCGCTGGCCACAGTGATCCTGCATCCAGATACGCCTCTTGCGTTTGCAACGGGAGTCTATCGCGGATTTCAAAAGATCAGCCGCACCTATGCATTTGACATTGTGGGGGGTGAAACTTCCCAGGCTTCAAAGTCCGGCTGCAATATGATTTCGGTGAGTATGTTAGGGAAGGTCGAGCCGCGCTGCTGTGTGCTGCGCTCCACTGCGCGGGCAGGTGATGTAGTGCTCGTCACTGGTCGTCTGGGAGGCTCGATCAAGGGGCGTCACCTCACCTTTAAGCCCCGGGCGGAACAGGCACGGTGGCTGGTCGCACACTTCAAGCCAAGCGCGATGATGGATCTCAGCGATGGTGTCGCCAGAGATCTGCCCCGCCTCGCAAAAGCCAGCGGCCTCGGCTGCTCGATCGATCGTGCTGCGGTTCCCCGGAACCGAGGTTGTTCCATCGATGAAGCCCTGGCGGATGGGGAAGACTACGAATTGCTGCTGACCATTGGCGCCGGAAGTGTCGAGCGCCTGCTGGAAGACTGGCGAGCAACGTTCCCGCAACTTCCACTGACTCGTATCGGAATCATGTGCGAGAGTAAGTCACCATCCGGCCCAGATGCTAGTGGTGGTGGCTGGGATCACTTCCGTTGAGCGCAGCCTACTCGACGGGTTTGCGCGTGTATTCATCGAACGGAAGCGAGTCCGGTGTCACTTTGACTCCGGTGCTGAAAATCATCGGCACGTCAGGGGCACCGGGGAATTTCAGTTCGATATAGAATGCAGTGAAGCCTTTCTCTGGAGCGGAAACTTTGGCCTCATATTTACCATCGCTAACGGGAGCCAGATCTGATGCCTGCCATGTCTTGCCAATCGTTTCGACACGGAAGTCGCGGGCGTCCGCATTGTTGGCCTGCCAGAGTTTTACTTCCAGAGGCTCGTCTTCCGCTTCCACATGGATGGTGCCGTCCTCGGTGATCTTCCATTCGAATCTAGGCCGCGGCGTGGCGGTCAATATCGCCTGATACCAGGCGACCAGTCCCTCCAGGGCATCCGATCCCTTCAGGCTGTGATCGGCATTTGGCACGTAGCGGATGTATTTTTCTCCGACGAGGTCGTCAAAATAAAACTGGTGAGAGTCGGGAACGAAGAACTGGTCGCCGGAGGCATTGATGAGGTACTTTGGCATCGTAAGGCGCCGGCGGTATTCGTAGGGCTCGACCATCTGTGCCAGCTCCGTATACTTTTCCGTGCCCATCCAGTCCATGATCCCCATCTCCACGTAGTCATCTACTGCGGGGGCAAAGAATCCATAGGCGCGGTAATGGTGGCGGAACGAAGGCACAACATTAAGCATGTCGATAACAATGGGAGCGATGGCAATCACGCGCGTGTCCACAGCGGCTGTCAGCCAGGTCGTCCAGCCACGCTTTGAGCCGCCAGCCACGACAAACCGCTCCACCTTCTTCTTGCCACATTGTTCGCTGGCACAAAAATCTGTGATTGCATCCATTGCTCGCACGGCGCTCTTGGTCATCGGCAATTGCAACGGCCATTCATGGTCCCCGGTGCGCAGAAATTTGTCCCATGTGTAGGCGATCGATGAATCTTCGACTTTGCCTTTTTCTTCGCCAGTGTACTTCAACGGTTGGTTGGGCACCTGCCCAAGCTCGGTAACGACAGAGCCTGTCAGTGCGGCAAATTGTGCATATTCTGGCCGCGGGCTGTCGCGAGGTTCGCGGCCGTTTTCACCTCCGCTGATGACCATGAGGCTGACGTCTGACTTGAGCACTGCCGGGACGATCATGTTCAATTGATGCTTCCACACCGGCCGATCGACATCTTTCTCGCTGCGCCAGGTCTGCGACGTGAGTTCCAGGACAAAGTAAGTGTAGCCCGTCTCTTTTTTCTCCAGCAGGACTTTGTAGCTGTAGCTGTCGTCCGCCTTCTGAATGTATTCGTCCAGAGCAGTCGTCCTTTGTCCAGTCCGCAATGTGTCGGCGGGGGACAGTGCAAGGCTGCTAATGACGGTGATTCCAGCTGCTAGAGTACGGAGGATGTTGCGTTGATATGCTTGGCTCATTTCGAATTTTCGCGAGTTTTGCGAAACGTTGGCGAATTTTCGCGCAGGAGGCAATCCTGATCGACAGCTAAGAACTGGCTTGCAGACACTGCGGCTGTCTCTCATCGTTCCCTTTAGTTGCCACCGAACTACCTACACCGACATTCATGCCATCTTCCGGTCTAAATAAAAACAGCGTCCTCGTTATTGCAGCCCATCCTGATGATGAAGTGCTTGGGTGTGGGGGTACGGTCGCGCTCCACCGTAAGAACGGAGACGACGTCTGCACGGTTGTTGTCTGCGAAGGTTCGTCCCTGCGCGGGGTCGATCAGGGCGAAGGCGAGGATCATCACCTGTTCGCTGCCTCCCGCGAGCTAGGTGTGGAAGACGTCCGGCACATCGGTCTTCCCGATCAGCGGCTCGACACGATGACGCTTACCGACATCATTACTCCCCTCGAAAAAGTGGTGCGCGATGTGCGGCCCAACATTGTCTACTGCCAGCATGGCGGTGATGTGAATATTGACCACACCATTCTGTTCAAAGCAGCGCTCGTCGCCATCCGCCCTACGGAACTCTATATCGATGTCGTTTACGCTTACGAAGCTGCCAGCAGTACCGAATGGGCGCACCCGCGGGTATTCGTTCCAGACACCTTCGTCGATATATCGACCACGCTGGAGCAAAAGCTCCGCGCGATGAACTGCTACAAATCCGAGCTGCGCGACTATCCGCACCCCCGGTCCCTCGAAGCTCTCCGGCACCGAGCACACTCATGGGGAAACCAGAACTGCCTCAATGCCGCCGAGGCATTCATGACCATCCGTCGCATCGCACGCGAAGGCCGGACGCCTTAATCGCGGTTTTCGGGCGGTAGCTTCCGTGAGTTTTTCAGGATTGTGTTTGTCGACCTTTGCGATCAATGGTCGTCGAATATGAAACATTGCTACGTGAAAGTGACGCGCGGTCTTGCCGCCCTCGCCCTCGCCCTGCCGCCCAGTTCCCATGCAGAGGACGTCGCCGAGGTGCCTCCGCCATCATCGGTTGCTCTCGGCATCGAAGGCACGCGTTTCACATTGAATGCGAGTCCGACTTTCCTGCTTGGATTCAGCTACTACGGTGCGCTCGGGGCGAAGGAAGAATTCGTGAAGCGTGACTTGCGGGCGTTCAATGAACATGGCTTCAACTGGTTGCGCGTTTGGGCGACCTGGAATGCATTCGACCACGAAACGGCGGCATTCGATACGCAGGGCCGCGTGCGTAAGCCAATGATGAACCGCCTGAAGATGCTGGTGCAGGAGGCGGATGCACTTGGAATGGTCGTCGATGTGACGCTACACCGGGGGGAGGAACTGCCAACGTTCGAGGCTCACCTTGCCGCAGTCGAGTATCTGGTGGATGAGCTGGAGCCATGGAGCAACTGGTACCTCGATCTGGCAAACGAGCGTGATGTAGGCGACGGCCGGTTCGTGAGCATCGAGGAGCTCAGAAAGATGCGAGATCGGGTGCGGGAGCTGGATCCGAAGCGCATTGTCACGGCCTCCTTCGGAGGGCACGATTTGAGCAAGTCTGATGTGCGGCAAATTCTAGTGGGTGCGGGAGCAGATTTCCTCGCACCGCACCGGCCGCGCCATCCTAAATCATCCAAAGAGACTGAGGCAAAGGCGAAGCAATGCCTTGCCTTTGCAAAGGAACTTGGCCGCCCTGTGCCCGTGCATTTTCAAGAACCATTCCGGCGCGGCTACACTGACTGGCAACCGGTTGCTCAGGATTTTCTCACCGATCTGAAAGGCGCACATGCGGGGGGTGCCGCCGGCTGGTGCTTCCACAATGGCGCAACCAGAGGTGTCAACGATGAGCGCCCGCGCCGCTCCTTTGACCTGACCGAAGCGAGCCTGATCGACCAACTCGATGCAGAAGAGCGCGCGTTCGTGTTCAGCGCAAAGGAATGATTTTCCGAGGGCGCAGTTTTGGTGTGACTGTCGTCCTTCACAGAGGAACGTTTGTGATTCGCCTGACTTAATTAAGGGGGAAATCACCCGATATCGGCTGCGATCCCAGACTAGTTAGTTAGGTTGCCTTGCGCTCAGCGCGGGCGCCCTGACGCAAGGTCTCAATGGTCTGGCGCTTAAGCGCGCGCATCTCTCCGGGCTTTGCTACGCAAAGGGTGGGCGGTTGGTATGATG
>JAGROY010000189.1 GCA_020439995.1 Verrucomicrobiia bacterium
TGCTGCTTCCGGCGTCCCTTCCCGGTCGGTTTTCGGATCCAGCGACGCTGGAGGAGTGATCGAAACGGGGAGGAGTATTTGATTCTCATACCCGTACACTGGATAGATCGCCATCATGGTCAACTCAGGGCGAGGCCACTCGATTTCACCCGCAACAAACCCTTTCGGCAATTTCCAGTCCAGTTTGGTAGGCACGCCCACGATTCCGGGATGCTTCCAATAGGTATGTTGACCGGCTGCGTGATTCATTTTGAGGCCAACTTTGAAAGGGACTCCGGGCTGAATGGCTGAATGCTCAGCCACGAGCTCAAGCTTAACACCCTCAAGAGTCTGCGGAGCTGCCGAAGTGGTCTGCGCCAGACCCATCCAGGCAATCAGCCCAGGCAGCCAGCTTCTCAGGCATCGATAGAAAACTAGGAGACGATTCGATTGACGGCTTCTCACTTCACAACCTAGCGGAACGCCAATCGGAACGCAAACCCTTGGCTAAATTGTGGAAATTATAGTATATTCAGAAAGACGTATGATTTCCCTTTCAAAAAGATTCGATTCGATGCAGTCTATTGTATTGATATTCAGCATGTTTTGCGCATCATTCGCCGGGGCTCAGTCTCCTGCCTCCGACGGTCGCCAAGCTGCCGATACCCTGCCTCGAAGTGCTCAGATTCTTTCGGATGAATATTTTTTCGATAAGGCTTTTGGAGCTGAGCAGATCGCGGCGCTGGGTGAATTTGTTCAAAAGAAGGATCGATCGAATTTTTTAACGACGGGTCGCTTCGACAAGAAACCGAAGCTGAATGAGATCGCCCAGCGCTACGGCCCGCCGGATTTGGTCGTTGCGACGAAAGAGTTCTACCTGGAAGGTGAAAATGCCGACTCCTACACCGTCACAGCCTTCTACGATCGCGTTGGGTTCAGCGTCTATGGGAAGCATCAACGTAGTCAGACAGTGCATATCGTTACCCTCCAGTACCATGATTTCACTGCTTCTCTCCGCCCGGCGAAAGGGAAGTTTTTCTACGAGGTTGTGACATCAAGAAATCGTGTTTTCTATAGTGATGGCAATGAAGTAGGCCTCCACGTGTACACTGATCTCCTCGAGTGGAAAACCCTGGGTTCTATTCCACCGGGCGAGTATGTTACCCTCGGCACTGAGGCGTATGGCAAAGTGCAAATCGATGCCAAGGGAGAGGGGAAACTGTTTCACTATTATCCCAATGGCAGTGTGCGGGAGCGGATCCAGTTCGCGGATGGCAAGTACCACGGCCGATTACAGGAGTTTAGCGAGCAGGGCTGGGTGGAGCGCGAGTCCTTCTATGAGGACGGCCGAATGCACGGGAAGCTTCAGCGCTTTTACGAAAACGGTCTGAAGCAGGCCGAGGCGAACTACTATCATGGTAGAATTCACGGGCGAGCACAGGAATTTCATCCCAATGGAACGGTGCGTCTTCAGATGGACTACGCCTACGGAAATCCGATTTCTCCTCTGGAGGAATTTGATGAGGCGGGAAAACTGGTGCGTTCCAGCGAGAGTCCCGACGCTACTCCGCCGAAGATTGGCAAAAATTCGACCAGTGCCCCGGCCTCGGCAGGGAGTGATCAAGGTTTGCGCAACGGCAAAGGGCCTGCTAGCTAGTCAGGCGTGAAAGCCCTGACACTCATCCAATACAATCAATTTGAATACGGCAATGTGGAACCGCCCGTTGCTGGTGAAAATGATGTCCTGATCGACGTCAAGGCCTGCGGCATTTGTGGAAGTGACGTCCATGGCATGGATGGCAGCACTGGCCGAAGGATCCCCCCCGTCATCATGGGGCATGAGGCAGCCGGAGTTATCAGGGAAGTCGGCAGTATCGCCAGAGAGCGCGGGTGGAAACCGGGCGATCGTGTTACCTTTGATTCCACCGTTTACTGCGGAAAGTGTGAGGCGTGTCGGGAAGGCCGGATCAATCTCTGCCCGGACCGCCGGGTACTCGGCGTTTCATGTCAGGACTACCGCCAGCATGGGGCCTATGCTGACATCGTGTGCGTACCGCAGCATGTCTGTTATCCTTTGCCGGACAATCTGAGTTTTGAGCACGCTGCCTTTGCCGAGCCTGTCTCGATCGCATTGCATGCCGTCAGCAGGGTGCCTGCTGCAGCAGGAAAGTCAGCCGTTGTTGTCGGGGCGGGAATGATAGGGTTGCTCGTTGTTCAATGTCTTCGCTTGCGGGGCTGCAATCCGATCTACGTCGTTGATCTGGACGATCGAAAAATCGCGAAGGCAAAGACGATGGGGGCAGCGGATGGTTTCAGCGCCAGTGACACCGATGTACTGGCAAAAATCCGCAATGCCACTGGTGGCGATGGTGCAGATATCGCGATGGAAGTCGTCGGGATCTCACCGACGTTGCAGCTGGCGGTAAATTGTGTGCGCAAGGGTGGGGCGGTCGGACTCGTTGGTAATCTGGCAGCAGAGGCAACGTTACCACTTCAGGCCGCAGTGACCAGAGAGCTTACCCTTTTCGGCAGTTGCTCTTGCGCGGGAGAATACCCGGAAGCGCTCCGCTGCATTGCAGATGGATCGATCCAAGTGGAGCCACTCATTTCCGCCGTAGTGCCACTCGCCGAAGGTGCGGCATGGTTTGACCGCCTTCATAAGGGCGAGGAAGAGTTGCTCAAAGTGATTCTGCGTCCTGACTAGCGTCGATCCACTTCGGAGTAGATCCGTGGAACTGCTTCATGTCGATCACCCGGTCGAACGGCTCGAGCAGCCCGTGGTCGTGAGTGATCATGAGCAGAGCGGCCGAGTGCGCTCTGACGTTGTCATGAATGAGGCGCATCACGCTTTCCGACGTGGTGGGATCGAGGTTGCCGGTGGGTTCATCGGCAATCACGATTTTGGGTTCTGTGACCAGTGCTCGACAGATCGCCAGTCGCTGCCGTTCGCCTTGTGACAGCTGGTTTGGGTATTTGTGAAGCTTGTCTGCAAGCCCCACTGTTTCTGCCAGATGCTCGGCCCGCTCTCTAGCAGTTTTCGTCAGCTGTAGCGTGCGATTGATGTGAAAGGGAAGCAGGATGTTTTCGCTGGCCCGCAGGTAGTCGAGCAATTCGAATTCCTGAAAAATGAAGCCGATATTCGAAATCCTAAAGTCACGCCGCGAGCTGTCGCTCATGGTGTGTACATCGTTTCCCGCCACCTGGATGGTGCCGGACTCAGCCGTGTGAATTCCGGCTATCAGATGTGCCAGAGTCGTTTTGCCGCAACCGCTCGAACCGATGAGTGCGACCTGCTCCGCACTGGCAACATCAAGTGAATCGATGCGTAGTGTGAAGTCGCCGCCGGGATAACGGAATACGATGTTGCGTATCTCGATCATATTGTCTGAAACAGTGTATGATCATCAGCGACCGTCAGGGCCAGAATTATGAAGGAGAATTCCGGCCGGAAACAAAACCGGGCTTTCCCGTTGCTGATGGCAGGAGTCGGCGCAGAGGGGGGGGCGCTCAGTTCGTCACCCGCATCGGCATCAGCACGTAGAGAAAGGGGACGTTGATCTTGATCACGCCCGGGCTCATTTCGTCGATAAGTTCCATGTAGACTTCGTCGGTGTCGAGGTTCCGCAGTGGTGCCATCAGGAATTCCGGATTGAAGGCGATGGCCATATTCGGACCCTTGTATTTTACCGTGATGGTTTCCTTTGCTTCGCCGATGTCAGGACTATTGGCCATGATCGAAATCACGTTCTCACTGAACTCAAGTTTGATGGAGTTCGATTTGTCACTGGCCAGCAGTGAGACGCGACGTACTGACTCAAGGAAAGTCTCGCGTTCAAGAGGTATGCGATACTTGGCTTCACCCGGGATTACCTGTCGATAGTTCGGATAGTTGCCATCGATGAGTTTGCTCACCAGTCGGCTGCCATTCAGTTCGAAAGCGATTTGATTGTGGCCGATCAGGATCGTCACTTCGCCCTCGTCTCTCAGCAGACGCTGAACTTCGTTCACCGCTTTGGTCGGAATAATCACCGCGATCTCGTTACTCTCGGGAAACTCAAGCTCATGATCCATCATGGCGAGGCGGCGTCCATCGGTTGCCACGAGGGTCATGGTGTTCTCTTTGAACGTGCAGTTGATTCCGTTGAGCACGTAACGGGTTTCGTCGGTAGAGATCGCGTAGCCCGTTTTCTTGAGTCCGTCCTTGAGCGTCTTTTGCTCAAGTTTGAACACTTTTGGATCATCAAAATCTGCAAGTGGCGGGAACTCGTCCGCATCAAGGCCGAGGATTTTGAAGAAACTGGGGCCGCACTCGATGGAGGCGACATTGTCACCATTCACGCTCACTTGGATCTGGTCCGATGGCAGTTCCTTGATGATGGTCGCAAGTTTGCGGGCAGGAAGTGTCACGGCACCCGGCGTCTCGACTTCTGCTTCGACGTGTCCACTGATCCCGACGTCCAAATCGGTAGTAGTGAGCTGCAAACCATTGCCTTCCGCCTCGATCAGTACGTTTGACAGAATGGGCAGCGTCGTCCGGGTGCTGACGACATTCTGCACCTGCAGTAGTCCGGCTAAGAATTTTTCCTTACTGATCGAGAACTTCATGCGCGATAGGCGATAGTATTATTCGTCGGCATAGTGAACCCAAAAATTACGGGTGTCTAATACTATCTCCAACGACTGAATACGGTGAAGCTGTTTGTCTACAGTTAGTTATGCGAATTTGTGACCCGGGGATGTTTTTTTGCCTGGGGTCACGAGTCTCGATTCGAGCGAATCATCGACTCTAGAAGTGAGACGGCGCGGCGCACCTGGTCGTCATCCTTCATTCGCTTCTGAATCTGACGATACGCGTGCATGACTGTGCCGTGGTCGCGTCCCCCGAAGGCGTCGCCAATTTCTGAGTAGGAAGACTTGAGCATCTCCCGGGCCAGGAACATTGCCACCTGCCGTGGAAACGCGATGCTGGCCGGACGGCGCTTGCTGGTCATATCGGCAATGCGGATATCGTAGTGCTCGGCCACTTTCTTCTGAATCTGATCAAAGGTGATCGTGTTCTTCGCCTCTTCGTGAAGGATGTCCCGCAGCAACTCCTCAGCCCGCTGCAGCGTCAACTTGCTGCCGCTGAGCGAGGCGTAGGACGCCGTCCTCATCAGGGCCCCTTCAAGGCGCCGGATGTTGTTGTGAATGCGGTCGGCCAGGAAGAAGACGACTTCGTCTTCGAGCTTCACGTCCCAGAGCTGCATTTTCTTACGCAGAATGGCGATGCGGGTTTCCGCGTCCGGTGGGTGCAGCTCGGCGGTCAGGCCCCACTCAAACCGCGATACGAGGCGGCTCTCCAGGTGTTTGATCTCACTGGGTGGACGATCACTCGACAAGACAATCTGCTTATGTCCGTCAAAGAGGGCGTTGAAAGTGTGAAAAAACTCCTCTTGTGTGCGCTCTTTCCCTCCTAGGAATTGAATGTCATCGATGATCAGCACATCGACCTGACGATAGCGTTTCCTGAACTTCACCATTTCGCCTTTCTGGATGGCGTCGATGAAATCGTTGGCAAAGGTTTCGCTGGAAACGTAGAGGACTTTGGCGTTTTTCCGGGTGGCTAGGATCTGGTTACCGATCGCTTGGATCATGTGCGTTTTCCCCAGCCCGGAACCTCCGTGAACAAAGAACGGATTGTAAATCCGCGATGGTTTGTCTGCCACCGCGCTTGCCGCCGCCTGAGCAAAGCGGCTGTTTGAGCCGACTACAAAGGACTCAAACAGATATCGATTGTTGAGATTTGCCCGAGACTGCGCACGTGTCAGTGCGTTGTCAGCACCGGACTCGCTTGAGGTTGCTTCGTCTGCCGTTTCTTCGTGCCCTGGCAAGAGTGCTTGGGTGGCATCGGGAGCACTCGCTTCCGGTTCCTTCGCGCTGATCCGACTGTTCTGGACAAATTTGATCCGTCGGGGCATACCGAGCATCTGGATGATCGAATCCTGAAGCGCCGGCATATGGTTCTCTTCGATCCAGAAACGGTAGATCTCGTTGGGGATCGCCAGTTCCAGAGCTTCGTCGTCGTAGCTGAGCAGGCTTGTAAGCTCAAACCACCTCTGAAACGTGTCTTCGCTGACTCGCTGCCGTAGGAGGGAGAGAATATCGGCCCACAGCTTCGCCGGAGACCCGTGGTAAGGAGAGGTATAATCCATAGTGGGGCTAAGTCGGTAAAGTGGCTATCACTAGCGGATGCTCGCAGTTGTGGAACTGAGAACGGCATTCCCTGAAACGACGGAAACGTCTTCCGTGGTGGCTACTTTACGCCCGGTATGGATTTGAATTTGGTCAGGTGTTGAGAGGGGGAGGGTATTGCTGGGGTGGATATTATTTTGGAAGTGTGGATGTGTTGGGGAGGCTGACATTTTCCGAAAACGTAAAACTTTGTTGGCTGCTGTCGTTTGAGAGAGGATGCGGGCTCAATCCCCAATTGCTTGCTCCTTCGGAGTTTACACTCTTAAAAGCAGGCAATTGCAGGTTTGCGGACCGATTGAGTTGCCAGAGTAGAAACGGCTTGGGGATCAGACAAGTTATTTTTTAATTTTCGCGGAATTTCTCGGTGACGAGCCGAATTTTTGCGAAAAGATTTTACAATTTTGCTGAATCATCAGTGTTGCTATAGGGAGTTCCATGGCCGCAAATAGAGCAGTGCCCCGCTTGCCCCTGGGGACGATCCAGATGCTTTGGCCTCTCGGGGAAATAGGAGCGATCAGCCCCTACACCCGCGAGCAGGCTTTTGCAGCCTATCGCGAACCGACCGTTTGGCCAAATGGTGGGGGCCCGCGGGATTCACCAACACCTTCCACGAATTCGATTTCCAGAAAGGCGGGCGGTGGCACTTCACCATGCACGGCACCGATGGTGCAAAAACGTCTGGATCTTCCGACGCCTTGATCCGAACGAAACGACCGAGATGCGGCATGACTGCGCCCCGTTCTTAGACATGACGATCACCCTTGCCCAAATCCCTGTGGGCACGCGGATGGACTGGCGCGCCACTTTCGATGATCCGAAGTTTGCGAATGCGATGCGGTCGATGCTCACCAAGGCGAACGAAGAAAACTTCGATCGGCTCGAAACGGTACTGCCGGCAATTGACGGCGGGGCATGTGAAAGCCTGAATACGGTCTGGCAAGCGAGATTGCCCGAGATTGCCGAGGATTTCTTCCGACGCTAGAATGCGCGTTTGGTGGCGTCGTTGACCCGCCGATTTGGCACGCGGAACTTGCAGCTAGCTGAGGACGCGGTGCAGGAGGCGCTCGTGAGCGCTCTGCAAACTTGGCCGCCGGACCATCCCGCCGGCTGGCTTACGTAAACGGCCCGCAATCGTGGAAATCGATCTTCGTCAGTAACAGAGTCGCCATACCATTCGTCTCGACGCTTGTGGTTGTGCTGGCTTATTGAACGAACCTCGGAACTGATCACCTGACGCCTTCGACCGAGCCTGGTTCTATGCCCACGACGACCTTTCCCTTAGCGTGTCCGCCTTCGATATGTCTGAGCGCCTCCGGCGTCTCTTCCAGGGAATAGACCTTGTCGATCACCGGCCGCAGCTTCCCGGTCTCGATCAGCTGCTTGATCACAGCAAGGTCTGCGTGATTCGGCATCGAAAGGTACCGTCGCAGGCTGTGACTCACGAAAGGTGACAGCACCAGAGGTTTGACGAGGCGAAGCAGCATTCCGATTCCGTGCGCGCCGGTGCCGCTGTTGAGGATGAGGTCAGTGGCTAAATTACGATCACGATCTGCGAGGCCGGCGACGACGCTCTTGGCGAGACGGTCGGGGTCGTTCCGCAACTCCTCCGGTAGATCGTTCAGCAGGGCGATAGCCTCAAACGGACTCGCTGAAGCCCAACCGCTCAGGGTTGCGTCCAGATCGCTTTCTTCAGAAGCAGCGGCGAAAGAGAATGCTTCCTTTCCTGTAAGTGCGCCCCAAGTGTAATTGAAATCGCGCCACTGGTCTCCGTCAGCTCCAAGCTCAACCAGTTGTTCGCGGATCGTGAGCGCATTTTCGGGGCTGAGGGCTTCCAGGAGCCGGGTAAAGGCCAGACGACGCTTTATGGGGTTTGGATCGCGGACGGCCTGACGAGCGAGATCCTTCAAGCCAGCGCCGAGTGTAATATCAACTATGTCCGCGATGAGTCCGCCATCACGGCTTGACGTTGTCGCTGCGGTGCTCACTCTCGTCGGCGACTGAATGGCCGTCTTTTCGGGGCCCGGCACACCAGCTCCGCCGAAATGCGCGCCCATCTGGGAGTGGCCTGCTAATTCATTCGATTTCAGGGACGTGCGCGCTGAGCCTATGGCGAAGGCAGCAACGACTGCAGAAGCCCAGCAAACATGTAGTAAAATGGAATTGTTTGTCATTTCGAACTTTTACGTTGTTACGACTCATTTGGTTGCCATCACTCGTTGGCGGGTGCTGCTACCGCAGTCACTTTTCGCTAAAGAGTCCCTCTGGTTGGAGTTTCACCGTGCCGGATCGGAGGCTCCCAATCCTGTCGATTCTTCAGCGCGATGTTCTGCGATCGCCTAGCGCGTTCACGGGCGATGCCAAACTGCTTGCTGGTTTCATTCAAAGTCTCTCGCGTGCCGCAATCAGTGCCAAAACTGAGTCGGTTATTTCCCGGCAATGAAACGCGCCAGGACAACAGGTTTGTCGCCTGTTGATGAAAACGAGAACGCTTTCTCCGCCGTGTCTAATCCAAACTCTCGTGCCTTCTCGCGAATTCTCGGCAGCGAGTAAAACTCGTTGGAAAACACGATCTCGCCAGCTCCAGCGACCGACTGCATCTTTGCGGTAAAATTTACGGCATTGCCAAAATAGTCGATGTTTGAATCGAGCCGCACAGCAAGACAAAGCCCGCGATGAATGGATACCCTCAGCGTCACTCTGTGCTGCTCGCCAAGGCCAAAGGATTTTTGAATTTCGACGGCTGCATCGAGCGCATCCTCTGGGTCCAGAAATGCGGCCATCACCGCATCACCGATGGTCTTTACGATGGCACCGTTTCGCGAACTGATAATTTCTTGCAAGGCTACAAAGTGAGAGCGCACAATGTTGAACGCCTTGCTGTCGCCGAGTTCCGAGTAAAGCTGGGTTGACCCAACAATATCGGTGAAGAGCAGCGTTTGGTGCCCGACTTCCAGTTTAAGTCCCGAGGCGATGGATTCCTCAGAAAACAGATCACGGAATTTCTGAAGATTGAACAGATCGGCCGGTCGGAGAGCGGTTGGATCCTCACCCACTAATTCTAAAACAATGGAAATCCGTTCGATATCGGAGTTGACCAGCGTGAGATTGGCATTGGGAGCAATCGCCAGAGGCGGCGCAGAGGACTGGTCACCCACATTCCAGATAACGGACTCGGCTCCCCCGGCATTGACGACATCCAGCAAAAGAGGCGCATTGTTGCCAAGAGCAGGTCGAAGCCGATAGCGCCCCGAAGCCAGAGCGAGAGCTTTCGTAAGAGTTTCGCCGGGGGCGATGTGCTGCTGGATGATGATATGAGGCTTCTTTGCTGGCTCAGCCGAGCAGTAGAAGACTTCTCGCACGGAGCGGATCTCGGATAGCACCTTAAACGTCACCTCAATCGACTCCAACAGCGTGGCCTGGAAATCGATGTCACAGATATCACAACGTCCGAACTCTCGCAGGTCTCCCAGGGAGCGTGATTCCCTCCGCACGCCCTGGCAGTGGGGGCACATCACGTCCCAAGAGATGCAGAGCAATCCTGAACGCGTAGCCTGTAGAAGAAGTGAGAGAAGATCACCAAGCCCCATATCCCAGTCGAGGGCCAACGTTTTGGGGCGGATCCGAAAGAGTTGTTCATCTGAGGCTGTCCGAATGTGGTCAGCAAGGCGTTCAATTCCCGATTGGGAGAAGCCGCGTTCAGCGAGTTCTTGAATGGCTTTTCTCAGTCGAGTCTCATCAACTTTGGGACTGGTGCTCGATGGCTGATATCGCATCGCCAATTTGTCACCGCTAACGTCGTCGAGTTCTCTGAGCACGCGCATGTAACGGTTGCGAAGCCATCGATTGATTGACCGCAGAACGGGGCGGCACCACCAGTTTCGAGGTAACCACTCAACGTGGACGGTGAGGCGCGTCCCTCCCTCATGTTCCTCCAGAAGATATCGAACGCGCACAGCGTGAGCGAATCCTTTGCTGTAGCGGCGTTCTGCGGAGAGCGATTTCCCAGCTTCCCACTGCCACGGAGCCTCGACCCATTCTTGCCGGAAAAGCCCACTACCGACCGAACCATATAGATTGCCATCCCGTTCCTCGAACTCCATCTCGGGGAGCCCTAGTCGGGCATTCAATTCGCTGGTATTGGACAAGAGCGGCCACAATTCCTCTGGATCTGAGCGAAGGTCTGTTGACCATGAGAGATGAACCGCCTGCTCCTTTCTTCCCCAGATCTGCTTCCAGGGATCGGATTTGAGGGAGGATGTAAGATTCATGCTTGCATTGAAATGTCGAGGCACTAGTTCCTAGCGCGCTTGTCGGGCGGTCGTGTTGCGGGAGTGGAGGAGCCCGAGCCCCTCGCGCTCAGCGAGCTTTCATGCGCTTGTTCAAAGTATTCATCTGGAAGGGCTACAGCTGATATTCCAGCAATCATGAAGGGTAAAATAGCAACATCAATATGGTATTCTTTACGCCTCGTTTTATTCTAAAGATCAGGCGAGTGCTACACAGAAGTGAGGCCATGTCCGTTCACTGGATCGTCTAATGGTGACAGGATGAGGTGGTTAAGGGGAGGGGATGGCCTTCTTCATCCCAGATGTAAAAAACTGAAAAGACAAACTCCATTCGAACATGAAAAATCTATTCATCGCCGTTGGATTCGTCATCACACTTGCTCCGATTGAGGAAGTTCTCGCCAAGTTGCCCGACGGTACACTTGATTCGGGTGCTGCTGCATCCGGGAGAGCGTACTGGTTCCAGAATCCCGGAGTTGGCGGCGAATGCTGGTTTCAGCACATTATTCGCTGCAGTGGAAGCGGCAGGCCTTGCTGAATTATTGAGCGGCGATGGGCCTTTTACAGTGCTCGCTCCTACCGATCAAGCCTTCGGGAATCTTCCTGACGGGGTGTTGGAAAGCCTGCTGTTGCCCGAGAATGTTGAACAGCTCCGCGATATTCTGCTCTACCATGTCTTTGCGGCTGAGATATCAGCTGCCGCGTTCGGCCGCGTTGATCATTCTTTCGTCGCTTCAGGCGCGGGAGTGGGTGTCGCTCAGACCGGAGCGGGGCTAACGTTCAATGGAGCGGGAGTTGTCAGCGCCGATGTTCTGGCGGTCAACGGTACCATTCGTGGCATCGACACTGTATCGATTCCAGCACTGTCATTCGAAAGGAGAGTATTTACAGTCGAAAGCTTAACTTAACGTCAGGGTGACATTCAGTCGCCTTTCTCAGGATAGCGCCGCACCGTGACATCATTCATCAGTGGAGAACCAGGTGTGCTGCGCCCTTCCGTAACGATTTTCTCCATCAGCGCCGTCATTTCAGCGACGCGATTCGTTTCCGTGGCTGCGAGATTATTCGTCTCGCTCGGATCCGCTGCCAGATTGTAGAGCTGCATCTGCTGCTCATCCCCACCCTTTGTCCAGCCTCCTGATCCCGGGCCGAAGATGAGTTTCCAGTCACCCTTCCGCAGGCCCGGTAGTCCTTGAATGGAACAACTCACCGCGTGATTGCGGACTGGCGATTCATCGCCTCGGAGGATAGGTACCAGGGAGAAACTGTCTTCTCCCATGTTGTCAGGTACGTCCGCGTTCATTACTTCCGCAAAGGTAGCCAACAGGTCAGCCTGGTGCGCAAGCTGACCACTGACGCTGCCGGAGGAAACCATCCCAGGCCAGCGCACGATAAATGGAATCCGGTGACCGCCCTCCCATGCATCAGACTTGTATCCGCGCAAGGCCCCGCTCGGATAGTGGCCTTGCATCTCAAGTTCTTCGACGCCGATGTACGGGGCGCAGCCGTTGTCACTGGTGAAGACCACAAGGGTTTTGTCAGCAATTCCCTTCGCCTTCAAGGCCGCGAGCACCTGTCCAACGACCGCATCTGTCTCCATCACAAAGTCGGCATATAGCCCCAGACCGCTTCTTCCTTTCCACCGATCATTCACTGAGAGCGGGGTGTGCGGCGAGGTCAGCGGCAAATAGATCAGAAAAGGTTCGGCAGTTTCCGCTTCCTGCTCAATGAACCGCACCGTCCGCTCGGCCAGGGCTGGAAGGATGGGCTCCAGTGTCCAGTTCTTCAATGCCGGTCCCTGCACACTTGCCTGATTCTTCTCAAAGCATTCCGGTACGAGAAATTCGGAGGGGATCCCCACTGTGCGGTCATTTTCGATGAAGCAATACGGCGGCCAGTTTGGCACGTCGGTACCGAAGTAGGTATCGAATCCACGGCTCGTGGGTCCACCTCCAATTGGAAGTGAAAAGACCCTCTGCCATGCGGCACGATGTTCGTCGGTTGCGGTGATGTCCTTCTTTCCTCCGTAGCCACCAGTGTTGAAAAACGCTTTGTCTTCCCTGGCCATCGGCCATTCCCAACCGAGATGCCATTTGCCGATACAGGCTGTGCGGTAGCCGTGCTCCTTTGCCAGGCTGGCGATCGTTAGCCGGTTCGGTGCGATGAGCGGTGCCTCCCACAGGCCGACGATGCCATTCTGTAAACGCGTCCGCCAGTGATACCTGCCAGTCAGCAGGGTGTAGCGGGAAGGGGAACAAACACCCGATGAGGAGTGTGCGTCGGTGAAGCGCATACCTTCGGAGGCCAGCTGATCGATGTGTGGAGTGGGGATTTTGCCTCGCTCAGGATTATAGCACTGCACATCGCCGAACCCAAGGTCGTCGGCATAAATGACAAGAATGTTAGGGCGAAGGGGAGATGTCAGTTGTCCAAAGCCATCGGTGCACAGAGCGGCAATCATCAGTGTGGCTGAGGCAATAAGGGAAAGGGGGCGCATGGAGTCGAGGATAGCGATTCGCTCGCTCTTGTCGAGAAATGGCGGATATGCCGCGAGCGAAAACAGTCATTGCGCTGGGGCCTGTCCGGCGAAAGATTTCCCCGATGTCAGAAATCGCTTTTGAGAACAGCTACGCCAGGCTTCCAGAGCATTTTTATGCAAAGGTCCAACCGGCGAATGTCCGTAATCCGCAGCTGATCAGATTGAATGCAAATCTGGCAGTCACGCTGGGGCTCGATGTCGATTGGCTCGCTTCTCCCGACGGGCTCGCGATGCTGTGCGGCAATCGACTTCCTGCTGGCGCGGAGCCGATCGCTCAGGCGTATGCCGGGCATCAATTTGGCGGTTGGGTTCCGCAACTGGGTGATGGCCGCGCAATTTTGTTAGGAGAGGTGCTGGGAACGGATGGGCATCGATATGACATTCAGCTCAAAGGTTCCGGGCGAACACCATTCTCCCGAGGCGGCGATGGCAAAGCGGCTTTGGGGCCAGTGTTACGCGAATACATTCTCAGCGAGGCGATGGCTGCCCTTGGTGTGCCGACGACCCGGGCACTCGCGGCAGTCCTCTCGGGCGAAATGGTGCGCCGGGAGCAAGCCCTTCCTGGTGCGATCTTTACCCGTGTGGCCAGCAGTCACATAAGGGTGGGGACTTTTCAGTATTTCCACGGGCAAAGTGACACGCAGGGGCTGCGTGACCTTGCCGACTATGCGATCGCAAGGCACTACCCCGCAGCGCAGAATTCGGAGCAGCCGTATCGAGCGTTCCTTGAATTGGTCATTGCCGCTCAGGCCAGGCTCATTGCGCAGTGGATGCACCTGGGATTCATCCATGGCGTGATGAACACGGACAACATGACAGTCTCAGGTGAAACGATCGACTACGGGCCGTGTGCGTTTATGGACGCGTTTCATCCAGAGAAAGTGTTCAGCTCGATCGACCGCAATGGCCGCTACGGATGGGGGAATCAGCCGGTCGCTGGCCACTGGAATCTGACACGTCTGGCAGAGGCGCTGATCCCGCTTCTTGCCGACGATGTGGATGATGCTAAAGCTACCGCAGAGGCGGCCATTGCTACCTTTGTCGATCACTTCAGTGATCACTACATCCGTGGCTTTCGGGCCAAGCTCGGATTCAAGCCCGACGGTGGAAGTGACTCTAACGATGCCTTCATCAGCGGAACATTAACCATGCTGGCAGAACAGAAAATCGACTATACGATCTTTTTCCGCCAACTGACGAAGCTCGCAGCCGGCGGCGACAAAGAAGCACTGTCTGCGCAATTTTTCGACAGCAACAGCTTCGACGATTGGTTTGAACAATGGCGTGAGATCGCGCAGCCATCGGCACCCGAGTTCGCGAAGCGATTGGTGATGATGCGGGCAGCGAATCCTGTCCGCATTCCGCGGAATCATCGCGTGGAGGAGGCGATTCAGCAGGCTTACACAGGAGATCTCACCGCTTTCAACCGATTAGTCGCAGCCACGGTGGATCCGTTTGAAGAAAACAGCGAGTTCGCCGAATTCGAGCAAGCTCCCACTCCCGAGCAAGTGGTTTGCCAGACGTTCTGCGGCACATAAGGCCTGCTTTGTTGCGGAACTATTGCGTTGTACCACGGGATCCAAAGAGAAACCAGCACGAGCCTGCCATCATCAGAATTCCCAGCACAATGTAAGCACCCCGCAGATTGGTTCGGGGCTCCATGTGCCCCGTTTCGTGATCAATGACGGACACGCAAACACTTCCGGTCAGGAAGAAAATCATTGAGGCGAGCCACATGCGCGCCTCGAGCTGGTTCGAAATCCAGCCCATATCAAACCCACCGAATACCGAGAATCCGACGATGCAACCCACCAGCAAAAGAACCCTGCGTAGCCCAAAATTCACACTCATATTCCATGATTGTCTCATAAGGGCAGGCATTTGGAAAGTGTATTTCGGCATTGATGTCGCGATGCAAAACCGCAAGACTCGTGCGCTCGCAATGATTATGAAACACAGACTCTTCGATAGTGGATCGCTTTTAATAAGGGCGGTTGCCTCAATTCTACTGGCGCAGTCACTGGCACTCGTCAGCCTGGCCAAGCCGCCCAATGTAGTATTCATCCTTACCGACGACCAGCGCTGGGACGCATTGAGTTGCATGGGGAATCCTCACCTCAAGACCCCTAACATTGATCGACTCGCAGCGGAAGGCGCACTGTTCAAGAATCACTTCTGCACCACTTCATTGTGCTCGCCGAGCCGTGCCTCGATACTGGGTGGCCTTTACGCGCATGCCCACGGTGTGGTGAACAATTTTACCGACTACCCGAAGGAGCTGGCGACCTTTCCGCGGCAGTTGCAGAAGGCGGGATACCAGACTGCTTACATTGGAAAGTGGCACATGGGGGAAGATGATGACAGTAAACGTCCAGGGTTTGATCACTTCGTTACCCATCGCGGGCAGGGGAAGTACTTTGATACCGAGTTTCGCGCGGACAATGGCGAACGCGCTGTGGTTCCTGGATACTACACCACCGTCGTAACCGATATGGCGATCGACTGGCTGAACGAGCAGGGCAGAAAGGCAGAACGGAAGCCATTTTTGCTGATGATCGGCCACAAGGCACCGCACAGTTTCTACTTTCCAGAGGCGAAGTACCAGCACGTGTTTGATGATGTGCGTATTCCATATCCAGAGTCGGCATTTCGCCTGGACGACAAGCCTACATGGATCAAGCAGCGCCTCAGCACCTGGCATGGAATCTACGGCCCATTGTTCGAGTGGCGGAAGGACTTCCCTGATACCTCCGCAGCAGGCATGGTCGCGTTCGAGAACATGACGCGCGCCTATTGGGGCACCATCCTGTCAGTCGATGACTCAGTCGGCCGCATTTACGATCAGCTCTATCGCACGGGTGAGCTGGACAATACGCTATTCATTTTCACCAGCGATAACGGCTTGCTCAATGGCGAGCATGGCATGGTAGACAAACGCACCGCGCACGAGGCATCCCTACGCATTCCGCTCGTAGTCCGATACCCGAAACTGGTTTCTCCCAAGCTGCCAAAAGTGATCGAGGCACAGACATTGACGCTGGATTTTGCTCCAACCATCCTCGAAATCTGTGGTGCTGACCCATTGCCAAAAGTGCACGGCATGTCATGGGCGAAGCTGCTGGAGGGGGATGATCCCGATTTTCGCACCAGTTGGTACTACGAATACAACTACGAGGAGCAGTTTCCCTACACCCCAAATGTCCGAGCCATCCGCACAGATGACTGGAAGTATATTCGATACCCGCACGGCGATGGCTCTGAAGACAAGCACATGGCGGAACTCTACAACTTGCAGAGCGACATCGAGGAAAGCCACAACCTCATCGGCGATCCAAAATATGCTGACCTGATCAAGCAGCTCCGGGCGGAACTGGATCAACTGATTGCCACCGCCGGAGCAACGCCGGACAAAATGCCGATCGATCAGGGAATCAAGGGAGAGTTGCCCGATGCGAAGATTCGGTAATCGAAGGAATCTGAGTCTGATGGCCTGGAGTGTCCATCGGTTCAAGTGGCCTCGTTGACCTGGGGCAGAGAGAGGAAAGCGGGGAGGGGGGCAATCAAGGGCGCGTTCGCGGACTACTACGTGGCCGTTGGCGAACACAATCGCGACCTGTTGACATGCCGCCGAATGGCGCGCAGTTGCTCCTCGCGGCGTTGGGCGAATCGTAGGAATACAAAATTCCTGCATGAAATAAAAGTTTGGCATTTGGGGGGCTACTCTCTTAGCCTCCGCCCATTGCGGGCGATCGCTGGCGACGGGTAGGGAGGCAGATTGTAGGAATCGCCGATCACTCGGACGCTGGCTGATGGTTCCGCATATCCGAGAATCGGAACCAACATCAAATGCCTGCCGCCAGAAAGAAATCCGCCAAGACCAACCAGGCCGCCAATCTCGGCTTCGAGGCCAAGCTCTGGCTCGCCGCCGACAAGCTGCGATCCAACATGGACGCGGCGGAATACAAGCACGTCGTCCTCGGGCTGATCTTCCTCAAATACATCT
>JAGROY010000190.1 GCA_020439995.1 Verrucomicrobiia bacterium
ACGGGATCTGCTACGACTTCTTTTTCGTTACGGGTCAAATCTATACCGATCAGGTGGCCCCCAAGAACATTCGTGCTCAAGCGCAAGGACTTCTGGTGTTCTTCACACTCGGACTAGGAATGTTCGTTGGAGCAAAGATTGCTGGTAGTATCGAAACTCAACACACACCACCGGCAGCCATCGCCTTGGGTGCCCAAGTTCAAGAGAAAGCCGCCGCAGTCGCTGCGGCCCAAGCGGCAGATGCTCCGGCTGACCAGATTGCCAGCCTGACTGCAGAGCAAAAATCGGTGCGCCTTGACGAACTGCGTGCCATCGAATGGAAGCCCCTCTGGGGCAAGCCGGCGATTTTTGCGGCTCTTGTTTTGGTACTCTTCGTACTATTCTTCAAAGGTCCGAAACGCAGCGGCGCTGTAGCGGAACCGTTGGAAGAAACGCAAAAGGACTACAACATTTCCTGATCTCTCCCTCTTTACTTCTATTCCTTCATGTCAGCTAAAATCAGAGTTCTCGTCGCAGGTTGCGGACACATGGGCATTTCCCATTCGCGCGCCTATCACCAACTGGACGGTTTCGAAATCGTTGGCCTCGTCAGCCGGTCTCCAGGCAGCCGGCAGAAGCTCAATGCTGAATTTGGCGGAATCTACCCAGAGTTCGACAACTACGACACGGCATTGGCCGAAACCAAGCCTGACGCTGTCTCGATCAACACCTATCCTGACACGCACGCCGAGTATGCGACGAAGGCATTTGAGGCCCGTGCGCATGTCTTTCTTGAAAAACCAATCGCTGAGACGGTTGAAGGAGCCCAGGCAGTCGTCGACGCAGCGGTAAAGGCAGGGAAGAAGCTGGTGATCGGTTACATCCTGCGCCACCACCCATCCTGGATCAAATTCATTGAGATCGCCAGGGATCTGGGTAAGCCACTGGTCATGCGCATGAACCTGAACCAGCAGTCGTTCGGCAGCAATTGGGAGACGCACAAAAACCTCATGAATTCGATGTCGCCGATCGTTGATTGTGGAGTCCACTACGTCGACGTCATGTGCCAGATGACGGGATCGACGCCGGTGCGCGTGAATGCGATCGGTGCCCGCTTGTCGCCAGAAATCGACGAGAATATGGTCAACTACGGACAGCTCCAGGTGACTTTTGCCGATGGTTCCGTCGGCTGGTATGAGGCTGGATGGGGCCCGATGTCCAGCGAAGAAGCCTTCTTCGTCAAAGACGTCTGGGGGCCGGAAGGCAGTGTCAGCATCGTTGCCAAATCAGCCTCTGCGGAATCGAAATCATCAGACGTCGATTCTCACAGTAAAACGGAATCATTGCGACGCCACTACTCCAAGCTTGGTGCAGACGGCAACTTTGAGAAAAAGGACGAACTCATCGACCTCACTGATGAGCCGGACCACGATGAATTGTGCAAGCGCGAGCAGGAATACTTCCTCAAAGCAATCCACGAAGACCTCGACCTCACCGATCACATGGGTGACGCCGTCAACAGCTTGGCCATCGTGCTGGCCGCTGACAAAGCATTCCGTGAGGGACGAACGGTCGATTTTTAGAAGAAAGACCGGTCTCCATCACGATACCAAGGCGGAGTGACTCCGAGTTTCTCGTGGGTGGTGATGCGAACTATTAAGTTGACGTGCACTCAGCCGGACGGCTCGGAGAACCGTCCCTGCCTTGGACGCAGCCCTTGCGGGATTGCGGGCGGGACGTTTGTCCCCAACCGTCCAAACGTCCGGCTGGTTGATGGTGCTGTTGCCACAACGCTTTGGGCTTTGGGATGCGCTTGTGCATGTGAGGATGCTCGATGCTTGTGTGATTTTGTCCTGTGCGCTGGCTCGACAGCGCCTTTTGCGAGACTAACATTGCTCGAACAGAAAAAGCTCAGTCGAGCCTGAGCACTCCAGATGAAGCAATGAAGCTGTCTCTCAGCCTTCGCGCCCTTCGCGTCTTTGCGGTGAAATTTATTTTCCTCCTACCGTTGATGTGCACCCAGCGGACAGCTCGGAGGGCCATCCCTGCCTTCACTTATACTTTACTCTGCGAACTGAGCCTCAGCGCGTTCGAGTTCATCGGATACCTGAGCCCAGTCTGAGTAGGCGTTTTCAAGGTCGGACTCTGCGGCTTTGAATGCCTGGGCGGTCACTTTTGCAGCGTCGCGATCGCTGAAGAATGAGGGATCACCCATTTTTGCCATTAGCTCTGCCTTAGTGGTTTCGATCTGTGCGATGCGCGCCTCAACTTCCTCAAGCTTGGTCTGAAGAGGTTTGAGTTTGCGGGCCCTTTCTTGTCGCTTGAGCCCCTCCAACCGGCGTTGCTCCTTGCGGTTTACCGATCCTTTGTCCCCTCCTCCGCCCGCTGCGGAGCTGGATCTAGATGCTGTGGAGCCAGAGCCACCCGCCACTTTGGCTGCAGCCGCTTCTTCTTCCGCTTTCTTCTCGAGGTAGTAGGTAACGTTCCCGTGGAAAATACGCGGCTGACGCCCAACCAGAAATTCTACAGTCTTGGTGACGATAGGATCGAGGAAGCTCCTGTTGTGAGAAACGATCGCGTAGGAGCCGGTGTAATCCTGAAGCGCTCGTTGCAGCACTTCCTGTGAGGCCATGTCGAGGTGGTTGGTCGGTTCGTCCAGTACCAGAAAGTTTGCCGGTCGCAGCAACATGCGCGCCAGAGCAAGTCGGCTGCGCTCACCACCGGACAGCACCTTGACCTGCTTAAAAACATCGTCCCCGCGAAACAGGAAACACCCTAACAATGTCCGTAAATTCACCGCAGCCTCGCGGGAAGCCGTTTCCTCTACCGTCTGCAGCACCGTCCTCTCTGGATTCAGCTCGTCCGCGTGCGTCTGCGAGAAATACGAGATATCGACATGGTGGCCGAGCTTCACCTCTCCAGACGTTATTGTTTCGACCCCAGCCAGAATGCGGGAGAATGTCGACTTGCCTGCACCGTTCACGCCGACGATGGCGAGCCGGTCACCCTTGGTAATCTCAAACTCAAGCTGGTTCAACACCTGCAGGCTTCCGTACGACTTAGAGAGCTTTTCCATCCGCACCACCGTGTGCCCGCTGGGGCGAGGCTGCGGAAAGCGGAACGCGATCCCCGAGTCTTCCTGCTCGATCTCAATGCGTTCGACCTTCTCCAGCTGCTTGATACGGCTCTGCACCATCTTTGCCTTCGATGCCTTGGCACGGAAGCGGTCGATGAGCTTCTCCTCTTTCTCGATTTCCCGCTGCTGGTTCTTGTATGCGCGCTCGAGTTGCTCTTTCCGCGCTTCGCGCTCGGTCAGGTAAAATGAATAGTTACCCGCGTACTGTTGCGCTCTTCCTGACTCGAATGCGATCGTTCGATTGGTCAGCGAATCGAGGAATGCGCGGTCGTGACTGATCAGAATGATCGCGCCCTGGTAGCTTTGCAGATACTGCTCGAGCCAGCGCTGACTCTCGATATCGAGGTGGTTGGTCG
>JAGROY010000191.1 GCA_020439995.1 Verrucomicrobiia bacterium
GCTTATTTCCGCCGCGATGTACTAGGGACTGGACAATATCTTTCCCAGAAACACCTTCTTCCCACTGAATCACATCCAACATCATCGCCCCGCTGACGAATGTGCAGGACCCGAGGATCACGAGAGTGGAAAGAAAAACAAATCGGGAATGGGGGTTGTTGACGGCCGATGTAATCGGATCATTCATCCTTTCAACAGAAGTATTTCTTGGGGTCGACCTTCTCGGGCTTGACCGCAGGCTCTTTCGTTTCTTCAGCTTTGGTGCCCTGATCTTTTTCCGCGTCGCCTTCTTTCTTCTCGGTGTCAGCCTTTACGCGCTCGACGATTTTGATCTGGGCGGGATGGGTGAGTTTGATCTGGAGCTTGCCTTTGTATTCGTTGATGTAGCCGGTTACCTCGACGTTCTTGTCACGAAGGGTGTCGGCCGGGAGGCCGTCTGGAAAATTCGGGTATTCCGACTCGAAGCAGACCAGCATGAACTTGTCTCCATCGAAATTGAGGAAATTCGCACCCCCATCCCATTTCTTGGTGCGCTTGATCACGCCGAAGACAGTGACTTTCTTCCCGAGGTTTTCCCTCAGTGCTTTTTCGTCTCTGGTATCGACCCTCGTATACGTCTTTTCATCGACTGGCAGGTCCTGCGCTTGCAGTGTGGCTGGTGAATTGACCGCCAGAGCGGTGATCAGTGTGAGCGCGCAACTGAGGAGAATCGAGTGTCTATACATGAGGGCAGTATATAAGTTCCCGTGAGAAACGCAAAACCTAGAACATCCGACTAGCCGTTGTCCAAAATGACGGAACCTTTTGCAAGTTCTCCACGAACGCCGATAAACTTACGACAACCCAAACCTCCACACCGCATCGATGCCCGAAGCCACCACTGAATCCCCCGCTCCAGAAAAACGAACCGCCTCACTGACCGGAGCGACGGCGATGGTGGTGGGCAATATGATCGGTGTCGGTGTCTTTACGGCGCTTGGGTTCCAAGTGGCAGATCTGCCATCGGGGTTTGCGATTGCAGCACTCTGGCTGGCAGGCGGATTGGTTGCGTTTTGTGGAGCGGTCTGTTACGCAGAACTGGTGGCAATGTTCCCGCGCTCCGGCGGCGAGTATCACTTGCTCGGAGAGGCACTGCACCCTGCGCCCGGCTTCCTCTCGGGCTGGACATCGATCGTGGCTGGCTTTCCCGCCCCGGTGGCGCTGGCGGCGTCGGCCTTTGGCAGTTATTTTAGTGGTAGTGTGTTAGAGTTCGATGCCACCACGCTCGGCATCGGCATCATCGCCTCTGTAACAGCCGTACACTTGATCAATGTAACACTGTCCTCGCGCTTTCAAACGGTGGCCACTCTGGGAAAAGTAATCCTGATCGCCGTGCTCATCGTTGCCGGATTTTCCGTTGGTGCCCCTCAGCCCGTTCACTTTCTCCCACAATCAGCGTCGGACTGGCAGTTGCTCGGCAGCGGTGGTTTTGCCATTGCTCTGATGTGGGTTCACTATTCTTACGAGGGCTGGAATGGGGCAGCCTACATCGCAGGCGAAATCCGCAACCCACAGAGAAATGTTCCGTTGGCACTCTTGTTAGGAACCGGGATCGTCACCCTGCTCTATGTTGGGATCAATACCGCATTTCTCAATGCCGCTCCCATGAGTGACCTGACGGGCAGCAAGGAAGTGGGATTGGTCGCGGCGCAGCACATCTTTGGCGAACAGGGAGGGAGGATAATGGGGGCACTGATCAGCATCGGATTGATCTCCGCCATCAGCGCCATGACCTGGGCAGGGCCACGCGTATCAGCAAGAATGGGCGAAGACTACGCTCTGCTCGGCTTTCTCGCCCGGCGCAGTAAACTTGGCGCGCCAGTGGTCGCGACCCTGGCGCAAAGCGCGCTGGCCATTGTCATCCTCGTGTCGGCTAAGTTCGAGCAGATCCTCATGTATGTCGAAGCGATGCTCCTGTTGTCCTCTACCGCAACTGTGGGGTCGGTGATCTGGCTGCGCATCCGGCGGCCCGAGTGGAACCGCCCCTATCGAGCGTTCGGCTATCCGGTAACGCCTGTTCTTTTCATCGCAATGACCAGCTACACCCTCTACTGGGCCGCCCGTCGGCACCCGTCGGAATCCCTGACGGGACTGCTCTTTCTGGTAGTCGGTGCCGCTCTCTACGCCGCCTGCCGCAAACGCCAGCAGCCGTTAATCAATATCGATTGACCGTATTTTACCAGAACCTGGCGTTTCAACATGTTCTTTCGTCCGAAATCGCCGCGTTTCAGTTGACAATGACAGGTGCAGGAATTTTGCTCCGCCTTTCGAATTTCTACTGCTTTGTCTATCATCGTTCAGAAATACGGCGGCACCTCCGTGGGCACCACGGAGCGCATCCGCAACGTCGCCAATCGGCTTCTCGCTACCCAGCGCGAAGGCCATCAGGTAGTAGCCGTGGTATCGGCCATGGCCGGAGTCACTGACAACTTACTGAAGCTGGCCTCCGAGGTGTCCAACAGCCCCACTGACCGTGAAATGGACGTGCTACTGGCGACCGGCGAGCAAACGACCATCGCACTGACGGCTATGGCCATCGATGATCTCGGCGGCAGCGCCATTTCGCTCACGGGTGCGCAGGCAGGCATCGAAACCGATGGAGTCCACACCAAGGCACGGATCTCAAACATTTCTCCCACCGAAGTCCATCGCCTGCTCAATGAGGGCCACATCGTGATCCTGGCAGGGTTCCAAGGTCGCACTGCGGAGGGACGCATCACTACACTGGGGCGCGGAGGTTCTGACTTGAGCGCTATCGCCATGGCTGCCGCGATCAACGCTGACTTGTGCCAGATCTTTACAGATGTGGACGGCGTCTACACCTGCGATCCCCGCGTTGTCCCTGATGCACAGAAGATTGACGTGATTTCTTACGACGAAATGTTGGAAATGGCGAGTTCGGGATCGAAAGTAATGCAGTCCCGCGCTGTTGAGTTCGCAAAGAAATTCGGTGTACGTTTTGAAGTCCGCAGCAGCTTGAATGATAACCCAGGAACCCTGGTTACCCACGAAACTATGAGCATGGAATCCGTCGTCATCCGCGGCGTCAGCCTGGAGCGTGATCAGGCAAAAGTCACCATTGAGGACGTCCCTGACAAACCCGCCAACGCCTCGAAGATATTTCAGGCAATCGCGAGCGCGAATATCAATATTGATATGATCGTTCAAAACGTATCATGGGACGGCAAGGCGGATATCAGCTTCACCCTGCATAAGAACGATCTCGCCAAGGCAAAGGAAGTCCTCAAGCCGACTCTTGACGGTCTGGGAAATGAGGTTAGCCTTTCTGCGATGGACGGCATTGCGAAAGTAAGTGCTGTCGGCATCGGAATGCGTTCTCACTCAGGTGTGGCAGCCCAGCTGTTCTCCGCGCTGGGTGAAGCCGGAATCAATATCCAGATGATCACAACATCTGAGATCAAGATTTCAGTTACCATTGTCGAAGCTGAAGCCGAAGAAGCTGCGCGTGTCGTCCATCGGGCTTTCGATCTCCATCAACCAAGGGGATAGGCAAGTCGGCTTCATAAGTTTTTCAGGTAAAGGATCGACTACTACCCGCTCCCAACCTCGAACGACCAACGATATGACCACCAGCAGAACGGGCTCCCGTGAGACGCCGTCAAATTTGATTCAGTTGCCTTCTGAGGGGCTTCGGCATTGCTTCCTCAAAATGATGACTCTGGGCGCGCTTGTGCCCATGATCTGGGGCGGAATGACGACGTCCGCCAGTGCCGACGCACAGGACATCCTCGAACCTGCTGCGATCATGCCGGAACCCGCAAAGGAGGATGTCGATACCCATGTGAGGGTGCAGATCTATCTGGATGAGAGGAACTTCGGCCCAGGCAAAATCGATGGTGCCATCGGCGAGTTCACAAGGAAAGCGGTCGAAGCCTATTACAAGTCCCGAGGAATCGAACCTGTAGAAGACTGGAAGCCCATACTAACTGCAGCGGAAAAAGCCGTTCCGAGCCCTTACCGCACCTACACCGTAAAGAAGGAGGACATGAAATATGTGACCTCCAGCCTGCCATCCAGCCCAGAAGCGCAATCGAAGCGACGCTACCTCGGCTATCGCAGCATCGGAGAATTCATCGCCGAGCGCTTTCATACTGACGAGCGCTTCCTGGCGAAACTGAACAAGGGCACGATCCGCAGCATCTACAACATCAAGCCCGGCACTGAAGTCAAAGTCCCCAATGTCACCCCTTTCCAGATCGAAGACGTGCCGGAAGACGCCGAGTTCCTGACAGACCCAGAACTGAGCACCCGCAGCGTCATCGTCGACACAAAGGTCAATCAGGCCACGTTCTGGGACAGCGAAGGCAAACTCATTGCATCATTCCCAGTTACCCCCGGGCAGAAGCGTTTCATCCACTACGGTGAATGGGAACTGCTGAATATGCACACCACCCCGACGTTCCGCTGGGACAAGAGCATGCTGTCAAAGGGCAAACGCAGCAGCACTTACTACAACCTGCCTTCTGGCCCGAACAATCCAGTCGGCATCTTCTGGGGCGGCATCAGCAAACCAGGTATTGGCCTGCACGGCACCAATTCGCCCCACACCATCGGACGGTCGCAAAGCGCCGGATGCGTGCGATTTGCAAACTGGGACGCCGTCCGCCTCAGCAGCCTAATCCGTCCGGGCAGCAAGGTCACAATCCAGTGAACGAATCCGCTGGCAGGAAACCTGCAGCTTTCATCATTCCAATAATGGTGTTGATGGCGTTGCCTTCGAGCCGGTTGTTCACGAACAGAAACGACGGGCGACGACTGCTCTCCGCCAGTGTTTGAATCAGCTCAGCACCCGCCACACGGGCGTCGGCATCGACTTCGCGGGTCTCGCTGTATGGGCTGAATCGCTCGACCGCTTCCGCGTAGGGACGCCCAGGCTTGAGAAGAAACCGGGCACCAGCAAAGTCAGGCTGAGTCCGCGAGCCGGGCATCGCCATCTGCTCTCGCACCGACGGCATGCGCTGCCAGCTGTTGTAAACATGGGTGATGCCGTGCCGCTCCAGGCAGGCGAAGTAATCGGGATGAAGGAAGCGCTCGTTGCGAATCTCAACTCCATACTGCCAGCCCGCAGGCAATTGACCAAAGAAGTCATCAAGCCTTTCCACAAAATCACGCCCCCGTTCGAAGTCGGTTTTGTAAAAGTGTGAGAACTCAAACATCAGCAGTCCGATGTTCCTTTGAAACGCCTTGCATGGGTCAAGGAACGCAGTCCTGAACAGATCCGCATTGAGGAAGTGCGGATTCTCCCTTCCCGCCTTCTCACCATAGCGCGGCAGGTGAGTGAACTTTTTCACGGTGATGTCTTCGGTCACTTTAAAAGAAAAGCGAAAATCGTCCGGCACCTGATCTACCAACCCATTCAGGTAACTCTCCGAGGGAAACTGGTAGTAGCCACCATCGACACATACCGTCTTAAAGACCTCAGCGTATTCCGTGAGGCATTGCCTGTTGAAGCGTGACTCCGAAAACTTGCCCCGCCACGAATAGCGGGCAGGATCATAGAGCTGCCCACACCATCCCGGATACTTCCAGCTCGAAGTGCCAAGAAGAACTTTTCGTTGCGCCAGCGCAGCCACCGCATCCCGCAGCAATTCACGCTCCGGCCACGGATGCAGCTCTGGGAAAAGTTCACTCACAAGGAACGGATCGATGTTCAGCCAGCCAGGGTCAAGCGGCCAAATCACTTGCGCCGCGTCCATTGAACCCTCCCGTAGCGAGACTCTACCAGCGAAGCAATATCATCATCCAAGTCCGTACCGGGATTCCACTCTTCCACATCCCCCGCGAGCAAACGCGCGAAGACATCCGGCAGATGCGGCGGCACGGCGATCCCCTGAATACTGCCCTGCAGCAAAACACCACGGACACTGCGACGAATCGCCGCCCCTGCCACTTTCCTCCCCGACAGCACAAGATCCTGCGCCACAGGATGTTGAAAGCACGCGCTATCTCGAACTGGCCCGGCAGGCCCGAATGCATCGGTCTCGATTCCGCACTCCTGCAGCGCTACCGCTAAGGTCAGATGCACCCTTTCATACAGCATAGGTGCTCGCCAACGCCCCCACGGGCAGTCAGCTGGTAGCGAAATCGAGTAAGTCGCGTCTGAATTCCCGTGCTCCACAGTGCCTCCCCCGGTCCAGCGTCGGACGTAACTAAACAGTTCCCCGTGCCTGACTCTCGACTCAGCCCAGGAGCAGAAATACCCCAGCGAGACAGCGGGGCAGCTCCAGCCGTAGAACCGGACAACCGGACATAAACTCCTCATATACAACGCCTCATCCATCGCCATATTATCCACAGGAAGGCGCTCAGCATCCCTGAAAAGACGAATCCGGGTGAGGCGATCTGGCGAAGAGAGTGTCAAAGGTGTGTGCAATTTGCTTAAGCAAGTCAAAATATACGATAAGCAGAACAATTTTTATTGCCTACTGGTTGTTTAGACGAATAACCTGCCAACGGGAGTCGTCACAAGCTGAACTTAGGTGACAACTTCCAGTTTATGTGTTGAGGGGGATTGAGGTGGTGCCAGCGCTTGGGATTTTCGCTCCAAAAAAGGCACCACCTCTCCTGCCCTTCAATCGGGCAGGTTGGAGATGAGAAAAGGTCGCTCCGGTTCCAAATAAGGAAATTCCTGAATCGCTGAGTTTTAGCTGTAGTCGATCTGTGCTCATCTGTGGATATCCTCTTTCATCTGTGTTGAAAAAAACTCACCCGCAGACTTCGCCCTCTCCCCGTGCCTTTCATCCAAAATGCAACAAGACAACGCCGAGCAAAATCCCGGCAACGCACAGCGCCTTGGGACGTGGATTTTTCTCACCAAGCCAGAAGATACCTCCGATAAAAGTGATGATCACGCAGGTGCGCCGGATCGGTGAAATCACCGCGATCAGTGCATCTGAATCACGCACTGCTGTGAAGTAAAGGAAGTCGGCAGCAAGCAGCGCAACGCCAACCATTGGCACAGTCCATCGCCACTCAAAGTGGCCACGCCTCCATAGTCCGCACTTCCACATCAGTGCGAATGGAGCCATCACGATCACCAGGTACACCGAGAACCATGCCTGCACGGTGGGCACGGAGATCTGCATGCGCTGGAGGAGAAACTTGTCATAGAGCGAACTCGTCGCCCCTAACAATGTCGCCACAATCAGAAAGCCCACCCACTTGTCACGGTGGAAGCGGATTCCCTCCAGCTTCCCGGCGAGCGAAAACGCGTAAAATGAGCCAAGGATTACCACCGACCCAGCCCATTGCATCGGGGTTGGTTTCTCAGCAAAGAAAAGGACGGCAAAGACGATCGTCCACAGTGGACCTGTGGCGCGAATGGGACCAGCGATCGAAAGCGGCAGATGCTTGAAAGCAAAGTAGCCGAAGATCCACGACGCCGACACCAGTGCTGACTTTCCAAACAACAGCCCGTGACCACCCGGCGTCAACTCATCAACCCGCAGCAGTGCACTGGGAACGGTTGCACTTGAATAATGCGACCACAGGATAAACGGCAACCAGACAACCGGCCCGGCGATGGTGCTGAAGAACAGCACCGGCACCACTGCGTTGTCCCGCACCGAAGCTTTCTTCAGCAGGTCATAGATGCCCAGGAAAACAGCGGAGAGCAGTGAGAGAAGAATCCATGACATCAGGGTTTGTCGGCTCTGAGAAGCGTAGTGGTGACTTTCAGTCGCCAGCAGGCCGGGATGGGAGACTAGAAGGCACCACTACATCCCTTTAGATATCCAGTTTGCGTGGTCGCTCCAGTTCCGGCTTGCGGACTTCTTTCTTCCACTCTTCGGATTTTTCGCTGACGTCACTATCGTCCTGATACCGGGTGCGCAGGTCTTCCAGCTGTTTCTTCAAATCAGCAGTGAGCTCCGCCTGATCGGCCTGGCCGTAGAGGTTGGTGAGTTCGTCAGGGTCTTTTTCGAGATCGTAGAGCTCCCATTCGTTTCCGAATTCATAAAAGTGCATCAGCTTGTAACGCTCGGTGCGAATGCCGTAGTGCCGAGGCACCTGATGCACGCTGGGATACTCGTAGTAGTGGTAGTAGATACTCTTGCGCCAGTTTCCGGGCTCTCGCCCCTGCAGCAGTGGAACCAGCGACATCCCCTGCATGTCATCGGGGATCGGAGCATCGGCAACATCGAGAAATGTCTGGGCGTAATCGAGATTCTGCACCATCAACTTTGGCCGTGAGTTGGGCCTGGTAACCCCTGGCCACTTGACAATGAGCGGCATCTTTAGTGACTCCTCATACATCCAGCGCTTGTCATACCAGCCGTGGTCACCAAGATAGAACCCCTGATCGGAGGAGTAGATGACGATCGTGTTGTCATCGAGCTTCAGCTTTTTCAAGGTGTCTTGCAAAGTGCCGAGACTTTCGTCCACACCTTTGATACAGCGCAGGTAATTCTTCATGTAGCGCTGGTATTTCCAGCGGACAAGGTCATCGCCTTTGAGGTTTAGCTCATGAAAGGCTCGATCCTTTGGCCCGTAGGCTTCCCGCCAGACGGCCAGTTGCCCGGGCGTCATGCGCTGCATATTGTGCCAGGACGATCGATCCTGACGTTTGAGGCTCGGCTCCTGTTCAAAGCCTGGAACGAGGTCGACGAAAAGGTCAAAGTTCAGATCCATGTGCCGGTCGATTTCCATTTCCTGATGACGGGCGGGCGGTGCGTTGTCCTCCCACTTGTCGAACAATGTGGCGGGCTCAGGAATTACGATATCGTCGTACAAATGTAAGTGCCGCAGCGCTGGCATCCAGTTCCGATGCGGCGCTTTGTGCTGTACCATTAACACGAATGGCTTGCTCTCATCCCGCTTCTTCGTCAGCCACTCGACAGCGAGATCGGTAACAATGTCAGTGCAGTAGCCTTCGATGCGGATCTTTCCCTCGGGCGTAAGCAGGTCAGGGTTGTAGTAGAGTCCCTGACCAGGCAGCACTTTCCAATCGTCAAAGCCCTGAGGCGTGCCGTTGAGATGCGACTTGCCGTAGATCGCCGTCTGGTAGCCGGCTTTCTGAATTTCTTTGGCAAACGTATTCTGATCCCAGTTGAACTTGTTGCCATTATTCATGAACCCGTTCAGGTGACTGTGCTTTCCAGTCAGAATCACGGCACGGCTGGGCCCGCAGATCGAGTTCGTGCAGAAGCTGTTCTCAAAAAGCGCTCCCTCCTGAGCAAGCTTGTCGATGTTCGGCGTAGGATTCACCGATTTCAGAAAGCCGTTGTACGCACCAATCGCGTGAGGTGCGTGATCGTCCGTAAATACAAAGAGAATGTTCGGCCGGGTGGTATCCGCAACCGCCACTGCCGCAGTCATGGCGCTCACAACAGCCAGAAGATTAACGATCCTTAGAATTTTGCATATTTTCATGAGCCACCAGAATACAAACCGTGTCAGCAATTGCAATACAGCAGAACGGAGTTCCGGTGCCTTTCCGGCAAAACTCGCAAAGTACGACTTCAGCTGCTCTTCACCAGATAAATCCCGTCCTTTTCAAGTCGAACCTTCCTCCCGCGATACAACGCACCGACCGCTTGCTTAAACACCTTCTTGCTCAATCCCAGCGTATCACGCACCTCGTCAGGCGTGCTCTTGTCATGCAGCGGAAGGAACCCATTCTCCGCCGCCGCAAGCACTTCCTCCAACCGCTTGGCGGCATTGGTCACCTTGCCATAGCCGGGAGGATCAAAGGTGACATCGACAAGGCCATCCGGAGTGACCCGGCTGATATAACCGGGACGGCTCTCGCCCAGGGCAAAGGGAACGGCAGCGGCAGCGCTCGCATGAATCAATCCCCAGTAGTGGCCGTTCACGATCGCCTTGTAGCCGATGTCCGTGCGCTCAGCAATGAGCAGCGAAACGGCAGAACCTTCAACGATCCCGGGAGGCGCGGTATTCGCGACAAACTTGTTCAGCTTCGATGAAGCATAGAGCCGCCCGCTCACCGCGTCGAAGTTCACATAGACCACGACATCGTCCCCCTTAGCCACCCGCTGCGCCTGCTCGCCGAACGGCAGCAGCAGATCCTTCGGCATACCCCAGTTCAGGAATGCGCCAATTCTGGTGGTCTCCACGACATTGAGCGAAGCAAACTCCCCCACCATGGCCAGCGGTCGATCAGTCGTCGCCACCAGCCTGTCCTCGGAATCCAGCATGAGGAAAACTTCGATTTCACTGCCTGTAACAAAATTCGCGGGCACGTAGCGTTGCGGCAGCAGAATCTCGCCCAGCTCTTCCCCACCATCCAGATACATTCCGGAGACGTGGCGGGAACTGGCACACAGGACATTCATCCTGCCAATAATGGGGTCGGGCATCTTCCATGCTACACCAGATTCCCCAATCCGCGACCAGAGGCGCGTAAGCACGTCACTGTTCACACTATGTGTCAGAAAGAGCCAAATCCCACCGCATCTGATTAGCCGCAGACCGAAAGCACATGACAGTTTACACTGAATCAGAAAACGCGTAATCTGCGACACAATCTCAGGGATAGGCAAAATGGTGCCCCGCCCTGCGTAAAACCAATCAACCTTCATTGAATTATGTTCCGTATCCCTGGTGAACCTGGAAAAGATCTCTGCGATGGAAACCTCGGATACTCGCGGCGCGATGTTCTGCGTGTGGGAGGTGCTGGAATGCTTGGAATGACGCTTGGCACCATGTTCCGCGCGCAGTCGCTGGCGGGTGAAGTGGCTCCCGGCGGTGGATGGGGAAAGGCGAAGAGCGTGATCATGGTCTACCTGCAGGGCGGCCCCAGTCACCTTGACCTCTGGGATCCGAAGGAGAATGTGCCGGACAATGTGCGCAGCGCTTTTAGATCAATCCCGACGAGAATCCCTGGCGTTCATTTCACCGAACTGCTGCCGAAGCTGGCGCAGGTGAATGACAAGTTTACGATGATCCGCTCGATGAGCTACACGCCGAACGGACTGTTCAATCACACCGCCGCCATCTACCAGATGATGACTGGCTACACGACCGATAAGGTCAGCCCGTCCGGCCAGCTCGAACCGCCGAGCCCAAAAGACTTCCCGAACTTTGGTTCCCAGATCGTGCGCTTGAAGCCGCAGACGGAACCGATGCTGCCGTTTGTGATGCTGCCGCGTCCGTTGCAGGAAAGTAATGTTATTGGCAAAGGCGGCACCGGCGGGTTCCTCGGCAAGTCGTTCGATCCCTACACGCTCTACCCTGGTGGCGACGACATGGATATGACCAAGATGACGCGCATCAAAGTCGATGACTTGCAACTGCGTCCAGACGTTTTCTCGGTGCGACTCAAACGACGCGCTCGCCTGCGCGATGCCATCGCCGCGCAGATGCCGATTATCGATAAAGCAGTAGAGAACTACAGCCTGGATGAATACTACAGCCGTGCGCTGAACCTGATCGTTTCCGGTCGCGCGCGCGAAGCATTTGCTTTTGAAGACGAAAGTGACGCCACTCGCGACTTGTATGGCCGCAACACCTTTGGAGAAAGCTGTCTGCTTGCACGGCGACTGGTCGAAGCTGGCACCCGCGTGGTCGAAGTCATCTGGCCCAAGGTCGCGAACTCTGACAATCACTCATGGGACGTACACGTGGGCCTCAATAAGCGCATGAAAGACCAGTCTGGCCCGATGCTCGACCAGGGACTTTCCGCATTGTTCCAGGACCTCGACGACCGTGGCATGCTCGACGAAACACTCGTCGTCGCTGTCGGAGAATTCGGTCGCAGTCCGCAAAAAGGTGTCAGCACTTCCGGCAATGGCAACGACGCTGATGGCCGCGACCATTGGCCCTACTGCTACACATCCGTCATTGGTGGTGCCGGGATCAAGCGTGGCTACGTCCATGGTCAGTCAGACAAAACCGGTTCGGCTCCCGTGGAAGATCCCGTTCACCCAGGCGAACTTCTCGCATCCATCTACCACGCGTTCGGCATCGATCCGGAAACCATGGTGATGAACCACCTCAATCAGCCGCGCGAACTGGTGAAGGCGAAGCCGGTGCACAAGCTGTTTGCCTAGCCGAAAAGCAACTCGTCGGGACAACTCGGACGGCGATATACTTGGCAAATTGAAGATCAGGATGATCCACTAGCGTTGGCCTGGAGATAGCTGCGCTGCCCTGCACAATTCCGATAGATCTGCCCGGGAATGTTCCTCGACAGATTCCGATCGAAAGCAGATGCTCCTGCTGCATGAAGACAACCGCCTCCAGCGCCATCGCCTCATTCTTTTCATTGATCCTTCTCGGACTGCCTGCCACCAGTGCCTTTGCTCAGGAAGCTCCGGCTACCACCAATGAAGGAACCGCTGAGGCCGCCATCGACACTGCAGCAGTCATCGAAGAAGAAGAGATTCCGCCAGCGCTGACAACTTACAAGGGCCGCACCATTGCACAAACCATGCACTGGCTGGGTGCGGAGTGGTTGCTGAGGCAGGAGCGCGAGCGCGAGGAAGCGACCACCGTTCTGATGCGGGAGTTGCAACTGAAGCCAGGAATGGTGGTGTGCGATCTAGGCAGCGGAAACGGTTACCACTCGCTGAAAATGGCGAAAGTCGTAGGCGAAACCGGCAAGGTGTATGCGGTCGATATCCAACCTGAAATGTTGCGCCTTCTAAAGGCACGCGCGCGGGCTGCGGCGCTGACGAACATCGAGACAATTGAGAACAAGCTGCACGATCCGATGCTGCCTGAGAACACGTTCGACCTCATTCTCCTGGTAGATGTTTACCATGAGTTCTCTCACCCGGAGCAGATGCTGCAGGGCATGCTGAAAAGTCTGAAAAAGGATGGCGTCGTCGCGCTTGTGGAATTCCGTCTCGAGGATCCTGATGTTCCCATCAAGCTCCTGCACAAGATGTCGAAGGAACAAATCCTCAAGGAGTACCTGCCGAACGGCTACAAGCTGGTGCGGGAGTTCGACGAGCTGCCATGGCAGCATCTCATGTTCTTCGGCAGGGCGGACGCGACCAATGATCAGCCAGAGCCAGCTACAGAACGGGCGGACCCGAAGTCTTCACCCAGACCCGAACTCCCAGAGTAATGGCAGTGAGTGTCAGGCCGACAGTGATCCCCCACCACATTCCGGCGACGCCCCATTTCAATCCGTAGGACAGCCACCAGCCAAGCGGTAGCGAGATGACCCAATAGGCGAAGAATGCTAGCCAGGCAGGCACCCGGACATCGTCAAGCCCGCGAAGCGCTCCGGCAAATACGATCTGAAGGGCATCACTGAATTGAAATGCCGCTGCCACGAGCAACAAAGTTGCGGAAAGTTTCAGTGCCACGGGATCTGTCAAAAACCAACCGGCGATCGCATCGTTGAAAAACACGAAACACTGGGCACTGAACACGGTGTAGAGGATTGCCATCAATCCGGCACTCAAAACAATGGGCCGCAAGCGTTCATATGCGCCCGCTCCCCAGGCTTCGCCCGTGCGCACAGTCAAGGCCATCGATAGTCCCAGCGGCACCATGAATATGGTAGCGGCACAAGTGATAGCGACCTGGTGCGACGCCAGCGCCTCCTTGCTGATCGTTCCAATCAGAATCGTGGCGACGACAAAGGCACTGCTTTCCGCGAGCAACTGCATGCTGGCAGGAAGGCCGATCTTGATCAACGACCGCACGGCGATCCAGTCCGGCTTGCGAAACCACTGATACGGAACCCATTCGCGGATCCTTCGATCGTGAGTGCACCAGTAGAGCAGGCCGAGAACTCCTGAGGTGCGGGCGAGCAGCGTGGCGATTCCTGCCCCCTCCAACCCGAGCGCTGGAAATCCCATTTTGCCATAGATCAGAAGCCAGTTGAGCAATACGTTCAAGCCAACGGCGACCAGCAAGATAGCGAACGCCGGCCAAGGGCGATTCATCGCATCTGCATGGTTCTTGATCGCCATCGAGCAAGCGGCAGGAATCATTGAGACGCCAACGATTTGAAAATAGATGCTCGCAGTGCTGGCCACTTCCGCCTCCTGCCCGAACCAGCCGAGAAACGGCGCAAGCGCCACCGCGCCGATCACGGTTAGAATCCCGGCGAACAAGCCAAGCAGCATCCCGTGCCGAAGCGCAGCCCGTGCGGCTGGAGGATCGTCCGCCCCGCGCGCCTGAGACACCCGTACCGAAACGGCAATGGTCACCCCAATGATCACCATGAACGGCAAGTGGATGACATTGTTCGCAAAAGTGGCAGCCGCCAGAGGAACGACACCAAGGCGCCCGATCATAAGGGTGTCCACGACAGCCATCAGCATATGGCTGAGCTGCCCGGCGATAAGTGGAATAGCCAGGACAAACGTCGCCCTGGCTTCGCGAAGGAGGATTGTGATTGAATGCATTGCTGTACGGAGATGCCATCACCAGCCCGCTGCCCCGAAAAAGAAGAGCCCGCAGGATCAGATCCAGCGGGCTCTTGAAAAAAGATGGAAAGTTACCGAATGATCAAACAAGCCCGCACGCCGTCACAAAGACGACAAAGAGAATCGGAAGAACGGATCGTTTAATCATGGAAGTTGCGTAGAGCATCAACAGGCTCCTGTCAAGGGGATGCCTGCGTCACTCTTGCACAACCCTGTAGTAGAGTGACGTCTCGCTGCCATCCAACGAGCTGTCGGTGTACGAGGTCTCGTCCCCGGCAGATTCATATCCATCCTCCAGTTCCTGCCACTCGACTCCGTCTTCCAGAACGGGCGTTTTCTCGATGCGGTAGCTGACTCCCTCCAGTGATGTCCAGGTAATCGTCACGGATTTAGCGGCAAGATCAGGAATGATGGTAGTGATCGAAAATGGGGCAACACTGCCTCCTTCCAGGAAAGCAGTGGCGTGGCGCAGAATCACTTCGACTGGCAGGATTTCGTTGTAAGTAACCACACGGTGGATGACACCGAGCATACCTTCAGCTCCGTCAGCGTTTTTTCCACCAAGCCATCCAAGTCCAGTCGGCATCGCGAAATCCACGCCTTCAGCAGTACCAGCGAGAACGCCATTCACATACAACTCCATCGTTAAATCATCTTCATTCCAGACATAAGAGATATGAGTGGGAACCTCCGGCGACAGCAATAAATCGGGATCGTCCTGTTCAACAAAGAGATTGTCAGCTACACCCAATCGTGTAAAACCGAGCTGACCAGTGTCATTCCACTGTTCGTAACGCAAATTGTCGATTGGGTCCTCACCTACTGCGAGAAATCCATCCTGCCCACCTTCCACCGGGTCGCCCTCAAGAATAAACTCGAAAGTGGCGCTCCCTTCGATCTCGCCGAAATCAAACTCTGCAGCCTGCGCTCCGTCGAAAGTCTCTGCAGCGAGCAATACCGCCTCGTAAGGATGCGCGCCATCTCCTCCACCGTGATCCGCTGCAATGATTGCGTCATAGGACGAAAGCGTCGCAAGGTCGAAAGGAGCGGAACCCGAAACTGCCACTTCTGTCTCTGGTGAGAGCGGATCATTGCTTTTAATGATAACGGTAGCCTCATAACTGCCTGGCCCGTCCGGTGTAAAAGTCACTCCGATCTGGGCAGTAGCCCCTGCAGCGATTGTCCCAGGATTGGTTGCCGAGAACGCGCCTGCTCCATCTCCAGTAAATGTCACAGACTCGATAACGAGATCCTGAGATACTCCCATGTTAGTAACCTCAACAGGCCGCGTAACTGCCATTTCAGTTTCTCCAAACTCCAGTTCCGCTTCGACATCCAGTTTAGGATCATGGACGATTCCTGACAACTGGACGATGATCTCATCCCGCTGTGGGTCATTACTCCTGATCAAGAAGCTTGCGGAGACGGTACCCTGTTCGCCCTTTGGATCGAATGTGTATTCCAATGCAGCCTGGCTTGCGTTCGAAATGGTCAGCGGAAGCTCGGTTATGATAGTAAACTTGTCTGCAGAATCCCCAGCGATGGCGATTTCTTCGATCGTTAAAGGATTGTTGGCCCCCGCGTTAATCAGCAACAGCTCAAGCGACTGCACAGCACCTGAAATTGCGAGAGTGATCTCGGCCGGTACCTGCAGGCTGGGATCGGTGTCGGAAGCCAACCATGCATTCGCATGCACTTTGATCACTTCAGGGCTCAAAATGGTATCGTACGTTGTCACCCTGTGAATAGTACCTTCCATAGATTCCGTTCCTGCCGCATTGGCACCGAGGAAGCCAACACCAGTCGGCATCTCGAACGTTGCACTTTCCGCAACACCTGCCAGATCACCGTCAATGTAGAGATCCATCCGCTGATCGCCTGAATTCCAAACATAGGTAACATGGGTGGGCTCCATCGGTGACAGGACGAGATCTTCATCTCCTTCAGGAATAAACAAGTAGTCAGCCACCCCGCTGCGGGTAAATCCCAACTGGCCTGTATCATCCCATTGTTCGTAACGCAGACTGTTGCCAGCGTTTTCCCCCACCGCCAGATACCCGTTCTGGGCTGCATCGGGATTGCCTTCCACAATGAACTCGAACGTGGCATCTTCGGTGATCTCTCCGAAGTCGAATTCCTCACCACCAGTGGTATCGAACTCAAGCGGTTCAGTCAAAGTCGAAGCAAATGGAAACGGCCCATCACCATCGCCATGATCAGCAAGAATGGTTGCATCGTAGATCGCGAGCGACGCTCTCAGAGCCGTTGGTTGCACCAAGATAGTTGATGCGAGTAAAGCGGAGAACACACGACGAACTTGTCTGGAGGAAGAGGTAATCATAGGAAGAGTGGGTGAAAATTTCACGAAAGAGGCCCATGCACGGGAACACGCGCATGGGCCTTAAGTAAAAGCTCAAACGATACCAACCAAGGCG
>JAGROY010000192.1:0-1622 GCA_020439995.1 Verrucomicrobiia bacterium
CGTGCGCGCAATCGTGGTATTGCATGGGAACGCGAGGCCTCGGTGGAGATCATCGATCCGGCTGCCGACCGCGCGGTGCAGGCGAACTGCGGCATCCGCATGCAGGGAGGATGGAACCGCTTTCCTGAGATGCTGAAGAAGTCGTTCCGTCTCTATTTCCGCGGCGAGTATGGCGATAGCAAGTTGCGCTATCCGCTTTTTCCTGACTCGGACGTGGAAGCGTTTGACCGGCTGGTGCTGCGATCAGGCAATGGCAAGGCCTGGCCGAGTCCGTGGCGCGCACTGTCCGGCGGCGGCAATTCTCTGCCGCGAACGACCTACCTGCGCGACCAGTTTGTCCGCGATACCCAGCGGGCACTCGGCGGCGAAACGGCGCACGGGATGTTCGTCCATCTCTATATCAACGGCCTCTACTGGGGGCTCTACAATCCGTGCGAACGGTTGGATGAAAAATTCGCAGCCGCACACTTTGGAGGCGAAGCTGAGGACTGGGATGTGGTCAAGTGGATCCGCGGCAATGGCGGGCTCGAGCTTGTCGCTGGCACTACTGATCCATGGAACGAGCTGATGCGACGCGTCCGGCGCAATCAATCGGATCCTGAGAATTACGCCGCCGTGCTCGAACTGCTCGATCCCGCGAATCTTGCCGACTACATGATCGCGAACATGTATGCCGGAAACATTGACTGGCAGGACAACAACTCGTACGCAATGCGCAATCGCGCGGGCGACGGCAGGTTCCGCTTCAGCAGTTGGGACGCGGAGGAAACGTTCCTTTCGTCCAGCGACAACACTTCCACTCAAAATGTCTCTAACACAGCCACCGAAATCTTCACTCGACTGCGCGCAAGCGACGAGTTCCGCATCCTGTTTGCGGATCGGCTTCAGCGTCACTACTTTGATGGTGGGGCGCTGAGTCCTGAAATTGCCGAATCGCGCTGGCTGGGAATGGCGGCGTGGATTGACCGGGCCGTCGTCGGTGAGTCAGCGCGCTGGGGAGATCTGATGAGGCCTTCGCGCCCCTACACGCGGGACATCGACTGGGTGAAGGAAATTGAAAACATTCGCAGGAGCTACATCGGGGTCGGGCGATCCAGTAACCGGACAACGGCTACGTTCTCCCAGTTTGCCAGACTGGGGCTTTACCCCGATCTCAATCCCCCACTAGTGAGCGATCCTGCAGGTGGAGTGGTCGATGAGAATCACGTGGTGCGTCTGGAGAATCCTGAGGGACAGGAGGCGACGCTGTATTTCACGACGGACGGCACCGACCCGCGTGATCCAGGCGGAGCGGTGTCCGCTACCGCGCAGATTTTCTCTGGCGGAGTCATCTCTAACATTGTTATTAATGCGAGTGATGGCGATGCGCCCGGATCGATCTGGAAGTTCCATGACTCGGGCGCAGATCTGTCCGATTCAGGTTGGAACGATCCCGGCTACGATGACTCGGAGTGGCAGGCTGGGCCATCGGAACTCGGCTACGGCGACCGGGATGAGGAAACGACTGTCAGCTTTGGTGACGATGCCGGGCAGAAACCGATCACGACCTGGTTCCGCCATTCCTTTGATCTTTCGGCCACAGGGGTCGCGAGCATCGACCGGGTAGTGGAACTTTCCGCTCG
>JAGROY010000192.1:1705-17812 GCA_020439995.1 Verrucomicrobiia bacterium
AGCGGACACTCCTGCACTGAGTGGTGGTGATGAGAAGGTTTTCTTCGACACGGGAGCCATCCCAGCATCAGTGTTGCGAGCGGGAACGAACGTGGTGGCAGTCGAGGTGCATCAGGTTGCCCCCACGAACTCAGACATCAGCTTCGATCTCGAACTGACCGCCAGGACGCTTGTGGAGGATGCGCCTGCAGGTGTGGTCATCGATCGACCGCTCGTGCTGAAGACGCGCGCATTTGACGGTGAGGAATGGTCGGCGCTGCGCGAAGCAACGTTCTCTATTTCCTCACTCAAGGAAGGTCTGGCGATCACGGAAATTTTTTATCACCCGGGCGGAGACTACGGGGCTGCTACAGAGTTCATCGAGTTGAGCAATCTCGGTGCCCGTACGGTAAGTCTTGATGGTGTCGGGTTCTCGTCTGGCGTTCTCTTCAACTTCACGGGGAGCACAGTCACGCAGTTGGAACCCGGTGGGCGGGTAATTGTCGTGCGTGATCTGGCCGCTTTCCGTACCGCGTTTCCCGAAGTGCCGGAATCACTCGTCGCCGGAGAATTCGCTGACGGCACTGCACTGAGCAATGGCGGTGAGCGCATCGCATTGACTGGGCCAGTCGGTGAGTCGTTGATCAATTTTTCTTACGGAACGTCCGCGCCCTGGCCGGATTCTGCCGATGGTGAAGGCTACAGTTTGACGCTCGCGGAACCCGTCTCCGCAGGTTCGATATTGCCCGATCCAGCTCTGGCAGAAAGCTGGAAAGCCAGCGCCCGGCCTGGAGGCACTCCCGGAACTGCGGAAGCCGCCCCGTCGGATCTCCTGGCGCAATTTCTCGGTAGCCCCTTGATTGTCGAGCCCGACCCTGCGACCGGAAAAGTTTCCATCTCCTTCATTCGAAATCCTGACACTGCTAGCCTGACGTTCAGCTTTGAAACCTCGCTGGACTTAGGCGATTGGAGGAGCGCCGCCCTCGAGCTTTCCGTCCGAGACACCTCTCGCCGACGGATCCACTCGGCTGGTCTACCTGTGGCAGGAGGCGGAGAATCTTTTTCAATACCTGCGACTCCGTGTTTCTCGGTAAGAGGTGATCAATCGATTGGCAGCGGCATCAGCGCTGATTCATTGTCGAGGATGTCGGTGCAGCGGATGAACAAATGCGCTCGGGTCTGGTCGACTTCGGCAGGGATGCTCCATGACGCTTCACGGAGGTGAGGTTCCTCGATGTCGAAACTTGCGAGTGGCTTGCCTTTGCCCGCAGGATCGGCAAAGGCAGCAATTGTTACTCGGAATTGCGGCAGCGTGACCGGATCGTTTTTCCATTTGATCTGAATCTGGCCGCCTGTCCTGGCCGCGTTCGCTTTGGCTGACTCGATCTTTACCGGGGCATAGCCGGGGGTCTTTTCGCGGCGTTTAATGGAATGGGTCGAGGGATTGTCAGTGTCTGGCTTCGTCTTCTTTCCACCGGCGGTCATGAAGTAGAATTTTCCTTCGGCATCTTTTGCCACGCCGCCATTCCAGTTCGTGCGGAAGCGATACGAGCGTTTGCCCTTTTCGAGATCCCAGCTGTTCACCGAATACTTTGCGCTGCCGAAGGGATGCCAGTCGCCGCCGTCGAGCTTGCGCTTCCAGCCGCCGCGCAGGTGGGCGGTGCGGGCATTTTTCCCCGTCTCCAGCCAGTCCTCAATGAAGGCATCGGTGCCCCCTTTAAAATAGGCATCACTCGCGGCGACATCCATGGTAACGAGGTGCGTCCATTTGCCGGTCTCAGCGGAACGCACCCAGTAGCCGTAGTAGGTGTGATCGCCGACTGGCCAGCAGCGCGCGACCAGCGTGTACCAAGTGTCGGTCTCCCAGCCGAGTTCAAAGTTCCACGACTTGAGCCCCGTGCCCTCGCCGCCGAAGTTTTCGGTCAGCGTGCCTGGGCCACGAAAGACGGCCTCGATGGGAGCGGTGTGACTTTTGTGATCCCAGATGGAGAAGATGTAGTTGTGCCCTTTAGGATGCGCCTGAATGCCAGCGTATCCGCCTGCGGAGCCACCCCACCCGAGTGTCTCGTAGTAGGTATACATGGCCTCGCCACTCTTAGGCACCCGCACTTCGTTGATCAGAATGTCGCCTTCGAACTGATCATCAAAGACCATGTGCGAAGACGGCGCGGCTTCCTGCCCAGCATGACTGGCCGCCGATGAGCTGAGCAGAAGCAGGGAGGCGAATAGATGGTAGTAGAGACGCAAAGTGGAGTTCATATTTGTTTTTGCTAACGAGTGCAGGTGAGATCTCGTGTCGACTGGCAACAGCGCCATGAATAAGACATTGAGAGATCCTCACTTCCCGACGGCCGCAGATGGGATTTCGTTTACCGTGTAGTAGGCCTTCGTATGCAGTAGCGGCAGGTGCGTTCTGCTTTGCATCTTTGTTAGATCAAAGTCGTGAATGTGGCTTTCCTGGATTCCATTCACCGTGAGCCTTACACTGATCCCATCATCGGACACCTCGGCTCGGGTGACGGTCGGGTTGGTGTGATCGACTTCGGGGCTGCCGTAGCCGGCGGAGAAGACGTGGGTGTAGGTGGTGAGCGCATAGGTCTCGGGATTCGCAGCCACGACTGGGTCTACGGGCAGAGTGAAGGTGAGTAGAAATCCGTCTGGGCGAATGTTGATCTCCTGCAGTTCGAAGGGCGTCTTGCCGGTCCAGTCGAGCCGCTGAATCGCGAATGGGCTTTCGCCCCGCACCGGCCACTGGCGATTGGTGGTGAATCCGCCGGCGATCAATTGTCCCTTCGGCGTGAACTCGACGTTCATGATGCCGGTAGCGAGGCCTTCACGGAACGGATAACAGGCCCCCTGCCAAACGCCATTGATCTGCTCGGTAGTGGCGCGCATGATCAGGCTGAGGGTGTAGTCGCCGAAGAAAAATTGATCATCGAACGGGCCGAACTTTCCTTCGGTTTGATTCAGGCGGAACCCGGAGATCGAGCGCCCCATCTTGATGTAGGGGAACAACACTGCGGGCGGCACCAGCTCTTTCACGCGTTTCTTTTCCACCTGAAGGCGCGAGTTGGAGTTCGGCTCCAGGGCTGGAGCCTCAAGTCCATCGACAAAGGGATACCAGTTGTAACTGGCGGGATGCCCGAGGAAGCCGCCGGGTTTCAGGTGCTTGAGCGAACAGGAGCCATTCCACGGGCCCTGGCTTTCGATACAGAACATGGCACCTTCGGCATTTGCTGCCACTCCAGCCGGACTGCGCAACCCGCTACATACCGGGATCATTCTGCCGTCGGGCGTGACTTTTACCGCCCAGCCTCTGAACAAGTTGTGGGATTCATAGGATCCGCTCAGGCCCAGTGCTACCCAGATATTCCCGTCAGGATCGTGTTTGGAGCCGAACGCGAATTCGTGGCCTTCGGCGTAGCCCCAGTTGTTAGTCAGGGTATCGAATCGGTCTGCGGCACCGTCGCCATCGGTGTCGGTCAATTTCGTAACTTCGCCGAATTGTGTGATCGTTAGGGAACCATCCTTCCACGCGAGGCCAAAGATCTCGTCCTGGCCGCTGGCGAACAAATGATATTCCGGCGTGGGCGGTGTCTCGAAGGCACCTGAAATAAAGTAAACGTCACCACGTCGTGTGCCGACCGCCAGTCTACCGTCGGGTAAAATTTCGAAGCTCCCGGGACGCATCGGGACTTCCGGCGGAATCGGGATATCGACGAGCTGGTAGTAGCTGTACTCTGCTTCCGCAGTCCCCCACATGGCACCAAGCTCTTCTTCGGCTGGGGCGATTTGGGCAATGAATAGGACGGCAGAGGTGATCGCGAATAGGAGTGGCCTCTGGCCATTGTTAAAAGAGTCAAAGCGCATGATCATGTTCACCAGTGGTATTCCAATTGAAGGACGGTTTCTCCTTCGGGCAATGTGAGCGGAACGAGCAATTCATTGACTTCGCCATTGCGTATCTGCGCGGGAAGTTCTCCGAGAATGCGCAGATTCAGCTGGTCGATTTTCCACGCGATGCCATTTGCCTCTGGCGCGATGGCTTTGCCCGTCGCGGCTCGGAAGTAAAATGTTTCCTGCGCGGTGGGCGCGGAAAAGGTCATGGTTCGACGAAAGAATGCCCTTCCTTCCGCATCGAGCAAATCTTCAAAGAAATCCTCTACTGCGATCTCGCCATACCGATACAGGAATGTCGGCCGCTTCTCTTTGTTCAGAAAATATCCGCGATACTGGTAGCCGTGATCCTGCGGGAAGAGGTAGTTCGTCTTCCCTTTGTAGGGCCATGGGTCGTCCATGGAGGTGAGGCGATGAAAGGGTACCCCGTTGGCAAAAGTGATGCGGTCGGTGCCGCGAGGACGGAAACTGCCATGGTCGACATTGGCAAACTCACCCTTCCACAACTGCCGCACCGCCATTTCTTCGGAGTCAAAAGCAAGGCTGATCCGCTCCGGGTAGCCGACGCCGATCCCGCGATAGCTGGCGGTGCCTCGCCCACGACACATGACCGTTTCATCGGCGACACGAAGTTCGAGCGACTGACGTGACAGTCCTTTGGGATTCTTCGCGCGGGTTCCATCCGAAAGGTAGTTCCACAGTGCCTCAATCTGCTGATCGGTATTGCCGCCCAACACTTCTTTGCGGATCGACTGACCACCCGGCCAGTAGCTGGGCATGATCACGGTCGGATGAAAGCGGGAAGGCTGTCGCATGTAGAGATGAAACCAATTCTTCTGTAGGCGTTCGGTGACGTGAACCAATTCCAATGCACCCGCACCGCCGGATTTCTGCCCATTGAAATCATGGCAGGCGATGCAGCTCAATCCTGTTGCTCCCATCATCTCGTAGCCGGCATCTTTGGATTCCCGAATATTGGCGATCTCGGGGAAAGTGACCGTCTCCAGCGAGTCTACTTTTCCGAACAACTCGACCAGATGTCCGACCTGCGCTTCGCCAAACTGGGGCATGCGCGTGTTCAAATACTCCCGCTGGCGTCCGCCGCGCAGAAGAATCTCCTTCAGCCACGATTGGGTCAACTTTGCACCCACATGTGTCAGGGGCGGAGGCAGGCGGCCTTGATCACCCAGGGCTTCCGCAGTGCCCGTGAAGTAGGCGTTTCGCTCGGGCGAGATCCCGCCGAGTCCGTCGCGGTCGTGGCAGGCGATGCAATTAAGTGCGGCGAGCGTTTTGTTGACTCTCTGCTCATCGGTGAAGTGGTCCGCATCGATCTGTGGCAATGCTAGAGCGATCAGTTGCTTCTGATCGGCACTTAGCCCGAAGCGCGGGGATTCACTTGCTTCCCCAAGGCAGCCCTTTGCAGGATCGAGCCCAGCCATGGGCGCATAGTCTTTACGTGGAGAGGAAATGTCATCATGGCACTGCGCACAACCGAGACTGGCGAAGTGCAGCTTTCCCTTTGCCGCCAAAACCGGATCACTCTGCAACGGACGCTGCATCGGAATCGGCTGATCAGATGTGGCGAGGATGTCTGCGGGAATCGCCTGTCTGGGAAACCCCGGCCCCTCCATCTCAAATTGCAGCTCCGCCTCACGACCGGTATGAAAATACGTCAGCTCGATCGCATTCCAACCGGCGTTCAGTTGCGCCTCTGCCGTGAGCGTCCTGGTTCCGCGATGATCGCTCGGCGCCAGATCGACTACCGTTTGGCCATTCATGCGCAAACTGCCGCCATTCAGTGTCATGTGAAATGTGTAATTGCCCCCAGTGTTGATGCGCAGAAACCCATCGTAACGGATTGCCGAGTGGTGGTGCACATTACCAAGTTTCTCCAGATTGAAATCATCGACCTGTCCTGCGCGTTCCTTTTCAACATCACCCAGCAGGCCTTCCCATACCTTTCCTCCCCACTGGGTGAATGCAAGGTGACCGGGCACCCTGGTGTTTCGCAGTAGATAGTGCGCGATGTCGTCGAGCTGGTTCCCGGGTAATCGGAGATCCGGCATGCGCCCAGATGGACGCACGGCGTGCGGCCGTTGCAAGAATTCCCTCAGGCTCCTGTGCGAGTATTTTTCCTCCAAAGCGCCGAGCGCCACCGATGCATCGGTGAGCAACTCCACGCCAGCCGGATCCCTGGGAGAATGGCAGGCCACACAGCCAACCGCATGAAACAACTTCTCGCCACGCTCCGCCGCCACTGCATCCGGCACCTGCTGCTCGAACTGCTCGCCTTTATTCAGTGATACCAGGAAATGGGTAATCGTCTCGGCTACCTCCTGCTTTTCTGCCTCGCTTCGATCGCCGAGTACATCTGGCATCAACGTTCCCGGTTTCACTTCATGTGGAGCTGCGATAAATGCCCTCAGGTATTCCGGGTTCACTCGCGCCCCAACTGCCGCCAGCCGAGGAGCTTTGCGCGAAGAGTCACTGATACTCATTGCATCGTGACAAGCCGCACAGTTCAGCTCTTCGACGAGCACCCGCCCCTGGAGTTCGGGAGCGAGTTCGCTCTTTGCGATTCCTGGCAGGATGAATTCGGCAGAAACCGTGCTGCAAGTGAATCCAGCAGCGATGACGAAATGAAGATGGTGCAAAAGTCTCAAAGCGGGAATGGAATCGAATGCGAGGAACTGCAAGACTGGCGAGATCGAGGATTGCCGTCAAGGCTGGATGGGGGAAACGGCAGAGCTGAAGTCAGCACCTTTCAAACCAAGATCCATCCCTGCAGTTAAGTTTTGGCAACACCGCAATGGATTCGAAATGTGTGCCCCGACTGCGCGCGTGGCGCGAGAAAACAGACGAAGTCGACAACAGATCAGACAGAATGTTCGGGCAGGCCTTCCCCACCCTTCCCCGTGCAACGTGGAGCAGTTGACCTCAGACCTCCTTTTCTTGAAGCATGAACGACAGGGTTGAGCTGAAGCTCGTGGCTACTTTTTGATTGATCCCGAAAGAGATCTGGCTAGTTTTCCGCAAAACTTTCCGATGTGAAACGTTTGCTAGACACTCCTGTGCTTGTGCTCAACCGACTTTGGCAACCGGTCAATACTTGTTCTGCCCGGCGGGCTGTGTCGCTTCTCTTTGTTGGCCATGCTCAAGTGGTGCAGTCGGGCGATGAGAATAACTTTTACACTCACGACGTGGAATCGTGGATCGACTATTCTGAAACCAGCCGGGCACTGGGAAGTTCGACAGACGATTTCCTGCACTCGGTGAAGCTGATACTGAAGCTGCCGCGCATCATCGTGCTAAGTGAATACGACCGGCTACCGAAAAAGGAGGTGAAGTTCACGCGGCAGAATATTTTCCAGCGCGACAAGTTTACCTGTCAGTATTGCGGAGTGGTATTCGACACCAAGAAGCTCAATCTGGATCACGTGGTTCCACGGGACAAGGGAGGCAAGAGCAGCTGGGACAATCTGGTGACGTCCTGCATCGTCTGCAACACCCGCAAGTCCAACAAGATGCCGGCGGAGGCGCGGATGTTTCCACTGCGCACACCTGCAGCTCCCCGCTGGCGACCGTTTTCCACATCCGTCCAGAACCAGGAATGCCACGAGAGCTGGCGGCACTTTCTCGACCTCAGCGCTTCGCAGGTAGAGATGAGTGCCTGACTATGCGCTTCGGATTTGGCACCTCAGGGCTTCAGCTGATCGCAGGCATCTCTAACAATCCAACCATTCTCTTCAAGAGTCTGTTGCGCGGTAACGCTATCGACCCCGGTGATCTCGGACACGATGCGAATGGCGCGGTCGCGGAGTTTGGCATTCGAAGGGTTGAGATCGATCATGAGGTTGCTTAGCACTTTGCCGGAGTGAGTCATCGCCAGGGTGGTGATCATATTAAGGATCAGTTTGGTGGCAGTGCCTGACTTGAGGCGGGTGGATCCAGTGAGTATTTCCGGGCCGGTATCAGGGATGATGGTGCAATCTGGAAGTGGATGATCACGATAGCCGGGGTTGCAACAGATGAGAACCGTGGCAGCGCCGTGTTCTTTTGCTTCTGCAAGGCAGCCCCAGATAAAGGGAGCATGGCCACTGGCGGAGATTCCAATGACAACATCCGCCTCGGTAACACAGCGGAACATCACAGCGCGACGCCCCGCTGCTGCGTCGTCTTCCGCTCCTTCAACCGCGCTCCACAGGGCGGAACGTCCACCAGCGATGATTCCCTGCACCAGATCACCAGGGGTGCGAAAGGTGGGCGGACACTCGCTGGCGTCCAGCACGCCTAGACGACCACTGGTGCCAGCACCGGTGTAGATGAGGCGGCCGCCTTCAGCAAATGCCCGAACCACACGGCGAACGGTCCATTCAATCGATGCTGATTGCTCAAGGATCTTCGCCGGGGTCTTCGCGTCCTCGTCAAGCATCAGCGCGATTGCATCGGCGATGGGCAGTTCGGAAAAGTGCATTGAGCGCGGATGGCGCTGTTCAGTGGGCGATGCCGAGACCGGCTTCCAGCCTGGTGCAGGGTGGGCAGCTTCCACTTTGGCGAATGGCACTGAAGGATGGTTCGCAATATTCGCAGATGGCACTGGAATCGCACGCGCCAACGCAATAGCACCATGCACACTGGGTCTGCGGAGCGGGGTCACGATGGAACCAGGACGCTCCTCAAGCAGACGCCGCGTCACCTCTTCCATGAAATCGGGATTCTTCAGAAAGACCGAGCCATTGAAAATAATCTGCACGCGTTCAGAAGGTTTCGCGATGCGCTCGGCACACTTCAGCGTGTCACCACAGAGCTGCGCCGCAGCCTGGTTCAAAACTTCAACTGCAATGGCATCGCATCGAGATTCCGCCGCACGAAAGACGACGTAAGCGACGCCGGCCAGCTCAGTCTTGGTCGCTTCGATCGACCATTCGATCAGCTCTTCCGGCTCGTTCAACTGAAGAAAGGTGAGGATATCCGCGCCGAGCTGTGGCCAGTCCCCTCGTGAGTCGTAATCCCTGACCACTGCACGGAGCGCCTGCTGGGCGATATCGCAGGAGCTGGCCCGATCGCCCAGAATGTGACCTCTGCCGCCGATCTTTACGCCGTCGCCATGACGGTGCCGCCCAACAGAACACGAACCCGTGCCACTCACCGTCAATACCTGCGCTGGACATTCCTCCAGCCACTCAGCGGATTCCAGAGCTACAAGCATGTCGTCAGACGTCGCACACAATGCATCAGGCCAGACGCGGCGGACGATCGCGCGCAGAATCTTATGTTCGCGCACCGAGCGCAGTCCCGCCATCCCTATGCCGATGCGATCCGGCTCAGTGCTCAGTTTTTCGCGAATCCCGATGAGCCAGTCCTCAACATTCCGCGGCGTCATTAGTCGAAAATTTGCAGGGCCACCCGCATGACTGGCGAGAACGGCATCCGTTTCATCGACAAAAAGCACAGCAGTTCGTGTCCCGCCTCCCTCGATCCCGAGGACTTTCATGGGTTCGCTTGGTTCGCTTTTTACGTTTTCAATCATAGAGTTACCGATGTTCTAAAGGAAGGTATAGGCCATCGTTTCTAACACAGCCACCTCTTCAACCGAGAAATCTTGCTTATTTTCTACTGTGTGACCAGCTGCGGTCCGACCGCCAGGATTCATTGCTTGTTCACGCGGAAAGGGCTAGTCTCAGGGAATAGGAAGAGAGCGCGATCTCTCAGACCTCGACCGCGTCCCACGCACGCACCAGCACATGAAGAGCGACTACCTTTCCAATACGCCACAGCGAATGATCCCGCAGGTTATTCGGGGCGTCGTTCTAGTCTGCGTGCTACTGGCGAACATGATTCAAGCGGAGGACTCGCCCAGCTCCCCCACACTCGATGCGGCGATTGATTCCAGCGGGCGATTCCGGGTGCAATTTGCGTCAGAACCGGGCAGCTACTACGAGCTGGTGCGGATCGGACAGCCCGAGGCCCGCAGCGTGGTCGCCATGGCCAGTGGCAACGGCAGCCAGCTCATACTGCGCGACCCTGTGCTTCCAGATCAGGACACGCTTTACAACGTTGTCATCACTCCTGACGCCCAGTCAAAAGACACCGATGGCGACGGCATCTCTGACGCGGTGGAATTGGCCACCTATCCGGCTACCAACCCGCTCAATCCCGCGCTCTCGATATCGCTTGAGGATGGAGCCATCGCCATTCCTGATCGGGCGACTTTCGAATTCCTGGCGCGCCGCGAAGATGTTCCTGGTGCCCAGAACGTGCGTGAAGTGAAGTTCCTCATGTTCGGCATCGATACCGATTCGCCGACGATCCACTTCTTCAATTCCAACCGGCACCTGTATCACTTTTACTTTGCCCGGGATGTCCTCCGCTACACCGCTGGCATGAGCCTGGTGCTTGTCGAAGCTGACAGCACGTCTGAACTTCCTACAACCGGCACGAGTCAGGTCATCATTGCCAATATCAATGGCAAGCTGCACTTCCGGGTGTTCGATTCCCAGAGGCGCCGAATCGATGACATTGGCGAAAATCAGCTTCTCAGTTCGAAGCGGACACTGGTTGCTGCAATGAAGGAAAACCTTGCGCCGTACTGGGAGACGGGAATCAGCTCAGAAGAGCTTCAGGACGATATCATTCTGGATTTAAACATCATCATTCAAAACTTCCTGCTCACCCCCTTCAACGCCGAAACCTACTTCTCGAACAGTCAGCGGAAAAATGTGGCAGGGAGCCTGATTGCTCACGACAGTTACGTCGCGCCTGACGGCCGCGCGGGAATCTACACGATGGAATTCTGGCCCACGGATCCAGTCGAATTTCGATTTGTTGAGAAAGCATACCACGCACTGACCACCGCAATGCCCTTCGTGGACAGCCAGGTCGTCTACCATCCTGCTTCCGAGACCCAGCGGGCGATCTTCAATGCCGAAAGCGAGCAGTTCAAGGCCTCCTACGTGCGATCGATTTCAACGCAGGAACTCTTCGGCAACGTCACTTATACAGCGATGAACATGGGCGTGGGCTATGGCCTGCTGCGCGTAGCCAATGCCGGAGAAACACTGACGGCGAGAGACCTGGTGATCTTCCGTTCACTGCCCAATGACCTGACACACGTCGCCGGCATCATCACAGAAATCCCGCAGACGCCGCTGTCGCATGTCAACCTTAAAGCAATCCAGAACAACACGCCCAACGCTTACATTAAGGACGCGGAAACCGCCCCTAACATTGCTCCATTAATCGGAAAGTATGTTCGCTACGAAGTCACTGCGGATGGCTACCAGATCAGGGAAGCCACCCAGCAGGAAGTGGACGAATTCCTCGAAGAACTGCGTCCATCTGAACCGCAATACGCCACCCGCGACCTCTCTGTCACCACCATTAAGCCCTTGGATGATCTGGTGCTCGACAGCGTCTCCTCATTCGGGGCGAAGGCTTCGAATCTGGCAGAGCTGCGGCGAATGCTGCCATCGGACATGACTCCGAACGGATACGGCGTGCCCTTCTACTTTTACGATTCTTTCATGAAAGAGAACGGCTTCTACGAGATGGCCCAGACGATGATCAATGCTGCCGACTTCAAGACTGATCCAGCGATTCGGGAAGCGCGCTTGAAGGAATTTCGTTCGAAGATCAAATCGGGAACCGCACCGCAGTGGATGATGGATGCTGCGGCAGCACTGCAGGATTCATTCCCTCCGGGCACTGGCATCCGTTGTCGTTCCAGCACCAACAACGAGGATCTGGAGGACTTCAACGGTGCTGGCCTTTACGAATCCTACACCCACCATCCTGACGAAGGACATTTGATCAAAACCCTGCGTCAGGTCTGGGCTGGCATGTGGACGTACCGGGCATTTGAAGAGCGTGATTTCTACCGCATCGACCACTTCACCGCAGCGATGGGCGTGCTCGTTCACCCGAACTACACTGACGAACAGGCCAACGGAGTCGCCGTTACCAAGAACATCATCGATCCGTCATGGCCCGGCATTTATGTCAACGTTCAGATCGGCGAAGATCTCGTGACGAACCCCGAGGAAGAATCCATTCCAGAGGAATTTCTCATCGCCCAGCTGAATCCCGATGACTGGAGCGCCTACGAAATCCAGTACGTCCGTTTTTCAAACCGCATTCCCTCAACCGAAAGAGTCCTCACTGCAGATCAAGCGAAAGAACTCGCCCTCCGGCTCAGCATCGTCCAGGCGAAGTTCCGCTCGCTCTACAAGGCACCCTCTGGGTTTGCGATGGAAGTTGAATTTAAGATCACTGCCGAGGGCAACCTGATCATCAAACAGGCCCGCCCCTGGCTGGAGTAGTCGAGTTCTGGCATAAGGCCATCTTTCCAAGAGCTGGCTCGGCGGAGCCAATGTAACGTGAGACTTGCGAGGATTCTCTTCCTCTCTGCAGAGGATCAATGCCAGTTTCCAGGTTCTCGAAGCCCCGGCCCCGTGATTTTACCACATCCAGAAACAGACATGAACAGTGCAATCACCAATGTCACCCAAATCATGCGAAGCACAGTCAGCGGCAACTTGAATCTCCCGAAAAGGCCTGTGCAAAGAAGCGCCCAGAAAACAGCGTGGATCAGGTAAATCAGAGCGGTCGGGTCATCTAGAGCATCCATCTTTGTCGGCTGACCTACTGTGGCGGCATTGCCATCTGCGCGCCGGCGTCCTTCAGCCACTTGCCCAGTTCCCCCGACAGCTGGTCGCGCATTTCCGTCATCTCGCTGGCAAGATTCTTTTGCTCCCCGATGTCATCCGATAACTTGTACAGCTCCTCTTCGCCGTTTTCGTACCAGCGCACCAGCTTGTAGTCGCCCTTTCGCACTGCAGCGGCAGGCCGGCTGCCGGATCCGTGATAGTGCGGGTAGTGCCAGAAAAGGGCACTCCTTTCTGAATTTCCAAGGTGGTGCCCTCCCTTGAGTGATTCGGCCATGCTCACGCCATCCAGATGTTGTTCCGGTCGCTGTGGCAATCCACACATTTCCAGGATGGTCGGATAAAAATCTGTACTGGTCACAGGCACGCTGCATGTCGTTCCCGACTTGGTTACGCCCGGCCAGCGAACGATCAGTGGGACACGTATCCCACCTTCATAAACCCAGCCTTTCCCGCCGCGCAGAGGCAGCGTGCACCCGGGGCCCACCCGGTCGCTCTGCAGCGTACTCAGGCCTCCGTTGTCGGATGTGAAAATGATGATCGTTTTCTCGGTAAGGCCCAGTTCATCCAGCTTGTCTAACATTCTTCCCACACCGGCATCCACACTTTCCACCATTCCTGCGAGTGCCGGATTGTCCTGCTTCATGCGCGTGCGACCGTAGCCTTTCTCATCGCGAAAATCCGGGCCGCTCCGTCCACCGCTGGCAGCCAGTTTCTTTTGATACTTCTCGACGTGATCAGTCTTCGCCTGAATGGGCGTGTGGATCGAGTAGTGCGCCATGAAGAGGAAGAACGGGGCGGCCTTGTGGTCTTCCACAAACTTGATTGCTTCACCGGCGAGAAGATCGGTCAGATAATCGCCGTCCTTCGCTTGATCAAAATCAGGCACTGCCGAGGCACCGTTGTTGTCTCCACCCCTGGAAAACGGGAAAAAGTACGATCCTGGCTGGCCCGCACGATTCACACCTCGATGATAGTCGAACCCCTGCTTTTCAGGATGGTGCTCGTCCTCCGCGCCGAGATGCCACTTGCCAAAGTATGCCGTCTTGTAGCCCTCGGCCTTCATTGCTTCGCCAATCGTCACCTCCGCCTGCGGCAGAAAACTCCCGTTCACCGGTGTCACCAGAGGCTCTCTCCTTTGGCCAGCACCAATCCAGTCAGTGATCCCCAGCCGGGCAGGATACTTCCCGGTCATGATGCTCGCACGGGTGGGCGAGCACACTGGACACGCAGCATAGGCATCCGTAAACCGCAACCCCTGCCTGGCCAGTCGATCAAGATTCGGTGTCTCGTGGAATTCACTTCCATAGCAAGCCAGGTCCGCCCAGCCGAGGTCATCGATCAGGTAAAAGATAATGTTGGGTCGCTCGACGGCAAATGCCGGGGACACGAAACTTACCAGTAACAACAGGCGGGACAGGTGGCGAATCATCTGCTCATCCTACCTCCAGTGCAGCGGGGGTGTCGACCCAGAATCAGATCTGCGCAAAGTAAAACGCCCATGCCGGTGAGAACCGGCATGGGCGTCGTTGCGCTCAATTGAGACTTGTTGATGCAAATCTGGCGATCGCTACTCGACTCGCACGCGATAGTAGATCTCCGTGGCTCCGGCATCCAGAGTTGCTGTGTAGCTGGTACCGTCGACCCCATCTGCTACCTCTTCCCAGAAGATCAAGTCTGTGGAGAATTCAACGATATAGGCAACTTGTGCGGGCCCTCCTTCCCAGCCCAGAGCTATGCCAGTAGCACCGCCTTCGAGTAGCACTGGTTCGGCTGAAACAATCTCGAATGCCTCAATGTTGCCGCCCCCCAGAATGGCAGCGGAACCACCGTTACGGAAGCTGGTAAGCTGCTCGGCACTCAGTACCGCACCGAAGACAAATACATTGTCGATGTAGCCAATCCAGCCCTCACCGCCAGTGGGAGTCAAGCTGCCGAGAGAGGTCACAGTAGATCCGGCACCAAAAGTAGTTCCTTCAAACGTGACGGTCTGCAGTGGGTCATTGGTAGACGATGCATCCAAATCGAGGAACAAAGTCAGTGTCTTGTCAGCCTCGCTGAATGAACCGGCAAAGAAGCTCCATGCATCCTCATCTTCCGGCGCGGGCAGCCCTGAAACCACACCCCCACCATGGAACGCTGAGAACTTATAGGAACCGTCAGGATCACGACTGTCCAGCCCTATGGCACGGTCCCAGCCACCATTGTCGGTGCTGATCACCCTATGAAGCCCGGGATCGAGAGCCGAAGTTTTCACCCAGGCACCCACCGTGAGTTCCGGCACTACCGTGGGATTCAAGTTGATCGGGATCACAAGGTTTGCACCTGTGAAGTCGTAGGCACCGCCTTCGAATCCACCATTGGCCTCATACACTGGCTCTGCACCACCGGGCTCCAAATCATTGCCGCTCGCGCTGCTGTCGGCGTTCGGGTTGGCGGAGTCATCGAAGGTGTAGAATCCCAGGAGTGCCTCAGTCAAGCTCCCGAACGCAACGGAAGCATTCAGCGAAACATCGGTAAATCGATCGCTGCCATCATTGCTAACCAGCCTCAGCGTAGCAGCAAATGTGCCGGCCCGGCCCTCCGGTTTAAACGCCACGCTGTAGGTGCCTTGCGCACCTGGCATTACGGAAGTCGGCGCATTGACAATCGAGTAGTTCGCAGCATCCGCTCCTGTGATGGTAGCAGTGGCGAGATTCAGATCCAGAGTGGCCCCGTCATTCTTGATCGTGATGTCCCGCGTCACGGTGCCCGGATTGGCAGGAAGGTCGCCAAACGGAGTCGGTGTCAGAACGGTCAGCACTGGATCCTCGGTCACTTCCGGGAGAACTGTGGCCGTCAGATTCAATTGAATCTCCGGCTGGCTCTCGTCATTGCTGGCAATCGTCATTACAGCGGTGAATCCGCCGACCTGTCCGAACGAGTCGAGGGTGAATGCAATATTCGCCAGCTGATTCGGCTCTACGGTGGCAGGGAACGAATCGACCACGAAGTAAGCGGCATCGCGACCTGTGATCTCCACACTACTTATCGCCAATGCCTCAGAGACTCCACGGTTTCGCAGCTGAATGTTGAAAGGCTTTGCCGAAGGCGACCGGGTCAATGCTGACAGCGCCGGGAATCCGCTGACGAACAGATCAGGGTTGTCACCGTAGGATGGCTGAGCTGTTCCCGCGTTCCGCACGGCAGTGATTTCCTCTGCGGTCAATGCGGCGGAAAAAACGAACACGTTATCAATGCCGCCTACCCAGCCCTCGCCAGCATTCGTGGGGCCAACGGTGCCAATCGAAAACTCGGTCGGTGCGTCATTGAATGTCGTCGTGGAGCCAACTGCGACGAGATCGTCATTCACGCTGCTCGCATCGAGATCGACGTACATCGCCATCTGAGCCGTGTCCTCATTGTAAACAGCGGCGATGAACGACCAGTCTTCAGTGCTTTCCGGTGCGGGCGTTCCAGTGATAGGTCCCGTGCCAGTGAAGGCGGAATATCGGAGCGGGCCATTCCGGTTGTCAAGACCAATGGTGCGGTCCCAGCCCCCATTGCAGGGTTTTCCCATGTCAGTCCA
>JAGROY010000193.1 GCA_020439995.1 Verrucomicrobiia bacterium
CGTGGTGCGGCGGTGGAGAAATCAGGCCTACGCCCGGCGTGGTACCCCGGACTTTGGCGATCTGAGGGAGCACCTTGTGCCCCGGCAGCTCTCCTCCTTCACCAGGCTTGGCTCCTTGCGAAATCTTGATCTGGAGTTCCTCAGCATTGACCAGATAGTGGCTGGTGACACCAAATCTGCCGCTGGCAATTTGCTTGATAGCGCTCTTCTTCGAGTCGCCATTTGGCATGCGCTCGAATCGTTCTGGATCTTCTCCTCCTTCGCCAGTATTTGACCGGCCGCCGATCCGATTCATGGCCACTGCCAGAGCCTCGTGCGCCTCTTTCGAGATCGAGCCATAAGACATCGCCCCAGTCTTGAAGCGCTTGACGATTTCGGCAACTGATTCGACTTCCTCGATCGGGATCGCACTGTCAGGATCGAACTGGAACTCCATCAGCCCGCGCAGCGTGTAAAAATCACGTGACTGATCATCGATCAGTTCGGAATACTTTCGGAACAGCGCGTAGTCTCCTAGGCGCGTCGCCTGCTGCAGCAAATGAATCGTTTGCGGGTTGAAAAGGTGACGCTCCCCGTCGGCGCGCCACTGGTAAAGGCCGCCAGGATCGAGCGCGTCGTTTTCCACTTCACGAGACTTGAATGCGTCGTCGTGACGCATCTTAATTTCTTCAGCTATCACGTCGAGGCCAATCCCCTCAACACGGGATGCAGTGCGGCAGAAATACTTGTCGATCACCTCGTGATTGAGGCCGACACATTCGAAAATCTGCGCACCTCTGTAGCTGGCGACGGTCGAAATGCCCATCTTCGACATTGTTTTGACGACGCCCTTTATCGAAGCCTTGAGATACTTGTAGACGGCCTTGTCGTATTCGTCATTCAGTTCACCGTCGTCGATCATTGCGGCAATCGTATCGATGGCAAGGTATGGATTCACGACATCGACGCCATATCCCAGCAGGACAGCAAAGTGATGGACTTCGCGCGGCTCTCCAGATTCCAGGATGATCGAAACCTTGGTGCGAGTGCCGGAGCGGATGAGATGGTGGTGAAGACCAGCAACCGCCAGCAGTGCCGGAATTGGTGCATGGCGCTCGTCCACGCCACGGTCAGAAAGAATGAGAAGGTTGACGCCATCGCGGATGGCGGAATCGGCAGAATGGAACAGCCGGGCCATTGCTTCCTCAAGTCCCGAGCCCGAAACGGCGTTTTCATTACCTCTCAAGACATTGGGTGTCTCAGTCTGCCCAGGCAATTGCCCGTCGGCGAGCCCTGGCGATTCAGGTTTGAAAGTAAACAGGATGGGAATGGTGCTGCTCTTAAATCCTTCAACATCGATATTTCTCAGCGTGGCGAGTTCTGAATTGTCGATGAACGGATTTTCCAACCGGAGGAGGCGACAATTTTCCGGGCCAGGATGCAGGATGTCTTGTTCGGAGCCCAGAAAGCTGATGCTCGCGGTGATCAACTCTTCACGAATGGGATCGATCGCAGGGTTGGTGACTTGAGCGAAGAGCTGTCTGAAATAGCTGTAGAGCAACTGTGGCTTATCTGACAATACGGCGAACGGCGAGTCATTGCCCATCGAGCCGAGGGGCTGATTGCCGCTCTCAGCAGAAGGCCCGAGAATGAAGCGTTTGTCCTCAAAAGTGTAGCCAAAGGCCCTGTTGCGCTGAATAAGCTCGTGGCCATTGATGCGGGGCTCCGGCGCGACTTCTGCCAGGTCATCGAAGTGGACGCGATTCGATTGCAGCCACTCAGCATAAGGTTCAGCCTGGGCTATTTCTTCTTTGATCTCTTCGTCGCCTACGATCCGTCCCTTCTTGGTATCCACGAGAAACATGCGACCGGGCTCGAGGCGGCCCTTTTTGATTACAGTGGCAGGATCGACTTTGAGCACGCCGACTTCGGACGCCATGATCACGAGGTCTCCGGTGGTGACATAGTAGCGCGACGGGCGCAGACCGTTTCGATCAAGCACGGCGCCGATGGAAACGCCGTCGCAGAAAGCGATAGACGCGGGGCCGTCCCAAGGTTCCATCATACAGGCGTGGTACTCGTAGAACGCCTTCTTGGATTCCGTCATGTGCTGATGCTTCTCCCACGGTTCCGGGATCATCATCATAACGGCGTGGGGGAGCGAGCGGCCTGAGAGCACCAGGAACTCAAGGCAATTGTCGAACATGGCCGAGTCCGATCCGTCATCGCGAATGATGGGAAGGATCTTCTCGAGGTCTTTGCCCATGATTCCGCTGTCCAGCAGCTGCTGGCGTGCCTGCATCCAGTTCGCATTGCCACGCATGGTGTTGATCTCACCGTTGTGCGACATGTAGCGGAAAGGCTGTGCGCGGGGCCAGCTAGGGAAAGTGTTCGTGCTGAAACGGGAATGCACCAGAGCCATCGCCGACTCCATGTCCGGGTGATGCAAGTCGGGGAAATACTCAGCGAGTTGCCCAGTAGTGAGCATGCCCTTGTAAACGATTGTCCGCGCTGAAAGCGATGCCGTGTAGAAAAACTTTCCTCCATCCATGGCGCTGTAGCGGATGGCGTCCGAAGCCCGGCGACGGATGATGTAGAGCTTGCGCTCGAATCCCTGATCGTCTTCCAGATTCGCGTCCCGACCGATGAAGATCTGCTTCATCAATGGTTCGCAATCCTTTGAAGCGTCGCCCAGAAGCTCACTTTTTACAGGAACGTCGCGCCAGCCCAGTACTTTTTGACCTTCTTCGACGACGATTTTGTTGAAAATCTCGATCGCCTTGTCGCACTCGCCTGGCTCAGGTGACAAATAAACAAAACCCACCGCATATTGGCCTGCATCCGGTAGATCGATTCCCAGTTCAGGTGTGACGGCTTTGAAGAACCTGTCGGGCAACTGGAGGAACAGGCCTGCTCCATCCCCAGTGTTAGCATCGCAGCCACAGCCACCACGGTGGTCCATGTTGTGGCACATCTCAAGGGCACCTTCGATGATGCTATGGGATTTCTCTCCCTTCAAATGGCACAGGAACCCGACGCCACAAGAGTCTTTCTCGTTGGCTGGGTCATAGAGTCCTTGTCTGGGGGGCAATCCGGTTGCCTGAATGGTTTTTTCGCTCTTGTACATTTAATTCGATGTCGTTTCTGCTGAGGGCTCTTCAGATCCACGGGACAGGGATCGAGTCAGAGCCACATTCCGTCAAAAAGGACGGGCGTGAGATTTAGCCACGTCTCGGCCGGGTTTCAAGAACGAGATCACCCCAATCTCTCGTTCGTAGACTCCGCCCGGTTTGGTGGTGGTTGTCCGGATTTCGCCGAAAATACACGATCCTACGCCCTCAAGAACGTTCAGGGGCGGCATTTTGGTGTGGGGAATCCCTAAGTTGTCGGGAACACTATTCATCCAAGTATCGTAAAATACGGCGCACCCGCCAGTTGGAGCAAGAGTCGTGCCACGCATTCCTGGCAGTCGCCCGGAGTTTCATGGACCACTTGGCCAGGACGCCACGTGTTCGGGGCTGTCTTCTTGGTCAAGCCGTTGCTGGAGGTTGGTGAGGGCAGAGGGTGATAGGGTGGGGAAGTAATTGGAAAGGAAGTTTTTAGCCTCAGGGGCCTGAAGCCGATCGTTTTAGATTACTGACGCAGTCCACTGCGATGATATGTGGATGAAGTGCCTACGTCAATCCCCGAGAAGTAGCCGGTTTGGACAGGCATTGACAATCAACACAGCGACAGGTTTCTGCAATGGGCCGGCAATTGACGTGATTAATCAACCAGCGAAGCTCGGCGTTGGATTGAAATCTAAACGCAACAAAAAACCGACAGGATGCTTTCGCATCCTGCCGGTTTTAGAAACCTGATCCGAGACTCCTATTTTGCCTTAGCGGCCTTGCGCTCTGCAGCTTCCGCGATCACCTGATCGGCGATGTTCTTCGGGCAAGGCGAGTAATGGGAGAATTCCATTGAGAACTGCCCACGACCTGAAGTCATGGTGCGCAGGTCGCCGATGTAACCGAACATCTCGCTCAGGGAGGCTTCCGCCTTGACTCGCACTCCGGTAGGGCCGGACTCCTGGCTCTTGATCATGCCCCGGCGACGGTTGAGATCGCCAATGACGTCACCCACATGATCATCTGGGGTGAAGACGTCGATGTTCATGATTGGCTCGAGAATTTGAGGCCCGGCCTTTGGAATGGTCTGGCGGTAGCCAGCTTTGGCCGCGATCTCGAAGGCGATGGCAGACGAGTCCACTGCGTGGTAGCCACCATCAGTGAGGGTCACTTTGACATCGACCAGCGGGTAGCCCGCCATGGTTCCAGTCTCAGTGGAGAGTCGGAATCCCTTTTCAATGGCTGTCCAGAATTCACGCGGCACGTTACCACCGACAACCTTTGACTCAAACTCGAAGCCTGAGCCGCGCTCGCCGGGTTCGATGATGTAGTCGATTTTACCGTATTGACCGGAACCACCTGACTGCTTTTTGTGCGTGTAGGAGTCCTCGACGCGCTTGGTGATAGCTTCGCGGTAGGCCACCTGAGGCTTTCCTGCAATCACCTCAACGCCGTGTGTGCGCTTGAGGATGTCCATCTTGATGTCGAGGTGCAGCTCGCCCATTCCCTTCAGAATGGTTTCGCCACTCTCCTGATCGGTTTCGACGTAGAATGATGGATCTTCTGCGACCATCTTGCCGAGGGCTACGCTGAGCTTGTCCGTAGCGCCTTTGTCTTTCAGCGAGACAGCGATCGAAATCACAGGATCGGGGAACACCATCGGCTCCAGTGTCGCTGGATCGTCTTCCGAACAAAGTGTGTGCCCAGTTTGCACGTTTTTGAGTCCTACGAGAGCGACGATGTCACCGGCGGTTGCGCCATCCACTTCCTCGCGGCTGTTCGCGTGCATTTGCACAATGCGGCCTACTCGTTCAGTCTTGCCGGTGAAAGAGTTCAGAACCGTCGTTCCTTTGGGCAGCGTGCCTGAGTAAATACGGGTGAAAGTGAGCGCACCGTATTTGTCGTCCATGATCTTGAATGCCAGTGCCCGGAGTGGGCCCTTGGGATCGACGATCGCAAAGCGACCGGTCTCATTTCCTTCCAGATCCACCTCGGGCTGAGGTTTCACTTCCGTGGGACAAGGAAGGTAGTCGATCACTGCATCAAGGACGTTTTGAACACCCTTGTTCTTGAACGCCGAGCCACAAAATGTAGGGAAGAACACCAAGTCGATGGTGCCTTTGCGGATACATTTCTTGATCGTGGCAAGGTCGGGTTCTTCGCCTTCGAGGTATTTCTCCATTGCCTCATCGTCCTGTTCGACGGCGGTTTCGATCATCTCTGTGCGGTATTCCTCAACCTTATCTACCATGTCTGCTGGAACGTCCTTCACTTCAAAGTTTTCAGGCAAGCCAGAGTCGTCCCAGATGTAAGCCTTGCGCTCAAGGACGTCGACTACGCCAACGAAGTTGTTTTCAATGCCGATTGGCAATGTCATCACCAAGGGCTTGGCTGCGAGGACGGTCTTAATTTGCTCGACCACGCGATAGAAATCAGCACCTGTGCGGTCCAGCTTGTTAACGAAAATGATACGGGCTACCTCAGAGTCGTTGGCGTAGCGCCAGTTGGTCTCGGACTGGGGCTCGACGCCGCCAGATCCGCAGAACACTCCGACGCCGCCGTCGAGGACTTTGAGCGAACGGTAAACCTCGATCGTGAAGTCCACGTGTCCGGGAGTGTCGATGATGTTGAATCGATAGTCTCTCCAGAAGCAAGTGGTGGCAGCGGACTGAATGGTAATGCCACGCTCTTGTTCCTGCTCCATGAAGTCCGTTGTCGCAGCGCCATCGTGCACCTCTCCGATCTTGTGGATCTTGCCGGTCAATTTGAGGATACGTTCGGTTGTCGTGGTTTTGCCGGCATCCACGTGGGCAAAAATCCCGATGTTCCGGTATTTCGAGAGGTCAGTCATAGCGTTGGGTTAATAGACGAATAGTGTTCAAGTAGGCAATAATTGCCCGATCGGGGCGCGCCGGGGTATAGCTAATTTAAGGTGGGAGCTTCGCAACCACTTTTCTTGGGCATTTCTCGGGCGTTTGGCAAGGAATGTGCGGTGGCGTTGACGGACTGCTCGGTTCGTGATCTGAGAGGCAGGTTGAAATGAAGGAATGCGTGACTATCGTGCCCCTATGCTGCTTCCGAAGTTCCGCCCGCTGTTCGTCCCCATCGCATGTTCCTCACTCCTGACCTTCAGTTGCTCTTCGGTGCCGTCCGGTGGGCAGGCCCGGGTTGTTCTGGACGAGACGGTGGCACCCCAAGCTCAAAGAGAGTCCGGACGGTTGCCGGGTGCTCCAGTGACGGAACTTCGAGGAATTCGCATCACTAACTCGGAGGCTGCTTCGATTGGTCAGCGGATCTGGAAAAATGAGTGTGCCGGGACTGTGGCCGGACTTACCAGCTGGAACGCAGGTGAAAATTTCGCTTCGCTGGGCATCGGCCACTTCATCTGGTTCCCAGCAGAAGTTCGTGCTCCTTACGAGGAAAGCTTTCCACCGCTGATCACATTCATGAGGGCGAAGGGAACAACGATGCCTTCGTGGCTGGCGTCGACACCTGATTGCCCGTGGCGCTCGAAGGTGGAATTCGAATCCGCCGCTGGATCGGCCCGTATGTCCGAGTTGCGCACATTTTTGAAGAACACAATCCCGTTGCAGGTGGAATTCATCCTGCACAGGCTCGATGGTGCATTGCCAAAAATGCTTGCGGCTGTGCCCGCCCAGCAGCGGGCGCAAGTGGAGGATCGATTCTATGCTGTAGCATCCACTGCTCAGGGCAAGTATGCGCTCATGGATTATGTTAACTTCAAAGGGGAGGGAACCAACCCAAGCGAGCGCTATCGCGGACAAGGGTGGGGCATGCTCCAGGTGCTCCAGGAGATGAAGGGTTCGCCGACCGGGAGTTCAGCGGTCAACGAGTATGCGTCTGCGGCAGTGAGGGTATTGACGCGTAGAGTCGCGAACGCGCCCAAGGATGAGAAACGCTGGCTTCCTGGCTGGACGAATCGTTGCAACAGTTATCGCAGCTAAGCGCTGTTTGTGGAAGCCCACCGTTCCTCGTTAGCTAATCACTTCTCCCTCCAATATGCTGCGGACTTTTTTCAATCGCCCTCTGTTGATGGTCTTCCTGATGCTGATTGCATTGGTTACCTTTCTTTTCCTCCGCTTTGATGGCTTCCAAAAGCGCCACATTGTAATTCCTCAACTCTACAAGAGTGTGGATTTCCGTGAAGACTCCATGCGACTTGCTTTTGAGCAGCAGTCGCTGGACTGGTTCCAAAAAAGTGGTTATGTCATGGAGGATAAAAGCTGGAGGGAGGTTACCGGAAAGGCTGCCAGCTCACAGGGCACAGGCGTGCGAGAAGATCTTCAGGTTTATGTGAAGCACCTGTCCCGCAGATCCTATCAGGTTTGGGGCGTCGGCGCTGCTACGGAAAGTTACAAGCCTATTCAGATTTACCGGGCAATGGTTGTCAGTGAGTGGACTCAGGAAAAAGCCGATGAATATCGCGACTTTTTTGACAAAGAGGCGGCCCGCCTTGGAAATCTTACCAACCTTGGACGGGTATTTTGATCGCCTGATCCACTCTCTAAAATCTGTAACACCCACCAGCAATGACTGAAAATCAACTAGATCAACTGAAGCAGTTCACGACCGTTGTCGCCGACACGGGTGATTTCGACACGATGAAGGCGTACGCGCCTCAAGATGCTACGACAAATCCGTCGCTGATCCTGAAAGCCTCACAACAGGAGGCGTACCGCCATCTCGTGGAAAAGGCTGTGAAAGAGCACTCGGGTTCGGCGCTGGCCGGGGCGGCACTCACTGAAAGTATCATTGACCGCATCCTCATCCTGTTCGGCAAGGAGATCCTCGAGATTGTTCCGGGACGCGTTTCGACGGAGACGGATGCACGCTTGTCATTCGATGTTGAAGGTACGATTACCAAGGCCCGCACATTGATCGCGCTGTATGAAAAAGAAGGAATTTCCCGCGAACGGGTGCTGATTAAAATCGCGTCGACATGGGAGGGGATCACTGCGGCGGAGCAGCTGGAGAAAGAAGGGATTCACTGCAATCTGACTCTCATGTTCTCGCTGATTCAGGCGGTGGCCTGTGCCGAGGCTGGTGTGCAATTGATTTCGCCATTCGTCGGGAGGATCTACGACTGGTATAAGAAATCGACCGGGAAGGATTACTCCGGTCTCGACGATCCAGGCGTGCAATCCGTTCACGAAATCTACAACTACTTCAAAAAGTTCGGACACGAGACTGAAGTGATGGGGGCCAGTTTCCGCAACGTCGGACAGATTCGCGCATTGGCTGGCTGTGATCTGCTTACCATCAGCCCGGATTTGCTTGAAGAGCTGCAAAACGCCACAGATCCGCTCGAGCGAGTGCTCGCGCCTGA